>SYIM01000034.1 GCA_005798775.1 Burkholderiales bacterium
AAAACCAGTTTTCGTGAACCTCCCACGATATGATTTCATGCTTTCCGTTCAAGATCCGTGGCGCATCTGCGGGTTGGACTCGGGCGGTTGCAATTGTCGACGACGGCTTGCTGGCTTCCACGCGGGCGCTGCGGGCACATACTGACCAGGCTGTGTGACCTGCGGGTCCGGCTGACAACATTCAAGGAGACTCTTCATGACATCGCGCTTTTCAAAACCGCACCCGGTGCGTCATTGCGTCAGCACTGGAGCCGGCCACGCTGGCGATCGGGTGGGGGCCGTTGGACCGACTCGGCGCCGGCTGGTTGCAGGCACCGCGGGCGCCGCCGCCGCGTTATGGCTCCCCGTCGGCACCCTGGCGCAAGCCGCCTATCCCTCCAGGCCCCTTCGTATGATTGTTCCCTGGCCCCCCGGGCAGGCCACTGACCTCGCTGGTCGCCTGGTCGCCCAGGAACTGTCGAAGCTGTTCAACCAGCCGGTTGTGATTGATAACAAGGCTGGGGCGGGCGGCACCATCGGCACCGATGCAGTCGCCAAGTCGGAAGCTGATGGCTACACGCTTCTTGCCGCGTCGTCCGGTCCGGTGTCAGTGAGCCCGCTCATGACGCGCACGCCCTACGACCCCGAGCGCGATCTGCAACCAGTGGCGATGGTTGGAATGTCGCCGTATGTTCTGGTCACGGGTCAGAGCTTCCAGGCGCGTGACATCAACGAACTCATAGCGAAAGTGCGCGCCGAACCTGGCAAATACACCTTTGCCTCCTCCGGCACGGGTGCCACTGCGCACCTGATCGCGGAATCATTCAACGCGGCAGTCGGCATCAAGGCGATCCATGTGCCTTACAAGGGCTCGTCGCCTGCGCTCACCGATGTCATCAGTGGCCGGGTCGACTACTGCATCGAAACCGCTGCCGCCACCATGCCGCATGTGAAGGGCGGACGGCTGCGCGCCTATGGTGTCTCGCTCAAGAACGGCAGCGAGGTGACCCCAGGGCTCGTGCCTTTTGCGAGCCTGTCGAACATACCGGGGCTCAAGGGGTTCGACATGGGTGCCTGGCTGGGCGTGATGGTGCCTGGTGGCACGCCAAAGCCCGTCGTTGAGCGACTGGCCGCGGCAGTGCAGAAAATCATGACCGCACCCGAAGTACGTCAATCGTTCATGAATATCGCAGTGGAGCCCGACTACCGGCCAGGCGAGGACTATGCCCGCTACCTGAAAGATATTCGTGAAATCTTCAGCACCGTGATTCGCACCAACAACATCAAGGCTGACTGAAGACGGAGGCGCGCCATGAATGCTTCAATTCCAACGTCGGTGCTCCAGATCTCACGGGCGTCCGATCTCATGGCGCTGCCGCTGCTCGAGAAGTGGGTGTCGTTTGCCACGGTGTCCCGCGATAGCAACCTCGAGCTGATTGACTGGACGCAAGCGCACCTGCGTGAGCTGGGTCTTGGCGACTTTCGCCGGACCTATGACGACTCAGGGCGAAAGTGCAACCTCTGGGTCACCCTGCCAGCGCGCAATGGAGAAACGCGGGTAGGGGGTCTCGTGCTGTCGGGTCATACGGATGTTGTGCCGGTTGATGGACAGCCGTGGGATACCGAGCCATTTCGGATGGTGGAGGCAGGTGGTCGGCTGGTTGGCCGGGGTGTGACCGATATGAAAGGGTTTGGCGCTACGGTGCTGGCGCTGGTGCCCCAGCTCCTTCGCCGGGGCCTGGATCGCCCGGTGCATCTCGCCTTCAGCTATGACGAGGAGGTGGGTTGCATCGGCGTTCGAAGGCTGATCGCTGACATCGTCGAGCAGGGCTATCGACCAGCGGGCTGCATTGTGGGCGAACCCACTGGCATGCGGGTGGTGATCGCACATAAAGGCAAGCACGCGTATCGCACGGTGGTTCGCGGTTTTGAGGCGCATTCGTCGCTTACACCGCTGGGCGTCAACGCGGTCGAGGTGGCCTGTGAATTCGTGGCCCACCTCAAGTCCATGCACCGGCGGCTGGTGGCTAGCGGGCCGTTCGATACACTCTATGACGTGCCGCATACCACCATCCATACTGGCGTGATCCAGGGCGGCACGGCGCTCAACATCATTCCCCGCCAGTGCGAAGTTACCTGGGAAATTCGACACCACCATCTGGACACGCCCGATGCGCTCTTTGAAGAAGCAAGCGCGTTTGCACGGGCCATGGAGCCCGCCATGCAGGCCGTCCATGCCGATTCGGGCATCGATCATGAGCTGCGCTCGGTGCTCCCAGGGTTTGCCACAGCCGCCGACAGCGAGATCGCCCGTCTCTGTTTTGAGTGTGCTGAGCTCGACCCGGCAAGTGGCGTGGGCAAGGTGTCGTTTGGCACCGAGGCCTCGCTGTTTCATCAGGTGGGAATTCCCACCATCGTATGCGGACCCGGTCATATTGCGCAGGCGCATCAACCGAACGAGTGGATTGCCATCGAACAGCTCGCCTGGTGTGAGCGCTTCATGCAGCGGCTTGCAGACCGTGTCTGCGTGGCGTAGCACCTCGCCACCGGCCTGATCAACCTCTTGATAAAGGATCGATTCACCATGGATCGTCGACTGTTTGTGTCCGCTGCCGCAGCCTCTGCCGTGGCCTTTGTGAGCGGCAAACCCGCCGCGCAGGGCCGCACCGTTCGGGTGGTGGTGCCATTTGCCGCAGGCGGCGTGCAGGACATTCTCGCGCGCTCCATTTCCAATGAATTACGTGCGGCGCTGGGTCAGACCGTGGTGGTTGAAAACCGCCCGGGCGCGGGGGGCACAGTCGGGACAGGCGCAGTGGCTAAGTCAGAGCCCGATGGCACGGTGATGGTGCTGGCCGCGGCCAGCCACAATATCGCAGCGTCGCTCTATCCCAAGCTGGCCTACGATCCGCTTAAAGACTTTACCCCGCTCGCCCACATCGGTACGGCAAGCTATGTGCTGATGATTCACCCCAGTATCCCGGCGCGCACGGTGGCTGAGTACATTGCCTATGCCAAAGCCAATCCTGGCAAGCTCAACTACGCCACGGCGGGCAATGGCAGCGCCACGCATCTTTCCATGGCCTATTTCAACGGACTGGCCGGCATCGACGTGGTGCATGTGCCGCTCAAAGCGACTGGCGAAGCCATCAATGAGGTGATCTCGGGCCGCGCGCATGCGGTGATTGCTGCCAGCATCGGGGCGCTCGCGTTTGCCAACGACAGCCGGCTTCGCCTTCTGGGTTCGACCTCCCCTGAACGAAGCAAATTCCTGCCGACGCTGCCCACCATCGCTGAGAGCGGGCTATCCGGTTACCAGTTTGATTCCTGGTTCGGACTGTTGGGGCCGGCGGGCATCCCGTCAGCTGAGGCGGACCGGATCAATGCCGCTATCGGACAACTGCTGCGCGATCCTGCGATTCTGGAGCGACTCGATCGTCAGGGCGTTGAGCCCCGGGCGATGTCGAACGCAG
Source organism: Burkholderiales bacterium (assembly GCA_005798775.1). Lineage (GTDB taxonomy): Bacteria > Pseudomonadota > Gammaproteobacteria > Burkholderiales > Burkholderiaceae_E > SYIM01. The sequence continues at coordinate 3,450 of SYIM01000034.1, forward strand.
AGTTCGCACGACTGCTGGCAGCGGACGCTAAGCGGATGGCGTCAGTGGTGAAGACCTCGGGCGCGAAGATCGACTAGCCAGGGAGGGGCTGTCGCCCGGCCACCTATTGGCACTCAGCCGGCGTCCGGCTGTTTTGAGGGCGCCGCGTTGCTGAATGCCGGTAGAGACAGGCACTCGCCCTCGATTTCGAGCAGCCGTGGCCAGCGGTTCAGATCAACCGCGAAACGGCGGGCGCTTTCAATCTGTGGCACCAGATACACATCGGCGAGCGTGGGCTGGTCGCCCCAGCTGAAGCGGCTGCCCGCCGGCGAGTGTGCAAGAAACGCCACGTAGGCATGAAATCCATCGGCAACCCACTGGCCGCACCAGGCATTGACTGCGTCTTCATTGGCGCCGAACGAAGTGCGAAGCTGATTGAGTATGCGACGGTTGTTCACCGGGTGAATGTCGCAGCCCACGATGGCTGCGAGTGCGCGTACACGGGCGCGCGATACGGCGTCAGCGGGCAGAAGCGCGGGGTTGGGGTGGGTGTCCTCCAGCCACTCGAGTAGGGCGGGCGACTGCGCGAGCACTAGCGGGCCGTCGACCAGCGCGGGCACCAGGCCTTGAGGGTTGATGCTCCGGTACGCGTCGCCCAGGTGCGCTTCCTTGCGCAGATCCACCGGTACGGTTTCAAACGGCAGTCCCTTGAGGGCCAGCGCGATGCGAAGGCGATGCGAAGTACCACTTCGGAAAAAACCATAAAGTTTCATCATGTCGTGGTCTCCTTGGTGCGCTGGTGTTCGAGAGCGGACAGGCAGTTGCTGGCGTTCCAGCCGTAGAGCCACTCCATTGCGTCATAAAAGCGCTCGGTGCTGCGGCCACGCCAGAGGTCGTTTCGTACCAGCCGTTCAACGCCGTGCGCATGATAGATGCGGCCCATGTCGCGCGCGCCGAGCACGACCCGGGCTGTTCGCGCCACGCGGGCGCGCTGATAGAGATCAAACCCGCGCACCATATCGTCGTTGGCCACACGCAGCGCCTCGCCCAGCGTTACTGCGTCTTCCATTGCCATACCGGCGCCCTGGGCCAGGTATTGAGTCATTGGATGGGCGGCGTCACCCAGCAAGGTTGTTCGACCAAACGACCACCGGCCGATCGGGTTGCGGTCGGCGGTGGCCCAGCGTCGCCAGGACTTGGGCAGCTCGATGAGCTGACGGGCACGCGGGCAGACATCCTTGAAGTAGCTCTGCACTTCGTCGCGGCTGCCGTCGGTCACGCTCCACTGCTCCTGCAGGCGACTGTGAAACGTGACCACTACGTTGTACTGCTCGCCGCCGCGGAGCGGGTAGTGGACCAGATGACAGTTGGGACCGACCCAGATACTCGCTGCGTTCCATTGAAGATCGGCTGGGAAATCATTGCGATCGACCACCGCACGGTAGACCACGTGACCGGTCACGCGAGGCGGATCGCCCACGTACTGTTCGCGGGCAACCGACTTCACCCCGTCGGCGGCTACCAGCGCCGCGCCGCGATGTCGAATGCCCTTCTGATCGATCAGGGTGATGCCCGACTCATCCTGCTCGATCGCGGTCGCACGGGTGGAGGTGAGGAAATCGATACGACCGGTTTCGAGCGCACCCTCCAGTAGCGAGGTATGCACGTCCACCCTGTGAATGACCGCGTAGGGGTTGCCAAAGCGTGCACGAAAGGCCTCGCCGGTGGGAATGCGGCCGACGCAGTATTCGTCGATCGCGTCATGCATGACCAGTTCATCGGTGTACACCGCCCGACCGCGAGCCTTGGGGCCGACGCCCAGCGCGTCGAGTGCATGAAATGCATTCGGGCCAAGTTGAATGCCCGCACCGATTTCACCAATTTCGGGCGACTGCTCGAGCACACGAACACGAAAGCCGCGACGGGTAAGGGCGAGCGCCGCGGCAAGGCCCCCGATGCCGCCGCCAGCCACCAGGATGGGAAGCGTAGAGTTATTCATGATGCAAAGGCTAAGCAAATCCGGGGCCCTGCGCAAACCCGAGCCAGCGTTCGTTGGGCTTGGCGATGGTCGCCAGCCGCTACTCGTGCTTCAGCGCACCAGAATCATTCGAAGCCCGAAGCCGATCATGACCAGCCCTGCGAGTCGATTGAGCCACAGCCCGAGCCGAGGCCGGCTGCCCCAATGCTCAGACACCCGGATCGCCACACTGCAGAGAATCAGGCCATAAAGAAAGGTAAGAAGGGCGGCGATGAGTGCCATGACCGCGAAGGTCATCAGCCCCCGATGCTGTTGGGGATCGATGAAGAGCGGGAAAAAAGCGAGGTAGAACACGATCGCCTTGGGGTTCAGCACCGTGATCAGCATGGACTGCCGAAAATAATGACCAGCGGGAATATTGACGACCGCAGCGCCGGTTTCGCTATAGCGGATGAGACGCACGCCGAGCCAGATCAGGTAGAGGGCGCCCGCCCACTGCAGCAGACCAAACAGCGCCGGCATGGCCAGTAGCAGCGCCGCCATACCTGCCACTGCCGCCCAGATCAGCACCTGGTCACCCGCGATCACGCCAAGCGTGGCGAGCAGCCCTCCGCGAAGTCCGCCCTGTGCGGTGGAGGTGAGCAGCGCAAGGTTGCCGGGGCCGGGAATTGCGAGAAATACGACCACGGCGAGCACGTAGGCGCCGCTATCGGTCATGCCGAACATGAGCGGCGACCCGGGAGATGAGGGGTCAGCCGTGCCCTACTCACCGGTCCACTGCGGTGGCCGCTTGGCCACAAACGCGGTAACCCCCTCGCGGAAATCGGCGCTGGCATAGGTGAGCCGCACCAGGTCATGGTCGTCGGGCAGACTGGCTCCGGCGATTCTGCGCAGCCCCTCCTTGGAGACGCGCTGCGTGATGGGGGCGAGCGCTGCCAGTTTGGCTGCCAAGTCGCGAGCCGTCTGTTCGATGGCCTCGGCCGGGACGATTTGCTGCAGATAGCCGCAGGAAAAGGCCTCGTCTGCCTCGAGAATCTCGGAGAGCAGCAGCATGCGCTTGACGCGTTGGGTACCGAAAGCATTCTGCAGCCGGGCAAGGTTGGCAATCGACAGGCAGTTACCCAGGGTGCGCGCGATCGGCACGCCAAACTTCGCCGAGGGTGTTGCGATCCTGAAGTCGCAACCGGTGGCGAGCGCGAGACCGCCACCGACCGCCCAACCCTCGATCACCGCGATGGTGGGCATGGGGAGCGTGGCAAATCCGCGTAGTGTCTGGTCGATTCGCTCCTCATAAGCGATGCCATCAGCGCCGGCATCGCCCGAGCTTCCGAATTCCAGGAACTGCGCGATATCGGTCCCCGCAACAAAAGCCTGTCCGCCCGCACCGCGGAAAACGGCCACCCGCACCGAGCGATCCGATTTCAGCTGCTCGCAGATGGCGGCCAGCTGGTTGTACATCGTCCAGGTCATGGCGTTACGGGCCTGGGGGCGGTCGAAGGTGATCCAGGCAATGCCTGAATCGAGCACGAGGTGAACGGTTCCGTCGGACATGGTGGGGTGCACTGACAAGTTGAGGGTCGCAGGAGTGGGGTAGGGCGATTCAGGATCGTATGCGGAAGCGCCGGGTCCAGCGAAAGACGGGGACTTTTCGCGAATGCACAGCCCGGCGACAATCACGTCCGATCGTAGCAGAGCCGCAGGCTTTGTTCCGTGCGCGGGCCCGGATGTCCCGGTCGGCCGCGTCTCTTCGTCAACAGGATTCCATCATGACCGTGATCGATATTCACACACACATGTTCACCGAGAAATGGCTGGAACTGCTGAAATCGCGCGGTGGCGAGTTCAATCTTCAGACCCGGCCCGACGGCAAGCAGGAGATCTTTCGCGGTACCACGCCGGTGGTGATCCCGCAGATTGGGCATTTCGACTATGAGCTCCGGATTCGCGAGATGGATCGCTACGGCATTGACCTGTCGATCGTCTCGCTCACCTGCCCGAACGTGTATTGGGGCGACGAGGCTACCAGCGCCCTGGCTGCGCGCGAGTCCAATGATTCGATGCAGGCTGCGCAGTCGCGTTGGCCGGATCGGATCCGCTGGTTTACTTCGCTTCCCTGGGAGTATCCGCAGGCTGCGGCGGCCGAACTGCGGCGGACGGTGGCCAACGGTGCAGTCGGCGTGATGGTGCTCGGCAACATTGCCGGGAAAAGCCTCACTGATGAGTGCTTCGCGCCAGTCTGGGCAGAGATCGACGCGCTTGGGCTTCCCGTGCTGGTGCACCCCACCGATCCCTTGGGCGCGGAGAAGATGGGCATCATTCCGCACAACCTGTTCTGGTCAGTGGGTTTTACCTACGACACGACGCTGGCAGTCGCGAAGATGATCTTCCACGGCTTCTTTGACCGCTTCCCGAATCTGAAGCTGATTGCCTCGCACGGTGGCGGCATGCTGCCTTATCTGGTGGGGCGGTTCGAGATGGGCGACCGGGTGGAGTTTGATCATCTGCGGGAAATTCGCCGCAAGCCCACCGACTATCTGCGACACATCTACTACGACAGCATTACCTATGACCTCGCTCCACTTCGTTACCTGATTGACGTGGCGGGGTCGAGCCAGGTCATGCTGGGCACGGACTGGCCGCATCGGGTGCATGAGGCCGACGTGGCGGCTGCGCGGCTCGACGCGCTGCCCGAGAGCGAACGGCGCGCAATCGCAGCGGATAACGCGAAGCGGGTGTTCAAGCTGTAGTGCCCCAGAGCGGCGGCTGGGGGGGTGGCCGCTGCAAGGCTTGCATACAATTGGCGTTACTGCCAGAATATTTTGCATACCTATGCAAAGCCCCCCGCAGTCCAGTGTGCGAGGTGGCTTCTTCGGAGACAGCCTTGCCCGGCGATCGGGTCAGCTCCATTGATGTGGCGCGTCATGCTGGCGTGTCTCAGTCGGCGGTTAGCCGCACCTTCACGCCCGGCGCGAGCGTAGGCGCTGCCACGCGTGCCAAAGTCATGCGCGCGGCGCAGGCGCTGGGCTACGAGCCCAATGCGCTTGCGCGCAGCCTCATCACCGGGCGGTCTCGAATCATCGGGCTGGTCGTGTCGCAACTCGACAACCTCTTCTATCCCGCGGTGCTCGAGCACCTCAGCCAACGCCTTCAGGCCGACGGCTTTCACCTGCTCATGTTTGTGGCCGACGACACCGACTCAGATGCGCTGGTGGAGAAGATGCTCCAGTATCGGGTCGATGGCATCGTGCTGGGCGCGGTTACGCTGTCATCGGCACTCGCCCAGCGCTGCACGGCAGCGGGTATCCCGGTGGTGCTGTTCAATCGGGTCATGGCGCGACGCCGTGGCTCGCCCGCGGTCAGTTCGGTGCGTGGTGACAATGTTCGTGGTGGGCGGCTGCTGGCCCAGCATCTGCTCGAGCGCGGGCATTCGAGAATCGCCTTTATCGCCGGTCGCGAAGACTCCTCGACCAACCTCGAACGTGAACGTGGCTTTATCCAGGGTCTTGCTCAGGGCTCACAGCACCTGTTCGCGCGTGCAGTGGGGGGCTATGACGCCGACCAGGCCGCCGAGGCAACCCGGGCGCTGTTTCGCTCGCGCCGGAAGGCTCCGGACGCAGTCTTTGCAGCAAGTGACCAGATGGCACTCGCGGTCATCGACACCCTGCGTCACCAGCTTTCGGTACGCGTACCTGAAGAGGTGTCGGTGGTGGGCTTCGACAATGTGCCGCAGTCCTGCTGGCCCGCTTATCAGCTGACCACCTTCGAGCAGCCCGTTGCCCCCATGGTGGAAGCCACCGTCACCCTGCTTCTGGAGCAGATTCGAAGCGGCGCATTACGATCGCAGTCGCTTATTGTGCGCGGTCAACTCTGCGTGCGAGTAACCACCCGAATGCGTACCCGTGCTTCGTCCAACCGTCTCGCCCAACCGACCGATCCCCGATCATGACCGCCCTCGATCAGCAGGCACTTGACCAGCGCTTTATCCCGTTTGATTCGCTTCGCTACAGCACCGAAGCGTTTATTGACTACCGCATTCCGGAGTGCTCGCCCAAGTACAACTACGCGCTGATCGGGCCCGGTGTGTCGCAGAACCCGAATCAGCCCATCAGCCTGCGCGAACGCCACGGCTTTCAGGTGGGCGGTGTGTCCATGCCCCACGGCAAGATGAATCCGCCGCACATGCACTTCACCTGCGAGGTGTTTATCTGCGTGCGAGGCGAATGGGAAATCATGTGGGGCTTCAACCCCAATCACCGCAGCGTGCGCATCGGCGCGGGCGATATCGTGAGCGTACCCACCTGGATCTACCGCGGCTTTCGAAATATCGGCATGGATGACGGATTCATGTTCACCGCGCTTGGCGGCGACGATACCGGCGGCATCCTCTGGGGGCTCACCACGCTGGCAGCTGCGGCGGCAAACGGGCTCCACCTCACCGACGACTACCGCATCGTCGACGAACGCAAGGGGGAGAAGCTCGCGCCGCCTCTGAAGGCGCTCCAGCCCATGACCGAGCAGGAAATTGCCGCCCTACGCGACTGGAGCGAAGTCGAAATGCTCACTCGAATGGTGCGCAGTGCGGGGCTTCGCTGGTCGACCCAAGGCCTCCTTGATAGCGCGCTACCTGGCGGCGGTGCGCAGCTTGCACCGGTCATCGGCCAAGGCATCAGCGAAGACCGTGACACCACGCCTCCCATCGCCAACAGTCATGGCGTGTCGATCGAATGGTTGGCCATTCCCCCTGGTGGCGGGGTGGCACGGCACCGGTTGGCCGACAAGCAGGTGGTGATTGCAGTCGAGGGCGATCTGGCTCTGGACATCGACAGTGGCCGTGCACAGACCCAGTGCTGTCTAAAGGGGCGTGATGCTGCGTGGGACAGCTATGCATTGCCGGGCGATGTCTGGCGGCGCATGACCAACCGTGGCACAGGCACCGTGCGCGCGCTTCTCCTGACATCGGGGGATCATCGAAAGCGTATCGACTGGGCGCCTGCGGTCATCGAATCCGCCGCGCTTGCCGGGTGGGCGCACGACGCGAATGGCTATGTCGCACTGAAGCGTTTTACCGACCGCTCGCAGCGCTGATCTTCTTTCACACGGAGCTTTCCGAATGCCGCAAGCCTTCTCCGTTACACATGTAGGAAGCCTGCCTCGTCCCCAGGCAGTGGTGGAATGCCTGTTCGCTCAGGATTCCGGAATGGACTACGACCCGGTGAAGTTTGACGCCACCATTTCTCAGGCGGTTGATGAGGTGGTGAGACAGCAGGTGGCCGCGGGTGTTGATGTGGTCAGCGACGGCGAGATGAGCAAGATCAGCTATGCCACCTATATCCGGCATCGTCTGACCGGATTCAAGATTGGCGAGATGCCGCGCGCGGTGCCGCGCGATCTCGACGATTTCCCGGAGTACAAGGACAGGCTGGCCAAGCTGGGCGCCACGCCAAAATATCACCGTCCGATCTGCTCAGGCCCCATCGCGGTGAAAGACCTGAGCGGACTGCATCGTGACATTGAAAACCTGAAGGCCTCGTGTGCCAGGCATGGCGTCACGCGCGCCTTCATGAACAGCGCCTCGCCAGGCGTCGTAGCGGTGTTCCAGCCGAATCAGCACTATCCCACGCAGGAGGCCTACATCACCGCGCTGGCCAATGCGCTACAGGCCGAATACGAGGCGATCGTGGCTGCGGGCCTCGATCTGCAGATTGATGCGCCCGATCTGGCCATGGGCCGGCATATCCGTTTCCGTGATGTGAGCGACGAGGAATTCCTGCGAAACGCCCATCTGCAGGTCGATGCGCTTAATCATGCGCTTCGAAATATCCCGCGGGATCAGGTACGGATGCACCTTTGCTGGGGTAACTACGACGGCCCGCATCATTACGATGTGGCGCTCGATCTGATCCTGCCGGTTGTGTTGAAAGCGAGGGTGGGTACGCTGGTGTTCGAGGCGGCCAATCCGCGTCACGCGCATGAATGGGAAATCTGGGCTGAGTCGAAACGTCGAGGCTTGCTGCCCGACGATCTGATCCTGGCGCCGGGCGTTCTCGATTCCACCAATAATTTCATCGAACATCCCAGGCTGGTGGCTCAGCGCCTTCAAACCTATGCGCGCATCGTAGGGCCGGATCGCGTCATGGCTGCCACGGACTGCGGCTTCGGCACCTTTGCAGGGTTCGGCGCCGTTCATCCCCCCATCGCCTGGGCCAAGCTCGCAAGCATGGCTGAAGGTGCCCGTATCGCCCGCAGCACCCCCACCGGAGCCCAGTCATGACCCCAACCATTCGAATGCCTTTTGATGATCGCCTGCGCGGCAGGCTTGCCAGCAGCGAGCGGCTGCGCGGCATTTTTGTGGGCGTGCCTGCGCCCGCGCTGGTGGAAATGTGCGCCTTTGCAGGGTTCGACTTCATTGTGGTCGACAATGAACATGGCAGCGCCGATCTGCAGACCACCGAGAACATGCTGCGTGCGGCGCGTGCAAGCGGGGTTGTGCCCGTCGTTCGGTGCCTGCGTCAAGATGTTGCCCGCGTGCTCGATCTGGGAGCAAGTGGGGTGCAGGTGCCCATGATCGGCAATGCCGCTGAGGCCGAAGATCTGGTGCGGCGCGTGCGCTATCCGTTACCGGGCGGACAGGGCGGCCAGCGCGGGGTGGCTTTCAGCAACCGGGCTGCCGGCTACGGTTCTTTTGGTGGCGCCGATCATGTTCGCCGTTCTAACGACGGCATCGGTGTGATCGCCATGATCGAAACCCCGGAAGGGGTTGCCAATGCTTTTGAAATCGCTTCAGTACCCGGTATTGATGCGATTTTTGTCGGTCCGAACGATCTCGCGCACAGCATGGGCTACGAGCATCGCTGGCAGGAGCCCGAAGTGATGCAGGCCATTGAGCACACGCTGCGGGAGGTGGCGCGCGCGGGCAAGTGCCCGGGAACGCTGGCCTTCACCGAGGCAGAAGAAAACCGGCTCGCCGCGTTCGGCACCCGGTATTTCGCGCAGGTGATCACGAACGTGATTGCTCAGGCGCTCAAGCAGGCGGCGCGGCGCTGATTTTTCGTAGCCCCACACCATTCAAACAACCTGATCAAACCTTCCAGGAGACAACCATGAAAAGACGCGATCTCATCAAGCTCGCCACCGCGGGCGGGTTACTGCCGGCGCCAGCACTGGCCCAGGCCTCAGCGTCGGCGCTAAAGCCCGGCAGGCCCTTCGCGGGTGCCACCGTAAATGTCCTGTCGGTCGTGGCACCCCAGTTCAGCGCTCACGAAGCAAAGCTCGCCGAATTTGAAGCGCTTACCGGCATCAAGGTTCGCTACCAGTATGTGCCGTTTCCAAGCATGCGCGAAAAGCTCACCGCCGAACTGGTGGCCAAGACTGATCAATACGATGTACTGAGTGCGATGGACGTCTGGGGGCCCTCGCTCTACGGACTATTTGATCCCCTTAACGCACGGCTCGCGGAAAAGAAAATCGATGTCGAGTCGCGCTATCCGTATGCGCACCTGCGTGCTGCACGTGACCAGAATGGCAATGGCAGCAATGTCATGGGGCTGCCTATCCGGGGCCATGTGCAACTGCTCTTCTATCGCAAGGACGTCTTCTCACGGCTCAATCTGCAGCCGCCCGAAACCTGGGACCAGATGGTCGAAATCGGTCGTCAGATTCAAGGCAAGACCGATCTCGCGGGCGTGGCCATGTACTACGGAAAAACCGGTGGCCAGAACCTGATGATCTGGTTCAACTACCTTTGGGGCATGGGGGGCGACCTTCTCGATTCCAAGGGGCAACCCGCCTTCAATAGTGAACGAGGGGTGGCCGCCACTCAGGTCTATGTTGATGTCATGCTCAAGCACAAGGTGGCGCCCCCGGGGTCGGCCACCTTCAACGAAACCGATGCCGTCAATTCGGTGGCGCAGGGGCGCTCGGCCATGGTGCCGGTCTGGTGGTGGCGCTATGCGATGCTGACTGACCCGAAAACCTCCACGCTCAAGCGCGACCAGGTCGGGTTTGCGCCGCTGCCTGCCATGCCCGGTCGCGACGCCACCACCTACACGAACACCTGGTTCTACGGCATCAATCGGAACAGCCGCCGCAAGGATGCAGCCATGGAATACCTCACCTGGCTCACCGATCCGGCTATTGAACGGTCTGTGCTGCTCGATCCGAAGCTCAATGAAGTGGTGGCGGTGCAGACAGCCAATCTGCTGGACGGCGACGTGAACGTGCGGTTCAGCGGCATGCATCTGTTTGGCGCCCAGGCCCTGAAGGGCGCAAAAGGGACACCGCTCTTTCCCCAATGGGGGCAGGTGAGTGACATTCTGGAGGCCACCATCAGTGACATCGCGGCGGGTCAGGTGCAGGTGAAGGCGGGACTGGATGCGGCAGCAGGCCGCGTACGGCGGGCGATGCGCGGGTGATCCGACGGATTCCCATCCATGTGTGGCTGTTGGCGCCAGCGCTGCTCTTCGTGGCGGCGATGGCGCTATTTCCGCTCGGCTATTCGCTCGCGCTCAGCTTTCGCAGCTGGAAGCTCGCACAGCGCGACACGCCAGGCGACTGGGTCGGTGCAGCCAACTACACCGATCTCCTGACCGACAATCCGGAGTTCGGCGAGTCGTTGGTGGCCACCGCCATTTTCGTGGTGGCCGATGTCGCGGCCACGCTGCTGCTCGCCCTCGGCGCTGCGTTATTGTTACAGCGCGAGGGGCGGCTGTCCTCGATTGCCCGGGTAGCGCTCATCCTTCCTTTCGTGATGAGTCCGGCGCTGATCGGCATCTCATTTCGCTTCTTCCTGAATCCCGAGTTTGGCGTAGTCCATCACCTGCTCGGGTTTTTCATTCCGGTGCTGGCCGACAAGGTGTGGCTCGCCGACCGGGTGCTCGCCATGGCTGCCGTGGTGGCAGCTGATGTCTGGCATTGGGCCCCCTACATGACACTCGTGGTGCTGGGAGGGTTGGCCGCTATCCCTCGCGAAACGCAGGAGGCTGCGCGAATTGATGGGGCCTCTCCCTGGGCGGTGCTGCGCGATATCACCTTGCCGCAGCTATTGCCGGTGCTGGGGGTGGTCCTCATTCTGAAAACCGTGTTTGCTCTGAAGGCGTTTGACACCATTTACACGCTCAGTAACGGGGGCCCTGGAACCGCCACACAGACGCTGGCCTATTTTGTTTACCAGACGGCTTTCAATTACTACGACATGGGTTATGCGGCTGCTGCGGCATGGCTGCTGACTGCGCTCCTTCTCGGTTGCGCATATTTCTATCTCAAGCTCGTGTTTCGCAGCCGATGAACCTTCCGCAGTCTGTGTCGAGCCCGAGTCATGGTGCGGCCGATGCCGTACAAGTCCGGAGCCAGGGCGAGCGCATGCAGCCCTCACACAGTCCGGTACCGGGCTATCGGCCGCCGCTCGCTGAGCGGATTGGGCTTGCCCTTCGGCAGTCCTTGATCCTGGCGGGATTGGCGAGCATCGTGCTTCCCATCGTCTGGATGGCGATCACGGCCTTCAAGCTACCGCGTGATGTCTATTCGCTCGATGCTGCCCTGGTGTTCTCGCCCACACTGGAAAATTTTCGCACGGTGTTTGCCCATCCCTGGAACCTAGGCAACAAGATCGCGAACAGCATCCTGGTTGCAGCCGGTACGGTGGTGGTGGCGGTGCCTATGGCCACGCTCGCTGCGTACGCTTTCTCGCGTTTTGATTTTCGCTTTCGCCAGACGCTCTTTCTGCTGGTGATTGCATCGCAGTTCATTCCAGCAGCAGTGGTGGTGTTGCCGTACTTTCTCATGTTTCGCGATCTGGGCCTTCTCGATACGCGTACCGCGCTGGTGCTCATCAATCTGTCCATTGTTCTGCCGTATGCAGTCTGGATGATCAAGGGCTTCATTGATGCGGTGCCCGTCGAGATCGAAGAGTCGGCGATGATTGACGGGGCGGGCCGCTTTCGCGTCCTCGCCGGTATCGTGGTGCCAGCGGCGTTACCGGGCATCATCACCGCGGCCGTATTCAGTTTCACGCTGACCTGGAATGAATTCCTGTTTGCGCTTATTTTGGGTAAGCAGGATGCGCTCACGCTGCCACTGGGGATCGTCGGTTTTCGCACGGAACGCGGCGACCTCTGGGAACTGATGGCTGCTGGTGGACTCATCATCACCGCGCCCATGTTCATGCTCTCCCTCATGGTGCACCGGCAGTTCATCGGCAGCCTGACTGCAGGCTCCGTTCGTTAGGACGCTACATGACCACGGTATCGCTGGCTTCTGTCGATAAACATTTTGGTTCGGTGCAGGTGGTACGTAATCTCAGCCTGGAGATCGCTGATCGCGAATTTCTGGTGTTGCTGGGACCGTCCGGATGCGGCAAGACCACCACCATGCGGATGATTGCCGGACTGGAGGCGCCCAGCGCAGGCACCATCGCCTTCGATGGCGTGCGCGTGAACGAGGTGCCGCCGCAGCGTCGCGATGTATCGATGGTGTTCCAAAACTATGGTCTCTATCCTCACATGAGCGTCGCCGAAAATATCGGCTATCCGCTTAAAATTCGAAGGGTGCCCGCGGCGGAGCGTGAACGGCGCGTCCGCGAGGCGGCGGCGCGGGTGCAGCTTGAGTTGTTTCTTGCTCGCATGCCGCGCGAGCTCTCAGGGGGCCAGCGGCAGCGGGTTGCCCTGGCGCGGAGCATCGTGCGAACGCCGCGGGTGTTTTTGATGGACGAGCCGCTCTCCAATCTCGAT
>SYIM01000035.1 GCA_005798775.1 Burkholderiales bacterium
CATCACCAAGGTGATCGAAGCGGTACGCCAGTTGCGGGGCGAAGCGCAACCCGCGGTTCAGGTGCCGGGATGTACGCTTGCGCTCGCCCAGGGCACCGGCGGCCAACTCGGTGCCCGCCACGGCAGCTCAACACTGATTCTCGAGAGGATTTGAAGATGGCCACGCCGTACCAGGATCGCAAGCTGCCCGCCCCGGTCATCTACCCTGAGAACCAGCCCTTCTGGGACGCCGCAGGACGCGGCGAGTTGCTGATTCCGCACTGTGCGGTTTGCGGTCCTTACTGGTATCCGCGGCCTTACTGCCCGCATTGCAGCAGCGACCAAACCGAGCTGAAACGCTCGGCCGGGCGCGGCGTCGTTTATTCGCTCAGCATCACACGCCGTGCCGGCCCTATCGCCTACGCAATCGCCTATGTCACCCTGGACGAAGGGGTCACCGTCATGACCAACCTTGCCGACTGCGACCTGGACTCGGTTCGGATCGGCGACCGGGTTGAAGTGGTGTTCAAGCCCACCGACGGCGGGCCGCCGGTGCCAATGTTTCGGCCCGTCGGCTGAATCGTGCGCATCCGTTTGCGGCGCAGGGTCTTTCTGGCCCCCGGCCGCTAGTTTTGGCTGCGCTGAACCGACTGCACCGTCATCGGCAGGGGCCCGCGTATCGCCTGAACCGCTACCCGCACCGTGGTGCCAGGCGGATCGCTTGCAAACTGCGCGCACGGGGGCGGTAGCGCTATCCGGCCCAACAAGGTACCCCGGGGGTTCCAGTTACCGGGCGCGATCTGCGCCAGCGAGGCCAGCGATCCCGCTGCCACCACAGGAGGCGACGAGCCCAAAGCCCACCAACAGCAGGAGGCGTCGAAACCAGGCGCCGATCGTGTCAAACGGGCGAACCGGACACCGCACTGGCGGTTTCATGATGACGATTGATCCTGCGGCGCCTCAGGCGCGCTGAAACTGAACACCCCAAGCCGGAACCGTTGCGGATTCTCAGTGCCTTCATCCTGCTCCCGCAGCGGAACCGCCTGATCTACGACGCGCTGAAGCGCATCGGCCCAGATCTGGTTTGCAAGCTGATGCAGCGTACGAACCAACGCCTCGCTCAGGCCGTCCGCAAACACGCTTTGCTCGAGAAAGCGCTATCCAGGGCTACCGCTCAGGTTATGACCCCCCGCTGCGAGGTGATCGACGGCCGACCCGGCAAACAATTGACGCGCTTCGGCAAAGCCCGGGTGGGGAATGAAGGCGTCACGGATCAGCCGTATAGCCGTGCCCCCCTCGCGAGCGACGCCTGGACGAACCAGGTCGTCCCGCGCCGCACGATGATGAGAGTCACGCGACACGCACCGAGCCAGCGACTCGAATGACCGCTCGGGGCCAGTGAACGGGATCAGGTCGGGCCAGTCAAGGCTCAGCCAGCGAGTGGTAACCGGATTCGCGGCACTGGGCTTTCCCCAGCGCGCGCCGTGGGCCGCATTGTCTGCAGTCACCTGCTCGGCGGGTTCACCAAGCACGCGGACGTCTTTTCGATGAAGTCCTGGTAACAGGCTCAGGGCGAAGTCAGTGCGCTTTCTCCCCGGCCGTACCAGTTCCTGTTCAGCCTGCGAGAGAAATACCGGTTTGAGGGCGACTGCAAAACCAGCGTACCCCACACCAGATCGAACCAGCCAGGTCACTAGCGGCTCCAGAATGGCGAGCACCTCTGCCTGAACCGAATCCTGCGTAACGGAGGGGTTTTCCAGGCCAGCGGTATTTGATGGGGAGTCAGGAAGATCGACAGCCGACCACGGATCATGTCTGGGAAACTTTCCCGGTCATCAGAGACTGAGTCGAGCGTAGCCGCTTACGGACACGCGACTCGGATCGGCGCCACCAAAATGTTTAGCCGAGCAGATGCTGAACCGCGTCGACCACCTTCTCCGGGTACTCAAAAGCGAGCCAGTGAGCGGCGGGCTCAATGACGTGAACACGATCCGGGCCCACCAGGTCACGGTACTGCGGCATACGCTCTGCCAGCGCGGAACGTTGGTGGGGGTCCTGGCCACCCAGCAACAGATATACCGGACAGCTCAGCGCTCGCATCTGCTCACGAATATCGATGGTGCGGGACAGCGGACGCGATTTGAAGCGCGATCGGCGTACCTGCTCGGCTGCGTCAGCGATCAGTTCGTCGGTCACCCGAGAGGGGTCGGCGATCATGATCCTGCGTTGCGTCACCGCGACCCCAGCCTCCAGGCCGCCGCGCCGGGTCTCGCGAACGCCCTCTTCGAAAATCTCCAGAACCTCCCGGGTCACATCCGGTCCAAGCGGCGGGTTGATCAGCACGACCCCCCGAAAATGCGGGTTCGTGCGCCACTTACGGGCCATCTCGGTGGCAACCAACGTGCCAAACGAGAACCCGACCACCCCAGCAATCGGCGGCAGCTGGCAGAGCGCTGTATCAATCAGCGCCGCGTAGTCGGCGAGCGAGATATCCGCCGGGGGCGGATCGGACTCGCCGTAGCCGGGCAAGTCGATCGCAAGCGGATCTGCAATCGCTCCCAGCGACGCAATGTTGGCTCGCCAGTGGCGCCAGCTTCCGTGCCCGCCATGGAGAAGCAGCAGTACGGGTCGCGATCCGTCTGGTTGACGGGCAGCCACCGCGTGCAGCGCACCACCCGGGAAAGGAAGCGACAAATTGACCATGAAATGAAACGAGCGTCATGAAGCGCTGAAGCGATCGCGGCTATCTGTGTCGTGATCAATCGGCGAGGCGCAAGCATACCCCCGCTGCTTGGTGTTTACCCTTGAGAACGGCAAGATCTTGTCGGATCGAGGCTGAATCAGGCTAGCATTCTCTCGGCGGTTTCGTGCGATGCCAGAAAAGCAATTCGTTTTCTCGACAGGAAGACTACGGCGCACCATCAGATACGGAGTCATCATGTACAAAAAAATTCTGCTCGCGTATGACGCTTCCCAGAGCGGCAGGACTGCGCTCTTTGAATGCTCGTACCTCGCCAACAGCGGCGAGGCGGACATCCATTTGATCGCCGTGGTTCAACCGGTCCCGGCAGCGGTCCTGTACGAAGTGGTCATCTCCGAAGTGCCCGACGCCACCGACGAAACCGAGCACCACCGCAAGGGTCTTGAGGAAGGCGTACAGATGCTGCGGGACCGTGGATTTTCCGCCCAGGGGCATCTCGCGCGCGGCGAGCCTGTGGAGCAGATCTGCGAACACGCCAAGCGCCTGAAGGCCGATCTGATCATCGTCGGACACCGCCGCCCCAAGGGCTGGGCTGAGCGCTGGTGGCGTGGTTCGATCGGCGCCACGCTGATGGATAACGCCCCCTGCAGCGTGCTGATTGCCATGACTGGCGGCCGTTGAAGAAGGCCAAAGCCTTTTGAGTCACCCCGGTCGCGGCCGGGTATCCGCGCACCCGGAGCCGGTTCTCGAATATGTTTTGCATCTGGCGAGCATTCAGATATGGTTTTGTTGTTCGCCCTGTTATCCCTGCCGCGCCGCAAGCGCCTGGCCACCCATAACCCTCCAGGAGTCCTGTATGTCACAAAAGTCTAAGACCCCGCTGCGTCGTCGTTTTCTCAAGTCGGCCGCAAGCGGCGCCGTCGCCACCGGGGCGCTGGCTGCGCCCATGGTGTCAACCGCGCAAACCATCGGCCTGCGCTTCCAGAGCACCTGGCCGGCCAAGGATATTTTTCATGAGTACGCGCTTGACTTCGCAAAGAAGGTCACCGACATGGCTGGCGCGCGCGTGAGGGTGGAAGTGCTGCCCGCTGGCGCTGTGGTGGGCGCGTTTCAGCTCCTGGAAGGTGTTGCCAAAGGCACGCTGGATGGCGGTCACGGTGTGGTGGCGTACCACTATGGCAAAAACTCTGCGCTCGCGCTGTGGGGTTCGGGCCCAGGCTTCGGCATGGATCCCAACATGCTGCTTTCCTGGCATTACTACGGCGGCGGCAAGGAACTGCTCGATGAGATCTACAAGACGATCAATATCGACGTGGTCTCCTATCTCTACGGCCCGATGCCCACCCAGCCCTTCGGCTGGTTCAAGAAGCCCATTGCGCGCGCTGATGACATCAAAGGCACGACGTTCCGTACAGTGGGGCTGGCAGTCGACTTGTACACCGACATGGGGGCAGCCGTGAACCCGGTTCCGGGCGG
>SYIM01000036.1 GCA_005798775.1 Burkholderiales bacterium
ATCCGCATATCGATATGGCCGACACCGGCGCCCGGGCGGCAGCGCTCCTTGAGCGCAGGCTGGCAATCGGCCGTCGGCAGGCAGTCGCAGTACGGCGCCTCCCGTACCTGATTCCACTCAATGCCCAAAGCACCTGGACCCAACCCGCCGAGGGCCTCTACCGGCGGCTGGGCGAGATCGAGCTTGCGCATCGCGCCTCGCTCAGCTTTTGCATGGGCTTTCCGGCCGCTGATTTTCCGGAGTGCGCGCCGGTGTTGTGGGCACACGCCGATGCGCCAGCTGCTGCAAGCGCTGCGGCCGACGCGTTCTTTGCCGAGGCAGGTCCGCCCGAGCAGTGGCGCACCAACGTGTTGAATGCGTCCGACTGCGTAGCGCGCGCGCTCGCTCTCGCTCTCGCAGCGCCGGCCAGCGCCCCAGTCGTGATCGCTGATACCGAAGACAATCCGGGTGCGGGGGGCGACAGCAACACCACGGGACTGCTCCACGCCTTCATCAACCAGGGTGCGGGCCGGGCATTTCCCGGGCAGGTGGCCTTTGGGCTTCTGTTTGATCCTGAGACCGCGCTCGCCGCACACGAGGCCGGCACCGGCGCACTCATCGAACGCGCGATCGGGCGGTCCGTACCAATCTATTCCGGGATGAGCCCGCCACCCCTTGCGGGCCGCTTCAAGGTCCGGCGGCTGAGCGATGGGCGTACCACGCTCAGGGGCCCGATGATGACAGGCGCTCCCGTGAACCTGGGACCAAGCGCCTGCCTGGAAATCGATGGCGTGCTGATCGCAGTGGTGAGCGGTAAGACGCAGCTGCTCGATCGGGTCCTGCTGGGCATGGTCGGAATCGATGCTGAAGCGATGCGAATCATCGGGGTGAAAAGCTCGAACCATTTCCGAGCCGACTTCACACCGATTGCGAGTCATGTGCTGATCTGCAAATCCGGCGCGCCCATGGCAGCCGACCCTGCTGATCTCGCCTGGCGACACCTGTCGCCGCTCACCCGAACCCGTCCCTGAGCGGGTCTGCGCCCGCGCCGTCATCAGGAGCAGTCATGCCCGCGAGCCCGACCGACCCATGCCAATTCACCGCTTCTGAACTGCTTGCCGCCTACGCCAGCGGACAGCTTTCTCCGGTCGAGGTCGCGCAGGCGGTCCTTGCCCGCATCGCGCGGCTCAATCCCTTGCTCAACGCCTTGGTGCTGGTCGCCCCCGCGCAGGCGCTGGCAAGCGCGCGCGAAAGCGAACGGGCCTGGCAGCAGCATCGGCAACGAGGCACACCGGTGGGCGCGCTGGAAGGCGTTCCGGCCACGATCAAGGACCTGATCCTCACGCGAGGCTGGCCCACGCTGCGCGGTAGCCACACCGTGGTCGCTGATCAGCCCTGGGATATCGATGCGCCCGTTACTGCGCGCCTGCGCGAGGCCGGTTCGGTGCTGCTTGGCAAGACCAGCACGCCCGAATACGGCTGCAAAGGCGAGACCAACTCGCCGCGAAGCGGCCTCACGCGCAACCCCTGGCATCTGGACCGCACGCCGGGCGGCTCCTCGGGCGGTGCCGCCGCTGCGGTGGCCGCCGGTCTGGGGCCACTTGCAGTCGGAACCGACGGCGCGGGCAGCGTTCGCATTCCCGCCGCCTTCTGCGGCAACGTGGGGCTCAAGCCCAGCTTTGGGCGCGTGCCCGCCTATCCGCTCTCGCCCTTTGGCACAGTGGCGCATCTGGGCCCGCACACGATGTCCGTGCGCGACGCAGCGCTCATGCTGAACGTGATGTCACAGCCCGATCCGCGCGACTGGACATCCCTCCCGCCCGATGCACGCGATTACACCGTGGGGCTCGACGATGGCATTCGGGGGCTGCGTATGGCCTATTCGCCGACCCTGGGCTATGTGCGCACGCTCCATCCTGAAGTGGCTGCCGCGGTCGATCGCGGCGTGCAGCGGCTGCAGGAACTCGGCGCACAGATCGAGTCGGTCGACCCCGGGTTCGATGACCCGCTTCACATCAGTACCGGGCTCTGGTTCGCGGGCGCAGCCTCGATCTGGCGATCGCTGAGCGACGCGCAACGCGCGGTCACCGACCCCGACTTCGCCGCGCAGGCGCAGATCGGGCAAACCATCGACCTCGCCCGCATCCATGACCTCACCATGCAGCGCGGTGCGCTGGGTTCGCTTATGCGGCAGTTCATGACCCGCTACGATGTGCTGATCACGCCCTCGGTTGCCATCCCCGCGTTCAACGCCCGTCTGCCGGGCAGCGCCCCGATGAATGCCGAAACCATGCTGGGCTGGACGCCCTACAGCTACCCGTTCAACCTGACCCAGCAGCCGGCCATCACGGTGCCGTGCGGACTTTCGAAAGAGGGGCTGCCACTGGGTATCCAGTTTGTGGGGCGGATGTTTGATGACGCGATGGTGCTGCGCGTTGCGCGCGCGTTTGAGTCGGTTTGCCCGGTGGCGAGGCCGGCGCTGGCGTGGTCGGTTTGACCTGCGCAGGTTCCGCCGCCACTATCACCCCCATGAGTCCTGACACACACCATGACGAAGACCTGGTCGAGGGCGTTCGGCGCTTTGTCGAGCGCGATATCCTGGGCAAAGTCCAGGCGCTCGAGGCCTCCGATACCTATCCCAACCATCTGATCGGCTCGCTCGCCGAGCTCGGTCTGTTTGGCGCAGCGGTGCCACCGGCATTCGGCGGCCTGGGGATCAACATCCCCACCTATGCGCGCATCATGGAGGAGCTGGCCTACGGATGGACCGCGCTCAACTGCTACCTCAACAGCCATTTCTCGGCTTCATCGATGCTTGCGCGATACGGCACTGATCAGCAGAAGGCGCGTTTTCTTCCCAGGATGGCGACTGGCGAACTGCGCGTTGCCATCGCGCTCACCGAACCCAACGGCGGCAGTGATTTGCAGGCGATCCGAACGCGTGCCACGCGTGGTCCCGACGGACAGTGGCAGTTGAACGGTAGCAAAATTTTCATCACCAACGGCGGCAGTTCGGGTGCAGTGATCGTGCTCACCCGCACTGGCGAAGGCAAGAAGGGCTTTAGCCTGTTCATGCTCGAAAAAAGTTTGCCCGGCTTTTCGGTGGGAGGCCGCGCCAAAACCATGGCGCACCGGCATGTCGATGTCACCGAACTCAATTTCGACACGGTTGTACTGAGCGATGCAGAGCTGATCGGCGGCGTGCCAGGCGAGGGGCTACAGCAGATGCTGGACGCCATCGAAACCGGCCGAATCGCCATGGGGGCCACCGCGGTCGGTCTTGCCCGCTCTGCGCTCAGGTCCGCAATCGACTACGCCGCAGCGCGGCATTCTTTTGGCCAGGCGATCGGCCAGCATCAGGCCATTCAGGGACTTCTCGCTGACATGGGCGCCAAAACGCTCGCTGCGCGCACGCTCGTTCAGGAGGCAGCCACCGTTAAAGCGCGCGGCGGTCGCGCCGACATGATTGCGGGGATGGCCAAACTGTTCGCAGGCGAGGTCTGCGCTGAAGTCGCACTCAATTGTGTGCGCATTCACGGCGGCTCGGGCTATGTGTCAGATTTTCCGGCGGAGCGGTATTACCGCGAAGCGCCCTACTTTGTTCTGGTTGAGGGCAGCAACGAAATCCAAAAGACCATCATCGCGCGCCGATTACTGGCCGGTGATGGCCAGGCGATCGGACTCTGACACATTTGCAATGACCGGGCCCCCTGCGCTGAGCGCGCTCTCGCTCATCGATGCTCACTCGATCCGCCAACCTGAGCGGTGGGCCGTAAGGTTCGCAGGCCGGACGATCACTTACGGCGAGTTACGCGAGCACTCTTTCCAACTAACCGGCGCATTGCGCGCACGCGGCCTCGGCCAGGGAGGCCGGCTGTGCATGATCGCGGCAAATTGTCCGGAGCACTACCTTGTCTACCTCGCAGTACTACGTTGTGGCGCCACGCTATTTCCGATTAACCCCGATTTAACCGCCGAGGAAGTCACCTACATCCTCAGCACCGTCGATCCGAACGTTATCGTATGCGACAACGGGAGGCTGGATCGCGTGCGGGCTGCCGCTCAATTCCTGGGTAGCGGCGATTGCATCACCACCTTCGACGAACTCCTGAATGATTCCGTTCAGCAGACGGTACCCGAGCGAGTCGAACGGGCAATCGAACGCGAAACCGAGCGATCGCCTGAGGATATGGCGCTTGTCGTACACACATCGGGCACCACGGCGAGGCCAAAGGGCGTGATCGCCACTGACGCAATGGAAGTGTGCTCAGCCGTCGCTTTGCGGACGGTCTGGAATATTGGCCCGGATGACGTGTCAGTGTGCGCGCTCCCTCTTTCTTACACCTTCGGAATGTTTTCTGCTTCCTATGCAGCGCTTTGTGCGGGCGCCTGCGTGCTGCTTCTTCGGAAGTTCCATCCAGTGAGTGTGCTCGAAGCCATCCAAGCCGAGCGCGCCACCTACATGGTGGGGGTGCCCACCATGTACGCCATGATGCTCGAACACATCAGACAGACCGGATTGCACTACGACCTATCGTCGGTTCGGATGATGGCAGCGTCCGGCGCGCCTGCCGCTCCGCAGTTGAAGGAAGACTTTGAGGCCGCAACCGGAATTCAGCTGCGCGACTACTACGCGCTTTCTGAATGCACACCTATTTTTTCGTTTGACCTCAGGCGAGCCGCTTCGCCACCCCACGGATCGGTCGGCAAACTGGTTGAGGGCGCGCAGGTTCGCATCGTTGATGATCTCGGGCGTGACGTGGCCGCTGGCCACACCGGAGAGTTGCTGGTCAAATCAGAGCGTCTGACACCTGGTTACTATCGAGCGCCTGATCGAACCGCTGAATCCATGGATTCAGGCTGGTTCAAGACCCGGGATCTCGCCTGGCGAGACGAGAACGGCTATTTCTTCATTGTTGGCCGTGATCGTGATCAAGTGATTTCCGGCGGACACAAAATCGCATCAGTTGAGGTGGAGAGCGTTGTCGCCCGAATGGCTGTGGTCGCACAGGTGGCGGTGGTTGGCGCCCCCCACCCGGTCATGGGAGAGGTGGTCAAAGCGGTAGTGGTGCTGAAGGTAGACAGGATGTGCAGTGCCGCAGAGGTGATCGAATTCTGCGAAGCCCACCTTGCCACTCACAAGGTACCCCGGCTGGTTGAGTTCCGCGGGTCCCTGCCAGTGAGCCCCGCGGGCAAGGTGCTAAAGCGGGAACTGCTCTAGCCGAACCTACTGACTGGCCCGCACAAACGTACTCGCCTGCACCGCCGGTCGCGCGATATGCCGCACCACCGGCTGCTCCTGATCGCGATCGTGAGCAATTACAAAATCAAGCTGCTGTGCAGGCATGTCCGGCGAGAGGCGTACCAGCTACCGACGTTTGAGCGCGTCGGCCACCATGTTCTCGGGCAGCATTGAAATGCCACCGCCCGCCATCACAATGCTCACCATGGTCTGCAGACTGTTACAGGTGTTGATGCTTACCTGAGGCAGTCCAAGGGCCTTCAGCGTTTCAACCGCCATGGGATACATGTGCGAGGGCCGCGCAAGGCACCAGATCGGGTGAGACGACAGCACCTCGCGCAGCTCGTGCCCTTCGCGCTTCATGGCTCTGCGAACGGCGGGTGAGGTGACCCATAGCATGTCCAGGCTGCCCAGCGGCGTGCTCACCAGGCGGTCGCTGTTCAACCGCGCCGCCATGATGGCCAGATCGAGCTGGCCGAGCTCAAGCTTCTGGCGCATGTTGATGGTGAGATCGACCTCGATCTGATGGGTGACGCGGGGCATGCGCTCGTGAAGCTGAGCCATCAGGTCGCCGAACCAGGCCACCGCCACCATTTCGCCTACCCCGATCCGCAGGATGCCGGTGATTGCGCCGGGATTGTCGAGTGAGGTCACCACCTCCTCGATGCGCGCGATGAGCGGCTGCGCACGTTCGACCAGTTCACGTCCCTGAATGGTGAGTTCCATCCGCCGGCCGCGCCGCTGAAAGAGTTTGACCTTCAGGGACTCTTCGAGTTCGCGGACGCGGCCCGAGATAGCGGGTTGCGTGGCGTTCAGGCGCTCGGCCGCTTCGGTGAACGAGCCTAGCCGCGCGATCCAGCAAAGCGTTTCCAGATTGGTCAGGCTGACACGTCGCATGTCTTAAATATTAAATAAAGTTATAAGAAAACATAAATAAATATCAGTAGAAATTATGCATAAGCTACTTTAATCTGCGACTCGCCCTGGGTCGTGTGCCATTTCGTCGAATGATGCAGGCGCTGTCGCTCGTCGACTCGGCCGCGCATCCTGCGCGTAGGAGGATCATCGTCATGCATGTAAAAACTCACCCCCGACAGCGCACGGTGGCGCCGCAGCGCCGAATGCTCCCTCGCCTTGTCGCAGCCCTCATTGCCACCACCGCTGGTCTGATTTCGGGAACTTCGGCACAAGCCGCCTTCCCTGATCGGCCAGTCAAGATCGTGGTCGGCTTTGCCCCCGGCGGGTCAGACATTTCTGCGCGCATCATCGCTCAAAAGCTGTCTGAGCTGTGGGGCCAGAGCGTGGTGATCGAAAACCGCCCGGGTGCGGCGGGAAATATCGGCGCTGATGTGGTCGCCCGAGCGCCCGCCGACGGCTATACCCTCCTGCTCTGCGTCAACTCCTACACCATCAATACCACCGCTTATCGCAACCTGAGCTGGAGCCTGCTTCGTGACTTCGCGCCAGCCGGCCGCTTTGCGGTCTCTCCACTCGTGGTGGTGGTGAACCAGAACCTTCCGGTGAAGTCAGTTCGAGAGCTCATCGATTACGCCCGTGCCAATCCCGGCAAGCTCAACTACGGATCGGCGGGCAGCGGTACCGCGCCCCATCTGGCCGGCGAACTCTTTGCCATGAACGCCGGGCTGTCGATGACGCATGTTGCCTACAAAGGCTCGGGGCCGTCGGTGACCACACTGGTCGCCAACGAGGTGCAGCTTTCGTTTGGTGCGCTCTCGGCGTTTGATGCCTTCATCAAGGATGGAAGGCTGCGAGCACTGGCGGTGACGACCGCCGAGCGGAGCCCGCAGATGCCGCAGCTCCCCACGGTGATTGAGGGTGGCATGCCGGGTTTTGATGCCGACATCTGGTATGGCCCGCTCCTGCCGGCCCGAACTCCCGCCGATGTCGTCCAGAAAGTGGGGGCCGACCTCGGTCGCGTCATGGCCGACCCCGATACGCAGACCAGGCTTCGTCAGCGCGGTCTCGAACCCGCTCATCTGGACTCGCGCCCAATGGGCGAGCTGATGACGCGTGACGTGGCGCGCTGGAAGGCAGTCGCCGAACGTATCAAGCTGGCCCTGGACTGATGCGCGCGCCCTTTAGCCGAACGCTTATCGACCTGATCTGCGAGCAGGCGGAGCGTCACCCGCAGCAACCTGCGGTGATCGATGAGCGGGGTTCATGGACTTACCCCCAGCTGCGCGACCGTTGCCTCGCGCTCGCGTCTGCGCTTCAGGCCTCGGGTATCCGCCGCGGCGATCAGGTGGGGCTCCTAGTCAATAACCGCGTTGAATGGGTTGAGATCTGCGTGGCGGTCTCAGCGATCGGCGCAGTGGCTGCCCCGTTTTCGACCTGGTCCACGCCGCGCGAACTTGACTTCCTGCTTCGTGATTCTGCAGCCCGTATCCTGATTACGCTGGACCGCTTTGGCGAGCGCGCCTACGCCGATGAATTCGCCACCCTGCTCACAGACTCCGCCCGTCGTCCGCCCGCGCTCGAGCGGCTGGTGGTGGTGGGCGATACCTGTCCGGCGGGCGGCGAGCCTTACGACACCTGGATCGAACGCGCGCCGCCGTTTGAACTGCCGCCTCCAGGCGAACGCGCCCGCCCCGATGACACGGCCTTCATTCTCTACACCTCGGGCTCCACCGCGAACCCCAAGGCAGTGCCGAACATTCATGGTGCGGTGATTGAAAACGGCTTTCACATCGGCGAACGGCAGGGACTCTCCCCTGCCGACCGCGTGATGCTGCCCGTACCACTCTTCTGGTCGTATGGGGCGGCCAACGCCATGTGCGCCACCTTCTCGCATGGAGCCACGCTCGTGCTGCAGGGGCGCTTCGAACCCGGGCCTGCACTCGATCTGCTCGAGCGTCATCGGTGCACCTCGGTCTATACCCTGCCGGCGATCACCCATGCGCTCATCAGTCACCCCGAGTTTGCGTCGAGGCGTACCCGAAGTCTGCGCACCGCGATGACCATCGGCACGCCGCAGGATGTCGCCACCGTCGCGCAGGTGCTCGGGGCGCGCGAGGTCTGCAATGTCTATGGGCAGACCGAGTCGTATGGCAACTGCTGCGTCACCTGGCATCACTGGCCGCTCGAGCGCCGCATGGCGGTACAGGGCCCGCCGCTGCCGGGGGTCAGGCTTCGCGTCATCGACCCGGACAGCGGCCGTCCGCTTCCTGCAGGCGAGGTGGGTGCGATCGAGGTGAGTGGCTATCTCACACCGGGCTATATCGGCGAAAGCGCGACGCAGAATGCCGACGCTTTTACCGCGGATGGCTATTTCAGAACGGGCGACCTGGGTTCGCTTACTGCCGACGGTGATCTCATCTTCAAGGCCCGCACTTCCGAAATGATCAAGCGTGCCGGCATCAATGTGGCGCCCGCCGATATCGAGGATGTCCTGCGCCAGCACCCCTCAGTCGCTGCTGCGGGCGTGACCAGCGCGCCCGACGCGTTGAAGGGCGAGATCATCGTCGCCTACATCGTGCCCGCGCGCGATTTGCAGGCGAGCCCAGAGTCGCTGCGAAGCCACTGCCGTGCGCTCGCTGCCGTCTACAAAACGCCCGATCGCTTCGAATTCATCGAAGCGCTTCCCGTCACCAACACCGGCAAGCTGCTCCGCCGGGAACTCAAACAGATGGCTGCCCGCCTGGCGGCAAGCCCCTCTGGAGACGCGCGATGAAAGCTGGTTTTTCACCATGCCCATGTATCCCCGTGGCAAAGACTGGCGCCAGTCGCTGGCTGAAGACCGCGAAGCCTTCATGCTGGCCGACCAGCTGGGATTTGCCGAGGCCTATTGCGGTGAACATGCCACCGACCCTGAAGAGAACGTGACCTCATCGGCGCTGTTCATTGCATCGCTCGCCGATGTCACCAAAAACATTCGACTGGGCACGGGCACCATCAACATGCCCAACCATCATCCGGTGGAAACCGCAGGCACCATCGCCATGCTCGACCACCTGCTGGGCGGGCGCCTGATCTTCGGGATCAGCGCGGGCGCACTGCCCTCCGATTCGGAAGCCTTCGGCAACTTTGACATGGACCGCCCTGCCATGTTTCTGGAGGCCATCAATCAGGTGCTCGAGCTCTGGCAGAGCGAGCCGCCCTATCGGATTCAGGGCAAGTACTGGAACATCACAACCGAACGTACGTACATTCAAGAGTCTGGCATGGGCTCGATTCCCAAGCCTCTTCAGCGCTCCGATTGTGGTCACACGCTGGTGACCGTCGATCTGGAAGAAGGACCGCGCGCGCTGGGCCGCTGGGTGGGTGACACGCCGGTGCTGGACGAACCCGTGATCGGCCGGTTCGAGCACCGCGACGGCGGCGTCGACCTGGTCTTTGAAAAGGCCTGATCCGAGCAGGCTGCCGCAGACCGGTGTATTGCCACCAGTACCATGGCTGGTCTGCGGGCACCGCCGTCCTCGATCGGGTGGTTGAGCAGGCGCTCACAGCGGTCCGGGAAGATGGCACTGACACCCGCTTGCTGGGACATACCTGGCTGGCGCCGATCGCCCCCTTGGCGGCGGCGCGCGCACGGGTTCCGGCGCCGGGCCCGATTCGGACCGGCTACACTGTCTCGGAGACCTTACTCAAACTCCGCCGCGAGCATCGCACGGTTGCGTATCCGCAGGCCAATTCGCTCATCGTGAGCAAGCTCGAATCCCTGGTCGCTGCCATCGCAGGCATCGAACCGGGCGCGAAGTGTGAGGTATGTTTACTTGGCCAACGCTCCCAGGATTGCGCTTCGTGACCACCGACCCTCGACTGACTTCACTCCTCCCCCTGCTTCGATGGCTGGGCTATGGCGGCCTGATTCCGTTTGCGGCCCTTGCGGCGGGCGGTCTGCTATTGCGCGACCCTGCTTCAAGAGCCCAGTGCCTGCTTCTGCTTCAGGTCTATGGGCTGTCAATAATCAGCTTTGTGGGTGCGGTGTCGTGGGGTATCGCACTGATGGCAAGCCAGCACGCCGACAGTCTGCGGCGGCGGCTCTTTGTGTGGAGCGTTGTGCCGTCGCTCGTAGGCTGTGCAAGCTTTCTGATGCCACCCGCCGCTGGCTGCCTGCTCCTGGCTGCCACCGCCGCACTGGCGTTCATCGTCGATGTGCGACACCTCGCGGCGTTGGGATTACCGGCCGAGTGGCGCAGGCTCAGGCTCCATCTGACTGCCGGCGTAATCGTCTCGCTCATTGCAGGCGCGCAGGCCGCACGCGGGCTGACGGGTTAACGGGCTGATCGGGCACGGGCCAACCCGCCCTCACCAACCGGCCCTCACCCACCAGGCTGCCCCCTCAGGAACTTCGCGTTACCAGGGGATCGTTTCCCCCCGGTAGTCGACAAAGCGCGCGCCAGGTCCGGGCTCGAAAGCATCGAGCGCGACAAGAAGCCCCCGCACAGCCTCTTCGGGCAACACCGTGTCGGTGGCTGCCGACACAAAGCGCTGCGATAACGGCGAACGGACCGTCCCCGGTTGCATGGCTGCCACCACCAGGCCGGGGAGGCGCCGCTGCAGTTCAATCGCCGCAGTCTGGAGCAGCATGTTCAAGGCTGCCTTGGAGGCACGATAGCTGTACCAGCCACCCAGGCGATTGTCTGAAATGCTGCCCACGCGCGCCGACAACTTTCCGTAGAGGCAGCGCCCACGGGCAAGGCGCGGCGCCAGCTCGCGAAGCAGCATGAGCGGCCCCACCGCATTGATTTGCATAAGGCGATGAAGGTTCTGGGGTTGTACCGCCGAAAGAGACTTTTCTGGCCCTGCAGGGTCGGCACTCAGGATACCGGTGGCATCGATGACCAGCGACAGCTCACTGGGCAGCGCCGACAATGCTGCGGCAATCTGGCCAGGATCGCCAAGATCGAACCCAGGATGGGTTGATCGACTGAGCGCAACAACGCCCGCGCAGGCGGGGTCAGCAGCGATTGCATGGTGAAAAGCCCGACCAATCGTGCCGGATGCGCCAATCACCAACGCAGTGTATCCATGGGGAAGGGAATGCATGTCACTCGCTCCGAGAGTCAGCCATTCAGCCGCCCGCCTGCGCCTGCCGCTGCAGAACCGCGAGCAGCTTCGCCGCAGGGCGGGAGCGCACCCCCGATTCAGGGAAGATTGCGCGAATGCTCACCGCAATGACAGGCGACAACGGACGAAAACTCAACTCACCGAATTTCCCGCAGCGCTCGATTGCACGGTCAACGAGTGCGAGGCCCATTCCCTGGCTCACAATGAGACAGGCAGCAAGCGACGAACTCACCTCAATACACACATGCGGCGGTGCATGACCATGCGTGGCGAAAGTCTGCTCAATGAGACGCCCGAGCGGGGTTGAAGGTCCGGTGGAGATCACGTTCTGGTTCGCGAGTTCTTCAAGCGCAATGGCGCGTCGGCGCGCGAGCGGATAGCCACGCGGCAGCGCACACACCATTTGTGATTCCAGGAGCGGTCGGCTTTGGAGTGATGCTTCGGTAAAGGGTTCGTAGACCACGCCGATATCAGCCTCGCGACGCGCGACCCGTGCCACGGCGAGCATGTTGGGTAGCGAATGAACCGATACCTCGAGCCTGGGGCTATCCCCCTGTAGCGCCGCGAGCGCCTGCGGCAGCAGGGCACTCACCAGGGTGGGCGGCGCGGCCACCACCAGCCGGCCGGATCGGACATCTCGAAGCTGACGCATCAGCTGCGTAACCGTCTGTACCCGACTAAAAATCTCATTCAACTCGGGCTCGAGCGCGAGTGCCTCCGGCGTGGGGTGAAGTCGACCCCCGACGCGCTCGAACAGGTTCATGCCGAGCTGTAACTCGGCATGTTTGATGATTGCGCTCACAGCAGGTTGCGTGACATGCAGCTCACGAGCGGCACCCGTGATGCTGCCAGCACGCATGACTGCATAAAGCGTTTCCAGCTGTTTGAGTGTCATAGCATAAGTTACCTTATGGCAGGGTTTCGATAATTGATTTGCACCCTTCAAAGGTATAGATTCAGACTACGAGACTTCTTTTTCGGTCCAACGCGCTCATCCCGCCATGTCCCTGACGATCACACCGCTCGCCGCCCCGCTGGGCGCCGAGGTCACCGGAATCGACCTGCGCCAACCCCAGCCCGCAGACGTGCGACAGAGGCTTTACGACGCCTGGGTTGAGCATGCGGTACTGGTCATTCGTGATCAGAAGCTCGCACCCGCGGAATTTCTCGAAGCGGCTCAGATTTTCGGTAAAGCCCTGCAGCAGCAGCTGCGCAAGTTCACCCTGCCCGAGCTCCCGCTGGTCGGCACGATCTCCAGCCGCGACCTGCCTCTGGTTGACGGGAAACTCCATGTTCGGGGCGAGAACTATCACACCGATCACTCGAACTATCCGGCCCCTCCCAAGGCCACCACACTGCATGCAATCAATCTTCCGGATACCGGCGGTGATACGCAGTTTGTCGACGTTCGAAAGGCCTTTGACGATCTGCCCCAGACGCTGCGACAGACGATCGTTTCGCTTCGATCCCCCCATGTCTACGAGGGTAGCCACAGCCCGCGCAAGATGACGGCGCTATCCGCCGAGGAGCGTGCCAAGGTTCCTCAGACAAGCCAGCCCCTGGTCATCCGTCATCCCGATAGCGACCGCCACGCGCTCTACCTCAATACCGGACGGATGGAAGGCATCGAGGGACTATCTTCTGACGACGGCTGGGCGCTCATCGACCAGCTTTACAAGCACGCCACCCAAACGCGCTACGAATACCGTCACCGCTGGCGAGCGGGCGACATGGTGATCTGGGATAACCGCAGCGTCATGCATCAGGCTAACGCTGACTACGACCCGGCTCAATATCGCTTCCTGTACCGCATCATGCTCGAGGGGGCACCGCTCCAGGCTGCTGCATGACCCCTGTCTGACCGAGGGCGCCAATCAGCAGGCGTCCCGAAACAAAGCGAGGAGATCCATGGACCACACTATGCTCGGCCGACGAACCGCACTGGCAGTCGTCACATCGCTTGCGACCGGCATCACCGCGCTCGTCGCTGACCCGGCGGCCGCGCAAAGCGATTTTCCATCGCGCCCGATCAAGATGATGGTGCCGTTTACCGCAGGCGGGGGCACCGACATCCTCGCCCGCGCACTCGCCACCAAAATGTCCGAAAACGTGAAGCAGTCGGTGGTGGTTGAGAACCGGCCGGGCGGCAACACGCTGCTCGCGACCCAGGTGCTTGCGCGCTCGCCTGCCGATGGCTACACGCTTCTGATGCAGACCAACAACCTCGCCTCCAACCCCACACTGTATGGCGCGAAGGCAGGATTCGATACGGTTCGCGACCTTGCGCCGGTCTCGCTCGTGGCCGGTAATCCCCATGTGCTGGTGGTCACGCCCTCACTTCCCGCCCGCACACTGAAAGACTACCTGGAACTTGGCCGCGCCAGCCCCGAGCGCATCACCTACGGTTCAGCCGGCAGCGGCACGGTGAATCACCTTGCGGCTGAACAGCTCGCGATGCTGGCTGGGGTGAAACTGCTTCACGTGCCCTACAAGGGCAGCGGATCGGTGATGCCTGATCTCCTAAGTGGACAACTGAATTCGCTGGTTGCCGCCATGCCCAATGTTCGCCAGCATATCGAGGCCGGCCGGCTGCGTGCGCTCGCCGTCACCACGCTCAAGCGCTTCCCGGGACTCCCGGACGTGCCCACGGTGGCCGAGTCAGGTTATCCAGGCTTTGATTTTCAGTCCTGGTTTGGCGTCGTTGCCCCGGGCGGTACGCCGCCCGCCATCATCACCCGACTCAACTCCGAAATCCGTAAGGCACTCGCCGACCCGGGTGTGATGGAGCGCCTGGGTAACTACGTGGTCTACGCCTCTTCGCCTGAGCAGTTTTCGGAATTTCTGGGTCGGCAGATCGAGGCGAGCGCGCGTCTGATCAAGACGCTGGGCGTGACTGTCGATTGATTTAAGAGCCACATCACTGTACCCCCGGCGGAACCGCGCGCCGGGCGATACAACGGGGAGCTAGTCATGCGACGTCTTGTATTGAAAGGGCTGGGCGCCTCACTCATGGGCGCTGTAGGGCCCGTGCAGGCTCAGAGTTCAACCTCCTGGCCGTCCCGACCGGTTCGCCTGGTGGTACCGTTTTCAACCGGAACGGCTGCCGATCTGGTTGCCCGTGCGCTCGGCACGCGCTTATCCACTATGTGGGGGCAATCGGTCCTGATCGAAAATGTTCAGGGGGCAGGTGGCAACATTGGCGCAGCAACGGTCGCAAAGGCGCCCGCTGACGGCTACACACTTTTGATGGGCGGCATCAACCTTGCCATCAATCCCTCGCTTTATCGCGATATGCAATACGAACTGCAGCGCGATTTTCGACCCATCGCACTGGTGGGTGTCGCGCCGCTCGTGATCGTGGCCAACCCAAGTTTGCCCGCCTCCACGATCCCCGAACTGGTTGCCCTCAGCAAACAGAGCGACAAGCCCATCCTTTACGGCTCAGGCGGCAACGGCAGCATCACGCATCTCGCCCTGGAGATGCTGAAAAGTCAGACGGGCGCCTCGCTCTCACACGTGCCCTATAAAGGCATCGCACAGATGATGACCGATCTGATCGGTAACCAGATTCCGCTCGCCTGTCCGGCGCTCGCGAGTGCGCTGGGCGCAATACAGAGCGGACGAATCAAGGCGCTGGCGGTCACGACTGCGCAGCGCTCGAGTCTGCTCCCGTCGGTACCCACGGTGCGTGAGGCGGGGATCGCCGACTTCGACGTTTCCGCCTGGAATGGCCTACTCGCCCCCGCCCGGACCCTAGATGAAGCGGTGACGCGCATTCTGAGTGATGTCGACAGCGTGGTGCGCGCGCCGGACTTCGTCGAAGGCCTGCGCAAACAGGCACTCGAGCCCGATTTCCGGGGACCCGAGGCGTTCCGAAGCTTTCTATCGGGCGAGCTCGAGAAGTGGTCGCGACTGGCCCGCGCCTCGGGCGCCCGGATGGACTGACCCACCTCAAGGGGCGGCACATGCCAAAAACCGCAACGCTTCGCATTGGCGCTGGCTCAAGCTTCGCCGATGACCGGATTGCCCCGGCGGCCGATCTTGCCGCGCGGGGCGCGCTCGACTATCTGGTCTTCGAATGCCTCGCTGAGCGAACCGTAGCGCGTGAAAACCAGACCCGAAGAAAGGATCCGTCCAAGGGCTACACCCCGCGCATGCTCGATCGCCTGGAGGCCGTGCTGCCGGCATGCCTGCGTAATGATGTGAAGATCGTGAGCAACATGGGCGCGGCCAATCCGATCGGCGCGGCCGAGCTCGCCCGCGCGCATGCCCGAGACTGCGGTCTTGGCGATATTCACTGTGCGGTGGTGACTGGTGACGATGTGTCGGAACTCTTGCGTGGCCAGCCTCAGCTACGCCTCATGGAGTCGGGTGAGCCGCTCGAATCCCTGCTCCCGGCCATGGTGTCCGCCAACGCCTATCTGGGTGCAGACGCAGTGTGCCGGGCTATCGCCACCGGCGCCCGGCTGGTGCTCACTGGCCGGGTGGCCGACCCCTCGCTCTTTCTCGCGCCCGCGATGCATCACTTCGGCTGGTCCTATGACGACCTGCAACGCCTGGCCGCAGGAACCGCTGCCGGTCATCTGCTTGAGTGCTGCGCGCAGGTGAGCGGCGGTTGTTTCGGTGACCGTCTGGGGGGTAAGGATGTCCCCGATCTCGCCCGACTGGGGTTTCCGTTTGCCGATATCGATGCCGAGGGCGGCGTGGTGATCGGTAAGCTCGATGGTACAGGCGGCCGAGTCGACGTCGCCACCTGCACCGAGCAGCTGCTCTACGAAATCCACGATCCGGCTGACTACATCACCCCCGACTGCGTTCTGGATATCACCGCACTTGACCTGTTTTCAGTTGGTTCAGATCGGGTTCGCATGACTGGCGCTCGTGCGCATCCGCGTACCCCCACCTATAAAGTCACGGTCGGCTACGACGACGGTTATATTGGCGAGGGCCAGATTTCCTACGCTGGCGAGCATGCACTCGATCGTGCACGCTGGGCGGCTGAAGTCGTGCAACAGCGTCTGGCCGATCGCGGGTTCTCCTATCGGGAAACGCGTGTCGACTACATCGGCATGTCGAGTCTGCACGGCATGGGTAGCGGGCGCGTTGAACCCTATGAGGTGAGGCTTCGCATCGCGATGCGCTGCGATTCCCGAAAAGCAGCCGAAGCGGTGGGCTTCGAAACCCGCGCGCTACACGTCAATGGTCCGGGGGGTGGCGGTGGCGGCGCCGACCCCGTCGTAAAAGAGGTGCTTGCTGTTCAGTCGGTCCTGATTCCGCGCGGGCAGGTGGATCCCCAGGTCCGGATCACGGAGCTTCGCTCATGACAGCGCTTCATCAGATTGCCCACGGGCGCGCGGGCGACAAGGGGAACACCTCCAACATCTCAGTGATCGCGTTCGACGCTGCCGGATGGTTACTCATCCGCGACCGGCTGACTGCCCAACGTGTGCAGCAGGCCTTCGCACCTATCGCCACCGGGCCAGTGCGCCGCTATGAGTTGCCGCGCCTCAAAGCCCTCAATTTCGTGATCGAGGGCGCGCTCGGTGGCGGAGTGACCCGCTCCCTTGCACAAGATGCCCACGGCAAATCGCTGAGCAGTCTCATGATGAGTATTGACATCTGATTCTTACCCTCGAGGAGAGTGGCGTGTCCGTTGTTGTTGCCTGCCTGGATAACTGGGTACCAGCCGTTCGCGAAGTGGTACGTACGGTTGTCCGTCACCAGACTGAACATGAGCTCGAGCTCCGCTTTGCCAATTCCTATGACGATGCCGAGCAACATGGGCTGATCGAGCGCGCCGATATCGCACTGCCGGGCTGGGCTGCCATCACCGGACCCATGCTTGATCGCGCGCATCGGCTTCGATTCATCCAGAAGTGGGGTATCGGCGTGGACCGCATCGATGTGAACGCCGTGCGGGCGCGAGGCATTCCGCTCGCCATCACTGCGGGGGCGAATGCCGCCCCGGTTGCTGAGTTGGCCATTGCGCTCATGCTGGGGGTTTACCGACGCATTGCTCAGGTCGACCGCGCCATGCGGGAGGGCCGTTGGCTGAAGGCGGAAATGCGCGAAGTCTGCTTTCAGATCAGTGGCAAGACGGTTGGCCTGATCGGTTTCGGCAATATCGGGAGAATACTGGCAAGACGGCTTCGCGGATTTGATTGCGAGGTGATTTATCACGACACGGTTCGTGCGCCCCCCGCACTCGAGGCGGAGCTTGGGGTGCGCTATGTCGATTTCGCACCATTGATCGAGCAAAGCGATATCGTGAGCCTGCATGCACCGGCCACCCCCGCCACCGAGCATCTCATGAACGCCGACACGCTCGCTGCCATGAAGCGGGGATCAATTCTGATCAACACGGCCCGCGGCGAGCTGATCGACGAGGCGGCGCTCGTGCGTGCACTCAAGAGCGGACACCTGCGCGGGGCGGGCCTGGATACCTTCGCGCAGGAGCCGCCGCCAGCTGACCATCCGCTGCTGCAGCTGGACCAGGTGGTGGCCACCCCACATATCGGTGGCGGCGTCTTCGATAACGTAGAAAATGTTGCGCGTCACGCCATTGGCAACATTCTGCGATTTCTGTCCGGCGCGCCCATCGCACCGGCTGATCTGATCGTGTGGCCGGCACAAGCGGCTGCGTTGGAATCAACGAGGCACTCATGACTTCCTCTCCCGGCGTGACGCCTCCCGGCGTTCGTAATCGGCTGCGCGAGCGCCTGCAGCGAGGCGGACTCGGCCTTGCCATGATCGTCAAGCAGGTGCGGTCGGTTGACATCGCACTCGCTGCATCCACCTGCGGCTACGACGCCGTCTATGTCGATCTCGAACATGCGGTGATCTCGGAATCTGAAGCCGCACAGATTTGCATCACTGCCGCCAATATCGGCGTCACACCGCTGGTTCGTGTCCCGGGGCTATCGGCGTCGGCAATCACCCGCATCCTCGACGCGGGCGCACTCGGCATCGTGGCGCCGCACATCGAGTCCGCCGAGGAAGCCCGCGCGGTGGTCGCAGCCGCGCGCTTCGCGCCCCTGGGCGAACGCTCGGTGGCGGGCAGCTGGCCGCATTTTCACTATCAGTCGCTACCGGCCGCGCAGGTCCGCAACCTGCTCAACGCCAACACGATGGTGGTCTGCATGCTCGAGACGCCGGCAGCGGTGGAGCGCGCCGCCGAGATCGCAGCGGTTCCTGGTGTTGATGTTCTGCATATCGGGTCCAATGATCTTTGCGATGCGATGGGCATTCCCGGGCAGTTCGACCATCCCAGGCTCGCACGCGCCTACGACCAGGTGGTCGCCGCCTGCCGGCGTCACGGTAAAACGCCCGGTGCCGGCGGACTGGGTGGCTCGCCCGAGGTGGCTCGGGCAGCAATCGGTCAGGGCATCCGATTTATCACTGCGGGAAATGACTGGGCGTTTCTGATCAGCGCAGCGCGCCAGCGCGCATCCCAGCTGCGCGCGCTCGACCCAGACGCATCCCCCCCTGCCAATAAGGAGGCGAATTAATGCGTGTCGTTGCAGACGATCTGTGGTTCCCGGAAGGCCCTGTCTGGGTGGGTGATGGCAGTCTGCTGGTGGTTGAGATCCGGCGGCGAACACTCACCCAGATCTGGCTGGATGGGCGCAAGCGAGTGGTTGCCGAATTGGGGGGCGGCCCCAACGGCGCCGCCATCGGGCCCGACGGCCATGCCTACGTCTGTAACAACGGGGGCTTTGCCTTTCGTCAGCGACCCGACGGCCGTTGGGTCACCCACGGCACACCCGATGATTACGACGCCGGCCGAATCGAGCGTGTGAACCTCGCCACCGGCAAGGTCGAGCGTCTTTACGATCGCGTCGGCGACAGCAAAATCCGCGGGCCCAATGATCTCTGCTTCGATACCCACGGCGGCTTCTGGTTCACCGACCCGGGGAAGACCCGACACCGCGACTGGGACCGAGGCAGCGTCTGTTATGCCAAAGCCGATGGATCATCAGTGCGTGAACTGATTTCCCCGATTCATAAGCCCAACGGGGTTGGCCTCTCTCCTGACGGCAAGACGCTCTATGTCGCCGAAACCGAATCCGCCCGCCTGTGGGCCTGGCCGCTCAAGGGGCCAGGTGAGCTGGCCCAGCCGGCCACGGCATCGCCCGATTCACCACATGGCAGCCGCCTGGTGTATCAGTGGCCCGGCTATGCGCGCTTCGATTCGCTCGCTGTCGAGGCTGACGGACGGATTGCCGTGGCCACCCTCGATCGCGGCGGTATCACCAGTTGCCACCCCACCGACGGTAGCGCAGACTTCGAACCGGTTCCGGGTGATACGCACATCACCAATGTCTGTTTCGGCGGCGAAGGGCTTCGCAAGGCCTATGTCACCCAGTCCTACGCGGGCCGCCTGGTCGAGATCGACTGGCCCCGTGCCGGTCTCAAGCAATTTCAACTCTGACGGATATGGCCATGCATTTTCTCGTGATCAGCACCCCCCGCCCCGAAAAGCCGTCCGAGGCCCGCGCCAATCAGAAGGCGTGGTGGGCCTGGCTGGCCCCCCTGATCAAAGACAGTACGGCCAAGCATGTTTACACCAAGCTCGGCCGGGGCGCAGTCATTATTTTTGAAGTCGACTCGCTCGAACGCGTTCATGCGCTCGTCAACCAGTGGCAGGAGTGTGTGCCGGCCACTTTCGAGGTGATGCCGCTTCTACCCTGGCAGCACCAGGCTGCGATCGCCCAGGCGCAGACCAACCCCATGGCGCTTTAATCTGCCCCACGGGGCGACCGTCGCGAACACGCCGCCCCACCCTGCTGCCCCACCCCGCTACCCAGTCAACCGGCGCCCTGCTTCAGGCGCCTCGTGAATCTCGGCCTGGACGCTGGACGTCTCACGGCGAATCCACTACCCTCGGTCCGCCTGAGTGGGTTTGCGCGCAAACAACCCGCTGACCGAAAACAAGCGCCCGGCGCGCACGAACCACACCCGAGGAGGAGTCCCATGAGTTCATCGTTTTCACGTCGCGATGCGCTTCGCGCAAGTGCCGGTATCGCCACCTTTGCGATCGGCGGCAAGGCCATGGCCGCCTGGCCCGACCGCCCCATCACACTGATCGTGCCGTATCCGGCAGGCGGCGGCACCGATATCGTTGCGCGCACGCTCGCGCCCATCATGGAGCGCGAACTCAAGGCCACCATCAATGTGGTGAACCGGGCAGGCGGAGGCGGCATCACGGGACATGATGCGATCGCCCGCGCTCAGCCTGACGGCTACACCATCGGCATGCTCACCAACGACCTGTCTTTCTACACGCACCTGGGCCAGTCAAAACTCACCCATCGCGACTTCACCAAGATTGGTCAGACCAACGAGATTCTGGGCAGCGTCACCGTCAAGGAGGGCGCGCCCTGGAAAACCGTTGGTGAACTGCTGGCCGCCATCCAGGCGCAGCCTGGCAAATTACGCGGTACCGGCGCCGCGCCCGGGGTCAACTGGCATGTCGGCTTTCTGGGCATGATGGACAGCCTCAAGATGGACCCGCGCTCGGTGGTGTGGGTGCCTGCGCAGGGCGGCACGCTGGGCCATCAGGACGTCGCTGCGGGCGGCTCCGAGTTCTCCACCTCGTCGCTTGCTGAGGCACGCGCCCTGCTCGAAGCGAAGAAGGTGCGCACGCTCTGCCTCATGGGCGATGCACGCGCCGAACAGTTCCCCGACATTCCCACTCTCAAAGAGGCCACCGGCTCGGACTGGACCTTCGCCGTGGTGCATGGCATGGGCGGCCCCAAGGGCCTACCGGCAGAGGTCACCGCCCGCCTGAGCGACGCGCTCGCCAAAGCGCACGCCAATACCGACTTCCAGGCCGCTTTGAAGCAGCGCACGATCCGCGCCATCAATCGCAAGGCCGACGCCTGGGAGGCCATCCTGGAGCAGCAGTTGAACACCTACGGGCGCCTGCTGCGCGACGCTGGCCTCGCGCGTGGCTGACCTCGCCCGTCGCCTGGGCACCGCGCTGCCGGTGGCGGCGCTGGGTGTAGCAGCAATCTGGTTTTCGCGCGACTTCCCACCTGTACCCGGGCAGATCTATGGACCCGGGCTGTTCCCAGCAATTCTCGGCTGGGTGCTCACCGCCTGCTCGCTGGGCGTGGCGCTCCAACCTGCGGGCGACCACCGTGCCACCGTGGCTACGCCCGAAGGCAGGTTTGCTGCGGCGGTCTACGCGCTTGCGCCTGCGGTACTGCTCCTGGGATGGGAGTCCATCGGCTGGCCAATCCTGTCGCTTGCGCTCGGCGCTGCGCTCCTCGCCGTCGGCCGCGTACGCTGGTGGCGGTGCCTGCTGGGCGGCCTGCTGATCGCTGTGTTGACCTGGGTACTCTTTCCCATGCTGCTTCGCGTGCCGCTGCCGCGCGGGCCGCTACCTTTCATTCCTTACTGATTCCGCGAGGCTGTGGATGGACGCCTTGCTGCGCGCGTTCACGATGGTGGGACAACCCGAGGTGCTGCTCACCATCGTCGCGTCGTCGATCTTCGGTCTGGTGGTGGGCTTCATCCCAGGTCTCACAGCCACGATGGCCACTGCGCTGCTCGTTCCCTTTGCCATGTTCCTCGACCCGGTCTCGGCGATCGCGTCCATCGTGGCGGCCACTGCCATGGCGATCTTCGCAGGCGACATTCCAGGTACGCTGCTGCGGCTGCCA
The DNA here is from genome assembly GCA_005798775.1 of Burkholderiales bacterium. Lineage (GTDB taxonomy): Bacteria > Pseudomonadota > Gammaproteobacteria > Burkholderiales > Burkholderiaceae_E > SYIM01. The sequence continues at coordinate 21,919 of SYIM01000036.1, forward strand.
GGTACGCCCGCCTCGGCCGCTTACGTAGACCAGTCTTATCGGCTCGCGATGGCTGGACGCGCCGGTGAGATCCTGGGCATCAATGTGGTGTTTTCCGCGTTGGGCGGCATCTTCGGCACGATCGTGCTGGTGACCGCCGCACCGCTTCTTGCCGACTACGCACTACGGCTGTCTTCATTGGAGTTTTTCTGGCTTGCCATCCTGGGCTTGTCCTGCGCGGTGTTCGTGGTGGGCGACAACGTGGCGAAGGGCCTCGCCGCCCTCGCTTTTGGACTGCTGCTCGCCACAGTAGGGCGCGACTACACCTCAGGCTTTCCCAGGTTCACGTTCGACGAAGCCGATCTGCTCGACGGCATTCCATTCGTTCCCGCATTGATCGGCTTTTTCGCGCTGCCGGAAATCCTTCGGACCATGCTGGGCGGCGCAGCGGTGCGAGGCCAGCCCATCACGCAGGCTGGCAGTATCTTTTCCGGCATGCTGCGCGCGGTCTGGCACTGGCGCTGGAATTTCATCCGGTCAAGCGCACTCGGCACTGCGGTCGGCGCGCTGCCAGGGGCGGGCGCCGACACCGCGGCCTGGACCGCCTACGCGGTGTCGAAGAAGCTCACGCGTGATCCCCAAGCCTGGGAGCGGGACAGCGTGGAGGGTATTGTGGATTCCACCAGCGCCAATAACGCTGCGCTGTCCGGCGCCTGGATTCCAGCGTTGGTCTTTGCGATACCGGGCGACACCATCACCGCCATCGCCATCGCTGTGCTCTACCTCAAAAACGTCACGCCCGGGCCCTCGATTTTTCTAGAAAACGCGCACGTGCTCTACGCGGTGTTCACCACGTTCTTTATCGCCAACCTGCTCATGATTCCGCTCGGCTGGCTCGCGATCCGGGTGGCGATTCCCATTCTCAGAGTGCCGCGCCAGGTGCTGATGGCGCCCCTCCTGCTCTTTGCCTGCGTGGGGGCTTACGCGGTCGACAATAATGTGTTTGGCATCGGCGTGATGCTGGTCTGCGGTCTGGTGGGCTACTGGATGGAGCACCACGGTTACCCGGTGGGCCCGGTGGTGCTGGGCATGGTGATGGGACGTCTGGTCGAAGAACATCTGATGACCTCGCTCATCAAGGTGCAGGGTGATCTCACGCGGTTTTTCGAGCGGCCGATAGCCACCGCGCTCGCGGTGTTCACGCTGACTGTCTGGCTGCTACCGCTTGCGCGGTGGGTGGCTAGGCGAATGCGGCGTTCATCCGCCTCGGGTTCCGCCGGCTCGGGTTGAAGGAGCAGCACCGTTGGACACTCATTCCGACGCGGCCCTTGCCGCAACGCAGGTCCCTGAGATGGAAAACGTCGCGGTCATCGATGCCCACCATCACCTCTGGGACCTGGATGCCAATGAACACCCCTGGCTGCGCGACGAGCCGCCCCCGGCCTTTCGCTATGGTGACAGCCGACCCCTGCGACGCAACTATCTGCCTGCGCACTACCGCGCGGATGCAGCGGGATTCAATATCGTAGCGACGGTCTATATGGAGGCCGAACACGACCCGGCTGACCCACTTCGTGAAACCCGCTGGGTGCATCAGATCGCCAAACGTGACGGCCTGCCGCAGGCCATGGCAGCGGCCGCGTTTTTCGACCGCGACGACGCACGCGACATCATCTTCGCTCAGGCGGTCTTACCTCTGGTTCGGAGCATCCGTCACAAGCCGAGCGGGGTGGCGCACCCGCAGGACTGCACCGCCGGGCACCAGATCGCAGGATCGATGCGCTGTCCGCGCTGGCGCCTGGGCTATCGTCATCTGGTTGAAAGCGGCCTTCACTTCGAACTGCAGACCCCCTGGTGGCATCTGGATGACGCCTGCGAACTCGCCGCCGAATTTCCGGGCACGCTCATCATCCTCAATCACCTGGGGCTGCCCGCCGACCGAAGCCAGGCGGCGTTACAGGCCTGGCATGCGGCCATGTCGCGACTCGCCCAGGCACCGAATATCCGGGTCAAGCTCTCGGGCATCTGCGTGCCGGGGGCACGATGGACGCCAGAACTCAATGGCTGGATCGTGCGCGAAGCCATCCGCCTGTTCGGCGCGAGGCGTTGCATGTGGGCGAGCAATTTCCCCGTTGACGGATTGGTGGCGAGCTACGCCGACATCCTGAGTGCGATGTTTGTGATCACCCGTGACCTCGCGCCTACCGATCGTGCTCGAATCTTCAGCGGCACAGCGGCCGAGGTGTACCGGCTGTAGCGACGCGCGGGCGAACAGCCCGCGCCGATCAGATTACCTTGGCAGCCCGCACAGCAATCGCTGAGCCGCGCTCCACCAGCATGCACCACAGGGACAGTGCGCGATCGCCCAGCGTGGCTGGTTGCGACGCCAGGTCAGTCAGGCCCGGGGCCCTGTGATCGTCGAGCGCGCGCGTTGCATCGTCGCGATGCCGGCATTCGTCATTCCGAAAGGACACCAGGAGCGCCAGCAGCTCGCGTAGCCGGTCGTCCTGTGAACCGGGGTTCGCGGGCTCGCACCAGCCGGTGCTGCAGTTGTTCAGCGCTGGCTGGAGGGCTGCTGTGTCACCCCTGAGCGAATCGATCGGCCACTGCAGGTCTTCGATCTGCTCGAGGTAATGACGGTCAACAAACCGCTCGACTGCCGCGATCGTCGCAAGTGTCCAACGACGGCCTCCCAGCGCGGCGACCATCCCAGTGACCGCGCCTGCAATCCGCCAGAGCACCAGCAGCCGACTGCGATGGCGCCACGGCAGCAGCGTGTTGAAAGCGTCCAGATGCTGGCGTTCCTGCGCAGCGTGCTCCTCAAGGAGAGGGCGCAGGCCGGGATCGCGTTGCAGGGCAAGCATCATCCGGTAGATCCACACCGCGCCGGTTTCGCCTGCATGGTCTGAACGGAGCGCCGGAATCATCTGCGCCGGAAGCCACTGCTCACGGACAAGATGACGGACAAGCTCTTGCATGCGTGGCCGCACCCGAAGGAACAACCCGTACACAGCGTCCATCACCCGCAGGCCGCCGGGCAGTCTGCCGATCAGTGCCAAAGCGCGCCATGACCGCCCGAGTCGTGCCCAAAGCAGCGCGAAAGCTGGCGCCCCGTGTAGCCAGCGCCCTTCGCTGCTGAATACATGAAAACGCTGCATGAGCGCCGCGGGGTCGGGCTGATAGCCTGCCTGATCGCTCGGAATGGTCAGACCCGGCTGCGACAGGTTGTTCCAGAGAATGTCGGCGGGGGACTGTCTGCGATAGACCGCCACCTCACGAACGCACATTGGACAGGACCCGTCGAAAAACACACTTAGTGTAGGACGCATAAGGTCAAGGATAGCGCGGACTGTACGCAGCGATCTCGGCAAACATCCTCTGCAAGGAGGGTCAATCGGCGGGCCCCGACGCAGCAATCGTTTCCAGACCCGCAGCGCTTGGCGGCCTAGTAGCCGCCGCCCGCATCAATAATCGACCCTGTAACGTAGGACGCTGACTCTGACAGCAGCCAGATGACGGCCTCCGCCACTTCGTCGGGACGCCCCATTCGCCGCATCGGGATGACCTGCTTCATTCGCTCCATGAGTTCAGGCGGATTCGCTGCATGGATGTCAGTATTGATGACTCCCGGACGAACCGCATTGACCCGAACCCCATCAGCCGCCACTTCCTTGGCCAGTCCGATGGTCATCGTATCCAACGCCGCCTTGGAGGCCGCGTAATGCACCCAAAAATTCGGCGAACCGCTGCGGGCAGCAGCGGACGACACATTAACAATGCTGCCACCAGCCCCCCCGCGCGACTGCGCCATCCGGCGAACCGCCTCGCGCGCGCACAGAAACGCACCGAGGGTGTTCAGATTGAACACAGCATTTAGCTGCTCCGCACTCACGTTCATGACCGTGCTTTGCCCGCCCGTCATCCCCGCATTGTTGACCAATCCCACCAGTTGCCCTTCGCGATCCGCTGCCTCGAAGCATCGAAGGATGTCGTGCTCGCGACCGACGTCAGCGCACACTGCAACAGCATGACCGCCGTCGCGCCTGATCTCGCTTACCAGCGCTTCGGCATCACGGTGCCTGCTCTGATAGACCACCACGGGAACGCGTCCATCACGCGCAACGCCCCGGGCGATTGCTGCGCCGATGCCGCGGCCACCACCGGTAATGAGGACGACCTGGCCTGACATCAGCGCTCCTTAGCCCCCCGGCAAGGCAAGAGTCGGTCAGATGATTGTGCGGATGGCATCCTCGATCACCTTTTGCGAAGGAATGACCGCAAGCTCGAGATCAGGGTTGAACGGCATTGGCACGTCGGGCGCACCGATCCGGACCACAGGCGCATCAAGCCAGTCAAAGGCTTTCTCCATCACCATGGCTGCAACCTCCGCCCCAAAGCCACCAGTCTTGACCGCCTCGTGTACCACCACCAGACGACCGGTCTTGCGAACCGAGGCCAGGATCGTTTCTTCGTCAAGCGGTCGGATCGTTCGGGGATCAATCACTTCGACGCTGATGCCTTCGCGCTCGAGTGCGCTGGCGGCTGCCAGGGCACGCGCCACCATGGCAAGTGTTGCAACGACCGTGATATCGGTACCTTCTCGCTTGATACTTGCCTTGCCGATCGGAATTGCATAGGGCTCGACAGGAACGGGCCCGACTGGCCCATGGTAGAGCAACTTGTGCTCAAGAAAGATGACCGGATTGTCGTCTCGAATCGCAGCCGTAAGGAGCCCCTTTGCGTCATAAGGCGTTGACGGTGCAAGCACCACCAGACCAGGAATATGAGCAAACCAAGCCTCGAGGCTCTGACTGTGCTGAGCAGCTAAACGGATCCCGCCGCCCTGCGGCCCCCGGATCACCACGGGCACACTGGGTTTACCGCCCAGCATGAATCTGAACTTTGCCGCCTGATTGACGATCATGTCCATCATCTGGGTGACAAAATCAAAGATCTGAACCTCAATGACTGGGCGCATCCCGGCAATCGCAGCACCAACCCCGGCGCCGCTGAAGGTGGCCTCGGAGATGGGTGTATCCCGAACCCGAGCCTCACCGAATTTCTCCGAGAGCCCTTTTGACACCTGGAACAATCCGCCGGTCTCGGCGACGTCTTCACCCATGACAAATACCGAGTCGTCTCGCGCCATCTCCTGATGCAGCGCTTCGTTGAGCGCCTCGCTGACAGTCAGTGTTCGCGAGCCTGTGGGCCCAGGCTCATGATGGGCAAGGTGTGGCCCAAGCACTGCAGCGAACATCTGGCTCAGGGTGGGCTCATCGCCCGCAAGGCCAAATGCCACCGCGTCGGCAATCTCCTGCTCGGCTGCCCGCCGAATGGCTGCACGCTGGGTCGCGAACTCCGTGTTCTCGTGCGCCCAGCGCTCGAAACGATGAATGGGATCACGGGCCAACCATTCGTCCATCGCAGCTTGGGACCGCGGGTCCGGCAGGTTGACGCGCAGGCTGTGTTGGGTGTGCCGCCATGTCATTGCCTCAATGAGTGATGGCCCTTGACCCGCCCGTGCGCGTGCGACCGCTTCGCCTGCCGCTTCATGCACGGCTAGCACATCGTTACCGTCTATCGTCAAGCCCGGAATGTTGTAAGCCGCCGCCCGCGCAGAAATTCGCTCAACTGATGAGGTCTTCAAAATCGAGGTGTTGAGTGCCCACTGGTTGTTCTCGCAAACGAAAATCATGGGCAGCTTCCAGACCGCCGCCAGATTAAGCGCCTCGTGAAAGACCCCCTGATTCGATGCGCCATCGCCGAAAAACGCTACCGTGACCTGATCAGTTTTGCGAATCTGGGAGGCGAGTGAGGCGCCCGCCCCAAGCGGCATGGTTGCGCCGACGATGCCGTTGGCGCCCAGAATATTGAGCGCCATGTCAGCCACGTGCATGGAACCGCCCAGGCCACCGCAGTAGCCACTCGCCTTGCCCATCAGCTCAGCGAGCATCCGGTCCATCCGGGCGCCCTTGGCAATACAGTGTCCGTGACCCCGGTGATAACTTCCAATGTAGTCGTCGGGCCGCAGATGAAAGCATACGCCCGCCGCGATGGCTTCTTCGCCTGCATAGCTGTGCGCTGTGCCCTTGACAACGCCTGCCTGGAACAGCTCGAGCACCTTCTCCTCAAACAACCGGATCCGAACCATCACCGAGTAAAGCCGAGCGAGCGTCTCGGCAGGCAGGAGAGTCGCCCGGCTGCTCGACATGTTCATGTCATTTTCGCGTGTTGGCCCGAGATCCCGGCGGTAAACTGGAAGCCAACCCTCTTGACATGCTCAAGCGCAGCAGAACCGAATTTCGACTCGATATCTTGCCCAACGCTAGGCGCATAGATGAGGTCGTTCATGTCATGCGTGCCACCCGAGATCAGCACCAGGAGGTATGCGGTTTCGTCGCCGACGTTCTCGAAACGACGGCTGACCGCTGCCGGTACCGCAAATGTATCGAACGGCTCGAGTATGGTTTCGTATTCGCCCTTATCGCCCCATTGCAGCTTCCATTTACCACTCAGCGCCATGAAGGTTTCGATCGTCTTGGCGTGCATGTGCAGCGGCACGCCACCTCCAGGTGGGAGTTCAGCGATGATATTGACGTAATCTGGGACCTTGACCCGCGCCTCACCCCACGGCCCGTTATCAAACTCGGGCGCGGTGATTGCAAAAGCCGGTGCGGCCAACATCTTGTAGACACCCTCGGGGATTGGGCCTTCCTTACGCTTTTCCCCGGCTCCCATGTATTTCAGTTTCTTGAATCGGACGATGCACTTCTCTTCAATTTCTTCGGGCGTGTAATGCTTGCTTTCCATGACAGTCTCCTCGTTTATCTGGGGGTGATGGCTACTGCGGCTTTGAAGTTCGGGTGGCCGACTCGAGCATTTCAAAAACGGCCGCAACTTCGTCGTCTTGTTTACCCTGGGACATCATTTTTCCAAACCACTCCAGTTGTGCCTTCAGCACTGGGGCGGCGAGCCCCATCCTGTCGCTCTCATCTCGAATGAACTGCAGGTCTTTCCACAAAACATGAGCGGGACCGGGCGCGGGCTTGAACTTGCGCTGCGCGATCATGGGCGCGCGGAAATCGAATACCCGCGACTGCGCGGCGCTTGGGCCGATCACCTTGATCATCAAGTCAGGGTCAAGGCCTGCCGCAACGCCAAACACGAAGGCCTCGGCAACCACCAGACTGTTTGCGCCCACGATAAAGTTGGTGACCAGTTTGATCGCCATTCCGCTGCCGAATTCTCCGACATAGTAGTTCTTCGGGGAAAAGGCATTGATCACCTCTGCCCAGCGGTCTGCAACATTCTTGTCGCCGCTTACGAACAGCACGCAGGCTTTATTCGCAACCATTGAGGGCGTGCCACTGATCGGGCTGTCGAGCATGACCGCCCCCGCTGGCTTGAGCGCATTGGCGAGTTCGGTCTTGAGCGTCGAAGCAAACGTACCCATTTCTATCACCGTGAGGCCTGGATGCGCGCCAGTCACGATGCCATCTACACCCATGAACCCTTCCACCATCGACGCTTCGGTTGGCAGACAGGTAATGAGCAGCTCACTCCTGCGGGCGAGTTCGGCCGCCGTCTCCACCAACTGTCCCCCGACCCCGACAAAGTCTTCCGTGCTTGGACGTCGCACCGCAAGCACTGGAAACCCTTCTTTAAGAAGGTTTTCGCCCGCCGCGCGGCCGATTTTCCCGAGCCCCAGAATGCCGATGGTTGGCTTCATGCTGTCCCCTAGTTTCCCGTGCACCGCCGACACGACCATATCTCGATTGGTGACTAGATTGTTTTGCTTGGTTGATATTCGAAACTTGAGCCGTGCAACCAGCATGTTGTGTAATCGACTAATCGTATAACATGGCTTTGACCAGGGTATGAGTCGTCAATTCCAAAATATAAGGGGAAGATTCAAGTGAACAAGAACGGTGTCAATCCTCAGCGCCTGCGGGCCCTGATGTGCGTCTCGGCGCTTGCCGCAGCGGTCGTCACGACCTTTGCAACACCTGGCACTGCACAGGCTCAGCAGGCCACTGGCGAGCCAATCAAAATCGGCGCAATTCTCGCCATCACTGGCCCTGGCGCTGGGCTTGGCGGTCCGACCCGAAACGGCATCCTGCTCGCGGAAAAAGCGGTCAATGCCTCGGGAGGTGTCCGGGGTCGGCCCATTAGGGTGATCATCGAAGACGACGCGAGCAATCCCGATAACGCACGCACCAAGGCCAATGCGCTGGTGCACAACGAAAAAGTGGTCGGCCTCCTCGGGCCCTCACAGATTGCCCAGGCGCTTTCCACGGGTGCCATCACCGATCCACTGAAACTTCCGCAGATCGTTCCCGCGGGGCTGTCGGTCCCGGTCGAGCGGGAGCGTAAGTGTATCTATCACGTACTCCCCTCCCAGGAATTGAATGCCCGCGCGCTCATGGAATACGCGGTCACTGCGCTCAAGGCGAAACGGGTCGGCGTGCTGCATGACTCAGGCTACGGCAACGCCGTGATGGGCGCCCTTAAGACAATCTCATCGTCCTACCCTGGCGTCGAGTTCGTAACGATTGAAAAATTCGAGATCGGAGCCACCGATGTCACCACCCAGGCTGCCAAGGTCCGGGCAGCGAATCCCGATGCGGTGATGGTCATCGCCACCTCGGGTGTTCCGTTCCGCGCAGTCAAGCAGGTGCGGCTCGAGGCGCCGGTCATCGCCGCCATCGGCTCGTCGTCATACTCCTACGTGAAGGCTATGGGCGAGGGTGCTGACAACGTGGTCATCCCTGAATTTCTGGTGGGCGAAGACCCTCTGCCGCATCAAAAGGCGTTCGTTGACATGTATCGCCAGGAGTACAAGGAAACACCCAAGAACTTCGAGGCAGCTGGTTGGGACATGGTGCAATTCATGGTCGCCGCCCTGCGTGCGGTCGGCCCAGAGGCAAAGCCGGCTGAAGTCTGCGAGTGGCTGCGCCGCCCTCACGCGGGCATTCTTGCCGACTATGATTTCCGCGAGTCCGACCTGACCGGCATGAAGCTTCCGAGCTACATCTACTCGAAGCTGGTCAAGGGCGAGTACACCCGCCTGCCGTTCCGCGTAGCGAAGTGATGACTGTCCAGGGTCTTCCCCTGGGGCCAGGACGAGATTGAGCTCACCATGACGCTCAGTCTCGTCGCACAGGCCGTTCTGTCCGGGGTCACCAACGGCGTGATCTATGCCCTGATCGGCATGGGACTAGCCGTCATCTTCAAGGGTAGCCGCGCCATCAATGCGGCCCAGGGAGAGTTCTCGCTGATCGGTGCAGTAGCAAGCGTATTTGCCATGAAAGCAGCAGGTTTCTCATACCCCGCGGCATTTGCTGTGGGCGCACTGGCTGGCGCTGCAGCGGGTGTCCTGATCGACCTTATTCTGGTCCGGCCCATGATCCGACGTCAAGCACAGGAGGACGCATTCCTGTTGCTCACCATCGGGATCGCGTTCGCCATCTCGGCAGGCGTTCTGTTCTTCGCCGGACGCGATTACTTCACGCTGCCCTCGATCGGGTCCGACGGCGTGGCGATCCTGTTTGACGCCACCATTCGCTACCACGCGATCTGGGTCATCGGGATCACTGCGTTAATCGTGATCGCGCTGCGCGCCTTCTATCGAAAAACCACTATCGGACTTTCGATGATGGCGGCGTCGATCGATGCTGATGGCGCATCCACCACGGGCATCAACGTCGACCTCATGCGCACGGCTACCTACGGCATGGGTGGCCTACTTGGCGCACTGGCGGGGCTCCTGGTTGCACCTCTCGTACCCATCAGTTTTTATATGGGGCTGGTGTTCACCCTCAAGGGCTTCTGTGCCGCCATGATTGGGGGGCTCACCAACCCGATGGGTGCGATCGTAGGCGGGCTCATGCTGGGCCTGCTTGAATCGCTTGCGATTGTTTTTATCGCCTCGGCATACAAGGATGTGGTCGCTCTCACCGTACTGATCGTCATCATGATTCTTGTGCCACATGGCATCCTCGGTCGCGTCGGTCGGGCGGGCGGTTAAGACCATGCGGCGCGTGCTGTTTGCTGCGAGTGCAATCCTGATCTGGGCAGTGCTGCCGCTGATCCTGCCAAGGCATTTCACCGATCTGCTGGTATTTGCCGCTATTTATTCGATCGCCGGCCTTGGCGTGGGGCTGCTTCTGGGACACTGCGGTATCGTGACGCTCGCCCAGTCAGCGTTTTATGCAATCGGCGCCTACGCGTCGGCGATTGTCACGGTGACTTTAAAGTTACCCATGGTCGTTGGCGTAGCGGCAGGACTCATCACCAGCGCTCTCATCGCTCTCGCGATAGGCTGGCCTGTTCTCAGGCTTCGGGGCTATTTCCTCGCGGTCGCCACGCTGGCTCTCGCCATGATTGCGAGCGCGCTGTTTTTCGAATGGGATTGGCTCACAGGCGGAACCATCGGTCTGGGCGGACTCCCCAAACTTGGCGTACTCGGTGTGGCGCTCGATACACCGCAGTCGTTCTACTACGCGGCCTGGGTCGTCGCGGCGCTTGCCATGGTACTCGTGCACAACCTGGTGAGCGGGCGTACTGGTCTGGCCATGCGAAGCATGCGTGACGCCATTGATGCAGCCCGCGTGCTCGCTATTGACATTCACAGTCTGCGTGTACAGATGTTCGTGCTTTGCGCGATGCTGGGCAGTCTGTCCGGCAGCCTTTTCGCCCACTACACGGGCTACGTCAGCGTGGCAAGTTTTTCGATCGACAAGGCGATCCTGTTTCTGCTGATTCCTGTCATCGGCGGTGCGGGTTCCATCGCAGGGATCATTGTCGGCGCACTTTTCATCACATTTGTTCCCGAAGTGCTATCCAAGATCGGAGACTTTCACGGCATTGTCTTCGGCCTTGCACTGGTGATTGTCGTGATTGCAGCGCCTCACGGAATCGTCGGTAGTATCGAACGCTGGTGGCACGACCAGCGCACGGGTCTTTCTTCGAGCGCAGCAGAGGGCCGGCAATGACCTCGCTTGACGTACGTGAAGTCGGCCACAGCTTCGGCGGCTTGAATGTTCTGACCAATGTCAGCTTTGAGGTCCCAGCTGGGAAAATCGTAGGGCTGATTGGTCCCAATGGATCCGGGAAAAGCACGCTCTTCAACATCATCAATGGATTTTTGGTACCCCGGACAGGGCGGGTCTCGCTTGACGGGACCGATCTTGGCGCCATGAGCGTTGAGGCACGAAGCCGGGCCGGTCTGGTCCGAACCTTTCAGACACCCAAGGTGTTTGAGCACATGAGCGTGATCGAAAACCTGATGGCAGGTGCTTACAAGCTCACCCGGTCTGGGGTGGTCTCAGACATGCTTCGCCTGCCAGGCGCGCGGCGAGACGCCGCCTCGATGCGCGAACAGGCGCACGAACTTTGCAAACGATTCGGTCTTGAGCGTCTTCATGATACTGCTGCCGGACTGCTCACAAGCGGGCAGCGACGAATGCTTGAACTCGCTCGAACCTATGCCGGCAAGCCCCGGCTTCTTCTGCTTGACGAGCCCTCGTCGGGTCTGGCCGCCGAAGAGGTTTCGCAACTCGGCGAGTGGCTCAAGAAATTGAATAACGAAGGCATGACGCTCTTGCTCGTCTCGCATGACATGCAACTCATGAATGTGGCGAGCATAGTGCATGTGCTTTATTTCGGCGAGATTATTGCCACCGGTGCAATGGACGACATCCAGCGAAATCCGAAGGTGCGCGAGGTGTACCTTGGCGCGTAATACGTACTCACCACGGGGCGGCCATGCTTGAGACACATCAACTGGCAAGCGGCTACGGCAAGATGACGATCCTGCGCGAAGTCGGGATCCGAGTCGGTGACGGCGAGGTCGTAGCGATCGTCGGCGCCAACGGCGCCGGGAAAACCACTCTGGTGCGAACAATCTGCGGCCTGATCGCCCCAAGCGCCGGAAAGATCGTCAAGAACGGTGTCGACCTCACCCAACTTCCTACCCACAAGCGAATGCGGCACGGCATAGCAGTCGTACTTGAGAACCGGCGCCTCTGGGGCGAATTGACAGTGCGGGAGAACCTGCGACTCGCCGAAGTGAATGCTCGATCCGCCTCGTCCTCCCGGATCACCTTTGAAGACACGGCCAAATTGTTTCCCGTCATCGCGGAGCGCCACGCCAGTCCGGTTGAACTGTTGAGCGGCGGCGAGCAGCAGATGGTTGCCATTGCCCGGGCACTCCTGATGCAACCCGATCTGCTGATCATGGACGAACCGTCAACGGGTCTTGCGCCAAAGATCGTGAAGGACATCCTCCGGGTTTTAGGCGGTTTACGTGAACGCGGAATCAGCCTTCTGCTGGTCGAGCAGAACGTTGCCCTGGTATCCGAAATCGCCGATCGGGGTTACGTGATGTCTGTCGGCCGAATCGTTCATACCGTCGGTCCGGGCGAATGGGCTGGCTTCCTGGCCGACGAGAAACTCGTCAAGGCCTATCTCGGCGGATAGGCACCGCCCCGAGGCCCCAGTGCCACGCCTGCGTCTCACCTGTCATAGGACCATCCATGCCCACACCCGTGATCCTGCCTAGCCTGGGGCCGTCGATCGAGGAAGCAACACTGGTGAAGTGGCTCGTTCCTGTCGGGGCTTTCGTGCAGCGCGGTGAGCCGCTGTTAAGCGTTGAAACCGATAAGACGCTTACCGACATTGAAAGTACGGATGAAGGGTATCTGATCGAAATCAAGGTTGAGGAAGGCAGCACGATCCGGCTCGATCAGGAGCTCGCGGTACTGGACGATCGGCCCGCCGGCGGCGCTGCGGCCCGGGTGAGCGCACTGCCACCCGTCACTGTCGCACCGCCAGAGCCGGCTGCGGCCATCTTTACCAGCCCTGTGACAATACCGCGGCAGACAGTCGCTGCGGCAGCGAGCGAACCGGCCGAACTTGCTGCAGAATCAGCCCCGACCGGTCAGTCACACGCCTCGCCGCGTGCAAGGCGACTGGCGCGCGAATCTGGCGTACCCATCAACCAGGTTCAAGGCAGCGGTCCGGGCGGGCGAGTCATCGAGAGAGACATCACGGCATTTGTCGCGCAGGCGGTCGCTGGGGCATCGAGCGCCAGCATGCGGCCTCCCATGTTAAAACGATCTGAGCAGTCCCGTGACCTCCCCCTTTCCGCAATTCGTCGGTCGATTGCACGCCGGATGACGGAGTCCGCGCAGGGCGTACCCGTATTCTTCACAACCGCCAAGGTCCTGACTGACCCGCTCACCGAATTCCGTTCGCAGCTTGCTCGCGCGCGTTCTGTTCAGGTCAGTGTCAATGATGTTGTGGTTCGCGCGTGCGCGCTCGCGCTCCAGCAACATCGCGAGATCAACGCGAGCTTCGCGGGCGATGCCATTCGTATCTTTGAGGACATCGATATTTCTATCGCGGTCGCAATTGATGATGGTCTGATCACCCCTGTTCTGCGCAATGCCGACCAGAAAGGGCTGATCGCCGCCGCCACAGAAATTAGGTCACTCGCCGAAAAGGCCCAACGCGGGCAATTGTTGATGAATGAATACCAGGGTGGTACCTTCACAGTGTCGAACCTGGGTATGCTGGGAGTTGAGTCATTTACCGCCATCCTCAACCCTCCCCAGGCGGCCATCCTTGCGGTGGGCGGAATCAGCCGGGAAGTCTGGCTTGACGCCGGCGTACCCCGCGAACGAGGGGTCATGCGGCTGACCCTCACCTCAGATCACCGGGCGATCGACGGCGCACAGGCCGCCCGCTTCCTTGCAACGCTCAAAGCCCTGCTCGAGAATCCCCTCAGCCTGGTTGTCTGACTCTTGATCATTTCAAAAACGCCATCTCCCTGATGGTCACCAAAAGTTCGTCCACTACGCTCACCCTGAATGCTGAAGGAGATAACGGATGCGTGATTGCCGGTCTTTCGCTGATGTGGCCTACGATGAGGCAATCGGCCGCGCTACCGCAATGATTCCAGTGCTTCGCGAGCGCGCTGGAGAGGCTGAGCGCGGACGGATCGTCCCACCGGAAACCATGGACGAGCTTCACCGTACCGGCCTGCTCCGGGCCCTGCAGCCCAAGCGATGGGGCGGAATGGAGCTCGATATCGTTGCCACTTTCGATATCGGTCACGAACTCGCCCGTGGCTGTGCATCGACCGCATGGACAGCCGTCAACCTGCTGATTCATCACTGGATGCTCGCCCTGTACGAAGAGGGCGGCCAGGAATGGATCTGGGGACAGGACCCTGACGCGTGCATAGCGTCGGGGGTCGCGGCTGCTCAAGGTCAGGGCCGCGTGGCGGACGGAGGGTTTGTCATCAGCGGCCGTTGGAATTTTTCAAGCGGAGTAAATGTCTCGGACTGGAACATGCTCGCGGCTACCATCCGGGACGATAACAACAACGTGATCGACCACCGTCTGTGCTTGCTTCACAAGTCTGAGTATGAGGTGGTTGATGACTGGCGTGTCCTCGGTATGCGTTCAACCGGGAGCATGACCGTTATCGCCAAAGACGTGTTCATTCCCACTTACCGTGCGTCATGCATGTACAACACCCGCGGCGGCGATCACCCTGGCGCACGCGCCAATCCCGCCGCAGTGTACCGAGTGGCACTGCCGATGATGGCTGGTCATATCGTGGGGTCTGTGCTGGTTGGCAATGCCCAGGCCGCACTCGAGCAAAGCATCGCATTCATCAAGGAGCGAAGCGGGAGCTATACCGGTGCGAAACTGCGTGACGTTCAGCCGATCCAGATCAAGGTTGCTGCAGCCGCCGCCCGCATCGATGCCGCACGGCGGATTATTCGCGGCGAATTCATGGAGACACAGGAGCTCGCCAATCGCCATCAAGTACCCGACCTGGAGACCAAGCTGCGGTGTAAGCGCGATGTCGCCTATGCCGTAAATCTTTGCACCGAAGCGGTCGATATGCTTCATGCGTTGGCGGGTGCGAACGGTATTTACGATGCTTATCCCATTCAAAGAATTTTCCGTGATGCTCACTCCGGTTCAAGCCATTTTCTCCTGGGCAGCGACCTCCAGTTCACCAATTGGGGGTTGAGCGCGCTTGGCGGAGAGGTTGCCAATCCATTGCTTTAAGTCAGCTGGCGCTGGTGCAAGCCAATACGTTAGTCCGGCGCCAATTCTCGCGTGATCGCGTTATCCACCCAGAAGGAGACCTTCCCATGGCTATCAAGGTGCTTGAAATTCATCATCACGCCATTCGAATCGACGGCGTCCCCGAACAGGCGGTACTCGATTTCTACACGAATGTGCTGGGCATGGAAGCTGACAAAGGCCGCCCAACCATTCCAGGCATCCCAGGTTTCTGGATCAACGTAGGCGACGTAGGACAATTGCATCTGATCGGCGGCAGCGTTCCTTCTCCGATCGCGCGCAGCCCCGACCAGGACCCCGCCGCGCCGCATGTGGCTCTCGGCGTCGAAAGCGTCCCCGAAACCAAGGCCGAGCTCGAGCGTCTGGGGATTCCCTACTGGACCACCCGTGCAGCCAACCCCGAGCTCGAGCAGTTGTTTGTCAATGATCCCCGCGGGAACATGATCGAACTCCATCAAGCGGGGAGCTGTCGCTGCACGCTCGCCAATCGCAGTCGCTGAAGTCCTACCCGCGTCTAGCTTCGCAGGTGCACCCCGGGGCGGGCTCCTGTGTCCCCCCCGTTTTCAAATACTGGTTCGCCGCCCACGATCGTGTAATGCATGCCCCGCGAAGGCATCACGAAGCGTTTGGCACCGCCGGGCAGATCAAACCGCTTTTGAGCGCGCTCGTCGGAGCCCACGGTATCGGGGTCGAAGATCGCCAAGTCGGCCGCCATTCCTTCAGCAATCTGCCCCCGGTCACGGAGCCCCATCAGCCGCGCTGGCTCCGAGGTGAGGCGCATTACCGCATGCTCGATTGAGAGCGCAGCGCGCTCGCGCACCCAGTGTCCCAGCAGATACGTGGGATACCCCGCATCGCACAACACCCCGAGATGTGCACCGCCATCGGATAGACCGAGTACGGTTCCGGGGGTTCGGAGCAGGCTGGCCACACCCTCCTGATTGGTATTGAGAAACGCAAGCGCAAACTCGGTCTGAAGATTGTCCTCGATCGCGAGATCGAGCAACGCATCTACCCCATCCTTACCCTGTTGCCGTGCAATCGCGGCAATGGTTTGCCCGGTGAACTGTTCAAGGTGTGGTGACTTCGCCTCAGCAACCGCCATCAGTTCCCAATTGCCAGTGAATTGCGCCGGACCTTTCAATTCCTGTCGGAACTGGTTTCGAAAGGCGGGATCGGCATAGACACGCTTTTGCTCCTCGACGGACAGGTTGAGCGCCCGGTGCCACGACTTGAAACTCAAAAATGAATGCGGCGTCCGCAGATCCATGTCGCGAGTCAGCGGTCGGGCACAGATCTGTGGCACCGACCCCAGTGAGGTGAGGTGTGCTGCTTTGGCCAGGCTTGCTGAACACGCCTGAGGAATGTCATCACGGTAAAGCAAGGCGAGCCAGGTGACGGGGCGGCTACTTTCACGGAGCAGAAATTCAAGCGTCTCAAGGTTGCTATCGGAGAGCACGGACATCTGCTCGGTGAGGGCGATTTCAATGAACCCGCGACCGGCATCGCGAAGCACCTGCGCGTACTCGCGAAGCTCGGCACGATCAGCCTGGCGACAGGCGATAGGTCGCCCGCGATGCCCCATGTGATTGGGCAACTGCGTGGTCGAAAATCCGAAGGCGCCTGCAGAGATCGCGTCACCGAGCAGTTGTCTGATCCGGCCCCGCTCTTCGTCGGTGGCAGCCCGCTCAATGGCAGCCTCCCCCATGACGTAATAGCGAAACGGGGTCAGTGGCGCGAGAAATGCAACGTTAGCGGCCGGACGTCGCATTGCTGTGGCGCGCATGAACTCGGGAAAATTTTCCCAATCCCAGGTAATCCCTGCGCTCATCACGTCGTAGGGCATTCCCTCAACATTCACCAGGTCCTGCATTGCAGGAATTCGTCCATCGGCTCGCGTGGGCGCGATGCCGACACCGCAGTTGCCCATCAGGACCGTGGTCACGCCGTGCCACGGCGAGGGGCTGAGCGACGTATCCCAGCAGACCTGGGCGTCGTAGTGCGTGTGAGGATCGATGAAGCCCGGTGCGACCACCAACCCGGAGGCGTCGATTACGCGCAAAGCTCCTTCCTGCAGCTTTCCGATGCTGACGATTCGGCCCGCCTTGATACCGATATCCATATGCCGCGCGGGCACCCCTGTCCCGTCAACGACCAGACCACCACGAATCGCCAGATCGAACGTCATAGTGCTTCTCCCGGCTTATCAGGGCCGCCATCAAGCTTAGGTGAATGAAGTAGGGAAGTGTAGGAATTCAAGCGTCCGCAGTCTTCGTGCATTGCAGCATCCGGTGCCGTTTTTGACGATCGCGGGAAACAGTTGAAACCTGCGTCGATTTGGCTACTATCTGCTGGCCATGAAATTACAAGCTGCCATCCACGCCCTGTTTGCCCTGCTTGCGCCACTCGCCCTCGCAGCCGCCGCGCACGCGCAAACCTTCCCCAGCCGCGCCGTCACCCTCATCAACCCGTACCCGCCGGGTGGCGGGGCCGACGTGGTCGCCCGCGCGCTCGCACGTGAACTCTTTGAGATCTGGCGCCAGCCGGTGCTCGTCGAGAGTAAGCCCGGTGCGGGCACCACGATCGCAGCCGGCTTCGTGGCACGAGCGCCCGCCGACGGTTACACCCTCCTGCTGTCCACCAGCCAGCACGCCATCGCGCCCGCGCTCTTCAGAAACCTGCCCTATGACATCGTAGCCGACCTGCAGTCCACCGCGGTGGTATCCGAGAGCCCGCTGTTTCTGGTCGTGCGCCTGGACCGAGGCATTCAAACGCTCGCCGATCTGATCGCACGCCTGAAAGAGTCGAGCGCACAAATGAACTACTCGTCTTCGGGTATTGCGGGTCTGCCACATTTGGCGGGCGAGTTTTTAAATCAGATGACCAGTACCCAGGCCACCCATGTGCCGTTCGCGGGCACCTCCCCCGCACTGACTGCACTTCTTGGCGGACATGTTGACCATCTGTTCGCCGATACCTCTGCGGTCGGTCAGATTCGGGCCGGTAAGGTTCGCGCACTGGCCGTGACCTCCGCCTCGCGGCTGCCGGCCTTCCCGGACCTGCCGACCCTTGCCGAAACCCTGCCCGGCTTTCAGTTCACCGTCTGGACTGGACTGGACGCGCCGACAGGGACCCCGCGCGCGGTGATTGATCAGGTTCATGGAGCCGTCCAGAAAGCGCTTGCAACGCCAGCCATGACGAAACTGTTTGCCGACACCTCGCGCACCGCCTCCTCAATTAGTCCCGATCAGTTCGCCGCCTTCAAGGTAGCCGAGGTTCGGAAATACCAGGACCTGGTTCGTCGCGCCGGCATCAAGGCGGAATAGTCGGCACCGCTTCATCAAGGCTTCGAACATGCTGCGTATCGCACTCTTCGCGCTCACCATCTTCGTGAGCGCATTTCTGCTGTTTCAGGTTCAACCCATGGTGAGCAAGGCCATCCTGCCGTGGTTTGGCGGGGGGCCGGCGGTCTGGACAGCCGCTATGCTGTTTTTTCAATGCGCGCTCTTTGGCGGCTACCTGTATGCGCACGGACTCGCCTCGCTCAGGTCGGTTCGACAGCAGGCCATCATTCATATCGTGCTGCTTGCCAGCGCTGCGTGGCTCGCTCAAGCGGTCATCCCGGATCCTGCGTTGCGACTGCAGGGCGAACAGTCACCGGTCCCGCAGATTCTCTGGATTCTCACCCTGTGCGTGGGGCTCCCCTACTTCTGCCTCGCAAGCACGGGCCCTCTCCTTCAACACTGGTTTGCCCGGGCCGGGGTAGCGGACTCGGTTTATCGACTGTTTGCGCTGTCGAATCTGGGCTCACTGATCGCGCTCCTGTCATTTCCTTACCTGTTCGAGCCCTGGTTCGAACTGCCCGTGATGGGTCGCGGCTGGACCTGGGGATTCTGGGTCTTCGCAGTGGCCTGCGCGATCGTGGCCTGGACCCAGGCGCGCGCGGCAGAAGCCCAACCACCGGTTACCTCGCCCTCGCATGCGGCGGCGGTAGCGACGCCCCCCGCACCAGTCAGTCGCGTCAGCCAGTGGCGGGACATCGCTGCCTGGGTGCTGCTGCCTGCACTGGCCTCGATGCTGTTCATCGCCACCACCGATCAGGCGAGCCACAACATCGCGCCTGAGCCCCGACTCTGGATTTTGACGCTGTCCATCTACCTGCTCTCCTTCATCGTGAGCTTTGACCACTCACGCTGGTACCGGCCCGGTCTGGTGGCTACGTTCACGCTGGTTGCCGTGCTCTTTGTAGCAGGCCGGCATGCCATCCCCGAATGGTTCGGTTTGCACTGGGGGTACGGCGCGACCGAGCTGCGCTATCTCTTCTCTCTCATGCTGTTTCTGGTGTGCCTGCTCTGCCATGGTGAGCTGTATCGCCGCCGCCCCGCTGACCCCTCGCGATTGACCGGGTACTACCTCTGGATGTCGTTTGGTGGCGCGTGCGGCGGTTTGTTCGTGGCGCTGGTGGCCACCCATGCTTTCAATGATTTCCACGAGTGGCCTATCGGACTTGCTGCGGCCGCGGCGCTGTCGGTGCTCGTCATCGATCGGCAATGGCGGGCGCGCCGCCAGGTGGCTTCAGACGCTCCGGCGAATAGTTCATTGCGTATGCACCCCGCACGATGGATTGCGGTAGCGGTCTGCACGAGCCTTGCCTTCTGGTGGGACAGCCCGATCCGCGGCCGCGCCACCAGCGTACCGGGCGCGGTCGAAGCCACGCTTGATCAAGCACGGAATTTTTATGGGGTAGTCGCGGTGGTCGAGCGCCGCTTTCCAGCCGAGCCCGCACGCGACCACCGCGTGTTCTACAGCGGGCAGGTCACGCATGGTATCCAGCCACTCTCGCCCGAGCTCATGCAAAAGCCAGTGAGCTATTACAACCCCGACAGCGGTATCGGCCGCGCCTTGCAATATCTCAACGCGAGACAAGACAAGGTCGATGTCGCCATTACCGGGCTGGGCGCGGGTACGGTCGCGCTCTACGCGCGCCCCACCGATCGCTACGACTTTTTCGAAATCAATCCGGAGGCCGAACGGATTGCGCGCAACTGGTTCACGTTCCTGGGCGATTCGAAGGCGCAAAAGCTCCAGGTGCTGATTGGAGATGCGCGGCTCACCTTCGCGCAGCTTCCCGAAAACCAGCGCTACGACATGATTCTGCTGGCCGCCTTCAGCGGCGGCTCCGTGCCGGTGCACCTCCTCACCCGCGAGGCATTCACCGCCTATGCTGCCCACCTGAAGCCGGATGGCTTTCTGGTGGTGAATATCACCAACGCCTACCTCAACCTGTATCCGGTGGTGAAGCGGCAGGCGGAGACACTGGGTCTTGAGGCGCGCAGTCGGTTCCAGGAAAGCGATCCAAAGCGGTTCATCCGCGAGAATCACTACATGATCCTCACCCGCGACGCCGAGTTTCTACGTACGCACCCCTCGGTCGACCGTCCGATTCGTGACGCGCAAGGGCGCGTCATCGGAACGGCTCAGACTGACATCCCCGGCGTAGGGCTTTGGACGGACAACTTCAGCAGCATCACGCCCCTCGAATGGCGATAAGGCGCCTGCCCGGTCTGCGGACCCGCCAACCTGTCGCCCGATTGGACTCCTTCACCACCCGGACGCCAACCCATGCCCGAGATTTATATCTACGCCATTGAAGGCCGATCGACGGATCAGAAGTGCGCGCTGATCCGCGAGATCACTGACTCGGTGGTCCGCAATTTCCAGGTGGATCCCTCAACCGTGATGATTCAGATCATGGAAACGCCCAAGACGTCGAAGGCCAAGGGCGGGGTGTTGTTCTCCGATCGCGACGAACCGTGAGCTGACGGGAGACGCTCTGACCGTGAAAGGCCCCAGGTCGCTCCCGCTCGCTCTGACTGTTGAAGGACTCGCGTCACTCCACCTTTGCACCAGAGCTTCGCACCACGCGTTCCCAAAGCGCGAATTCGTGGGTCAAGATGGCTCGAGAAGGCTGCGGGCCAGACCTCACCATATCCATCCCCGATTCCCCTAGCTTGCCGGTGATCTCAGGCTGCGCTGTCACGCTCGCAAGCGTGTCGTAAAGCGTGGCCAGCACCGCAGCCGGCGTTTGTACGGGTACCATCAAGCCCACGATCAGGCTCGCGTCCATGTCGCGAACCCCCACCTCTGCGAATGTGGGAACGGCAGGTAAACCGGAGAATCGCTTTTCACCGGTCAGCGCAAGCGGCCGGAGTTTGCCCGAAGCGATATGCGCCCGCGCCGTGCCAGGAACCGCAAACATCATCGGCACCTGCCCACCGATCACATCCAGAATCGCCTGCCCCGCGCCCTTGTAGGGTACGTGCACGATATCAATGCCCGTAGCGGTCTTCAGCATTTCAGCGGCCAGATGCACCAGCGTGCCGCTGCCTGCCGAGGCATAGGTCAGCCCACCGGGGCGCGCTCGGGCGAGCGTAATCAATTCGGTCACATTGACCGCTGGCAGCGCGGGATGCACCGCCAGGACCAGCGGCGTGCGACCCACGATCATGATCGGGGCGAGGTCGCGGCGCGCGTCATAACTCAAGCGCGTGTAGAGCGAGGCATTGACCACCAGCGCGCTATCGAACAGCAGCACGGTATAGCCGTCGGGCGCGGCCTTGGCGACATGATCAGTGCCGATGTTGCTGCCCGCACCCGGACGGTTTTCAACCACGATCTGCTGCTTGAGCGCCTCGCTCCACTTGGGTGCGATCAGTCGGGCAACAAAGTCGCCGATCCCGCCAGGTGGATACGGTACGACCATGCGAACCGGTCTGGATGGAAATGCTTCCTGCGCGTGCGGGGCCGCGGTCAACAACATGCTCGCCAGCACCACGCCGAGCGGGCCAAACAGACGGGGCAAACGGGTCAGAGAGAAGGCCATGGGGAGTGCTCCTTTCAATACTCGCAAGCAGGGCCACCCAGACTAAGGGGGCCGCATCGGTTCAGTCTAGCCTTCGCCCCCGGGAAACGATAGCGCCTGTTTCGCGGCCGCGCGCGCGTTTGCCGCTGCACACCCTCGGACGTTCTGTTGTGATAGCGTCTTATGCGTTTAAATTAAGGAGATATCGCTGTGCAGCGTCGATCCCTACTTGCCTTAGGTATAGCGTCACTGTCGCTCGGCTCGCGCCTCGCTCAGGCGCAGAGCACCTGGCCCTCGCGGCCGGTTCGCATGGTCGTTCCCACTGGCCCGGGCAGTTCGCTTGACCTCATCATTCGGGCCACCAGCGATCGCCTGTCCGCTCGACTGGGCCAGCCCATCGTGGTCGACAACAAGCCCGGTGCGGCCGGACTGATCGGGACCGACGCCATTGCCAAGGCCTCTGACGGCCATACGTTTGGCATCAGTTTCAACGGCCCCTTGGCATTCGCACCGTTTCTCTATCAGAAGATGCCTTATCGCCTGCCAGACGACTTCGCGCCCATCGTCATGACAACCAGCCAGCCCAATGTGCTGGCGGTCAACGCCAAGCTGCCGGTGCAGTCAGTCGCGGAACTGGTGCAGTGGCTGCGAGCCAACGTTGGCAAGGCCTCGTTTGCATCGATCGGCAACGGCAGCTCCTCACACCTGTCGATGGAGTTACTCAAAGTCGCCACTGGCACCTTCGCGCTGCACATTCCCTATAACGGCTCGCCGCCCTCGGCCTTGTCGGTGGCTACGGGTGAAACGCAAATGATCATGACGGTTGCACCCGCGCTCCTGCCCCATGTGCAGGCCGGCCGTGTGCGCCTGCTCGCCGTGACCAGCCGCACGCGGTACCAGCCTTTACCCGATCTGCCCACGGTCGCCGAATCGGGGCTGCCTGAGCTGAAAGATTTCGAGGCCATTGCATGGAACGCGATCGTGGGACCGGCCAGCACCCCCGCATCGGTGGTTGAACGCTTGAATCAAGAGTTCAACGACGCTCTCCGGGATCGGACCATCGCAGAGCGCCTGATCGGTCAGGGGATGACGCCCACAGGCGGCAGCCCACAGGTGCTCGCCCGTTTAATGGCTGATGAGGCGACGCGATGGGGCCCGGTCATCCGGCGCACGGGCATCACGCTTTAAGACGCCGGTCGCGGGCTAACCTGCCCGCTTACCCGCCCACGAAACCATCGCGCTACCCCGCCCGCAAGGCGGGCAGCACATGCTCGCCGAACAGCTCCACCGTGCGCACCGGATCACTCGCCAGACTCACGGTGAACATCAGGCGCGTCGCCCCCGCTGCCTTGGCCGCCAGCGCCTGGCGCAGGCAATCGTCTGGGGTACCCCAGATCGATAGCCGTCCCGCGAGGTAGTCGAACAGCCCCAGTTCATCGACCGTCCGCGCATCCGCCTCGCCGGGCCGGGTGCTGTAGCGCCGACGGAGCTCGCGCAGCGGCTCGATCTTGTCTGGCGGCACGCCTCGCGCCTCAAGGTCTTCCGTGCCGATGACATAGCCACTCACAAACGCGAGGATCGCGCCGATTTTCCGGCGCGCCACGTTCCGATCCTCGTGGCAGTCCAGACAACCGATCTGCCAGATCTCGACGCTTGCCGCCTGACGCCCCGCCTCCGCTGCACCACGCGCGATATGCGCGGCGGACGCCGACAGACTGCCCCGGTCGAGCCCGTAATTGACAAAGACGCCATCCGCGCAGCGCCCGGCCACCACCAGCGAACGGGGAAGCGACGCGGCCTGGAACACGGGCGTGGGACGCTTCACCCACGGAAGCTGTGCCGTACCGCCCCGGTATTCAGCCTTCTCACCCGCCAGCAGCGTCTTGATGTAGGCGATGCCCTCGCTCGTTTCAGCGACTGGCGTGCCCTTGACCCCCAGATTGCGGGTACCGGAGTTACCCGCGCCAATACCGAGAATGGCGCGTCCTCCTGCGATCAGGTCGACCAAGGCGATGGCCGCCGCAGAGACCGCCGCATGGCGGGTTGCAAGGTTGGTGACACAGATTGACACCTTGGGCCGACGCGTGTGCTCGGCCACCAGCGCAGCCGTGACCCAGGGATCCATCGCATTACCGGGGGTGTCAGCCACACCGATCATGTCGTAGCCATAGCGCTCGGCAGCCGCTGCCATGTTCAGGGTGAGCTCGACGCTGAACGGCCAGTAAAAGAAACCGACTTCCATGCTGATCACCGAGATTGAGTTTAGCCTCGCGAATCAGCCGACCCCACTTTTCGTGCTCGGCGCGAATGAACTCATCAAGCTGGGCGGGCGTGCTCGCCGTAACGACCATGGTCTGATCCGAGAGTTTGCTATTCACCGCTGGATCGCGCGCTGCTTTGACGACTTCGGTATTGAGCCGGGCAATCACGGTAGCGGGTGTTCCCGCAGGCACCACGACCCCCACCCAGGCGCCCGAGTCGAACTACGGAAACCCTTCCTCGGCGGTCGTGGGCACATTGGGCAAGGCAGCTGATCGTTGCGCGCTGGTGAGCGTGAGCCCCTTTAACTTGCCACTGCGAATATGTTGCGTCACCACACCCGCCGCCAGAAAGGCAAATGGAATTTGCCCGCCCAACAGATCCGTCACCGCGGGGCCGCCGCCCTTGTAGGGCACATGCACCAGCTCGATGCCGCTCAGAAGCTTGAGTTGCTCGGCGGCCAGATGCCCTGAGCTTCCTGCGCCCACCGACGCGTAGGAATACTTGCCGGGGTTCGCCTTGGCAAGCGCGACCAATTCCCTGAGATTAGACACGGGCACGTTCGCCGCCGCAGCGATCGCAAGCGGAATCTTCACCACTAGCGACACTGGTTCGAAGTCTTTCAGGGTGTCGAACGAAAGGTTCTTGTAGATGTGGGGGTTGACCGCGTGCGTATCGAAGGCAAAAAGAATGGTGTAACCATCGCGCGGGAACTTGGCTGCCAGCGCAGTGCCGATCGATCCACTGGCACCAGCACGGTTATCAACCACCACCTGCTGGCCCATGCTCTCGCTCATTTTTGAGGCAACCTGCCGGGCGACGGTATCGACCACCCCGCCAGGCGGGACCGGCACGATGGCGCGAAGCGGCTTGGAAGGGTAGTCCTGCGCAACCGCGGCGGATGCTGCGATGGCGAGCGAGACGAACAACGCTTGAGACAGTCGACTCATATGCGGCCTCTTTTAAAGATTTTTTATGCTACCGGGTCCCCCTCCGGCTTGGGTGTTTCCGTTGTGTTATTCAACACGCCCGCGGACCGGAGCCGATCCGCGCTCGCCGCGATAGACTGCTCGCCTCATTTGACGCAACGGGGCGCGGCCATGTCCGGACTGACCTATTTCGACAAAGTGTGGGCAGATCATACGATCCGGACACTTGAGGGGTCCACCGACCTGCTGCAGATCGATCGCCTGATTCTTCACGAGCTGGGCGGCAGCCAGGTGCTGCATGCCATGGCGCGCGCCGGCAGGAAGCCCGACAGCCGGGCCCAGGTCTTTACGATCATCGAGCACCTGATCGCCACCCAGCCGGGTCGCGGACCGACCGACTCACCGTCCCCGAGTGGCTTTTCCATGATCAGCACCACGCGCGCCGAAGCACAGCGCTGGCAGCTCAATTTCATCGACTATGACGACCCGCGACAGGGGATCGCCCATGTAGCCGCCCCCGAACTGGGGATCGCACTACCCGGCAGCACATTGGTGTGCTGCGACAGCCATACCTGTACGGTGGGAGGCATTGGCGCGGTCGCCTGGGGGATCGGCGTGAGCGAGGCCGAGCATGTGCTTGCCACCCAGACACTGACCCAGACCCGCCCCGCGACGATGCGGGTTTTATTCAACGGAAAACTCGGTGAAGGCGTGTACGCGAAGGATATGATCCTCGCGCTGATCGCCCGGCTCGGCGCTGCCGCAGGAATCGGCTTCGCCGTCGAATTCGCAGGCGATGCCGTGGCGTCGCTTCCGGTTGAAGCACGGCTCACGCTTTGCAACATGTCGATTGAGTTCCAGGCGAAATACGGTTTTGTCGCCCCAGATGATGTCACCTTCGAATACCTGGCTGGTCGCGCGTGGTCACCCAAAGGACGGGCCTGGGATGAAGCCGTCGCCTATTGGCGGCGCCTGCGGACCGACGACGGGGCCCGCTTCGGTCGTGAGGTGTCGATCGACTGCGCATCGATCGCGCCGCAACTGAGTTGGGGCACCAGCCCGCAGCACTCAATCGATATCACCGCAGCAGTGCCTGACCCAGCCGAGGCCGCCGACGCCGAGGCGCGCGATCTCGCCGCCCGTGCGCTTGCCTACATGCAGCTTTCGCCCGGTGCGCCGCTCATCGGCACGCCCATCGATGCGGTCTATATCGGCTCTTGCACCAACGCGCGGCTATCAGATCTGCGCGAGGCCGCTCGCATCCTGCGCGGCCGTCGCGTCAAGCCCGGCGTACAAGCCGTCTGCGTACCCGGCTCCACCCCCGTTCGGCAGGCCGCCGAGGCTGAAGGTATCGACCGCGTATTTCGCGAGGCCGGGTTTGAGTGGCATGAGGCGGGCTGCGGCTACTGCGGGCATCTTGGCGATAATCGCTTCGCCGATCAACGCGTGGTGAGCACCACCAATCGCAACTTCGAAGGACGTCAGGGGCCACGCACCCGAACGCATCTTGCAAGCCCAGCCACGGTGGCCGCCTCGGCGGTAAGCGGCGCAATCGCCGATCCGAGGCCGCTCCTTGCCAGTCACCGCTGACCACCGGAGACCACACCATGGAATCGTTTCGAAGTATCACGGGGATTGCAGCTGCGATGCTGGTCATCAACATCGATACCGACCAGATTATCCCGGCCCGCCACATGGGTGGGCCTGATGCCACCGGCTACGGCAAGATGTTGTTTGCCAATCAGCGGTTCCTGGGTGATGACCGCACACCCGATCCTGCGTTCATCCTGAACCGCGCACCCTATGACCAGGCCCTGATTCTCCTCGCCGATCGCAACTTCGGTTGTGGATCGTCACGCGAGCGCGCGCCCAAAGCACTGCGCGAATTCGGCTTTCGCGCTCTGATCGCGCCGAGCTTCGGCGGCATCGTCTTCAACAACTGCTTCCGTAACGGCATCCTGCCCGTCGAACTGCCGATCGAAGCGGTGCGGCAGATCGCCGACGAAGTGGCACACAGTGATGGGCAGGCGCAGGTCACGGTCGACCTCGAGGCGGGGGAAGTTCGCAGCGCATCGGGTCACCACTTCCGATTTCAAACGCCGCCTGCGCTGCGCACCATGCTCCTCAACGGTCTGGATGAAATCGATATGACCTTGTCAGCCAGAGCCGAGATCGATACGTTTCGCAGCCACGACCGAGCACGCAGGCCCTGGGCGTATCTGGACGGCTGCTGAGTGGTCCGCATACCCCCACCCTCCTGCCCAAGGGTTACGCTGTGAATCTTCGTCAACTCGAATACTTCAAGCAGATTGCGGAATCACGCAGCATCACCCGCGCTGCACATCTCCTGCGAGTCACCCAACCTTCGCTCACGCGACAGATGCAGCAACTCGAGAGCGATCTGGGGGTGCTGCTCTTTTACCGTTCGGACAAAGGGGTAACGCTCACCCCGGCCGGTCAGGAGCTTCTAGAGCGCGCTGAAGGCGTACTCGCCCAGGTGCGCAAGATCAGCGGTGAGGTGGGTAAATACGCGACCGAACCCAAAGGGGAGTTCAGCTTCGGCGTGCCGCCATCGCTCTACGATATCGTGACCAGTCGGCTGATGGCCGACTACATCGACCTCTATCCCGAAGTCCGGCTGCGAATCACCGAGGGGCTGAGCGGCACACTCCACGAAATGGTCCTTACGGGCAAGCTTGATGCGGCGCTGGTCTCCGATGTGGAACCACTTGACCTTCTCCACAGCCGCGTACTCCTTCAAGAGCAACTGTTCCTGGTGGGGTCGAATGGCAGCAATCTGAACATCTCACGTGCAGTCAAGGTAGAAAGTCTTGGGCGCCGTCCCATGCTGCTTACGTCGCGCCCCAACGCCATGCGCACCATCGTCGACCGGCACCTGGCAGGGCTGGGGCGCACGCTCACCCCAAAACTCGAAACCAACTCCTCCCGCCTGCTGTGCGACCTGGTCATGCACGGCAAAGGGTTCACCGTCCTGCCATACAGCGCGATTTTTTCACAGCACCGCGCGGGCCTGTTGAGCGCCGCACCGATCGATGGGCTCACCGTCTGCTGGACGCTGGTTCACGTACGAGAGCGCGGTATCCCGCTTGCAGGCCACCGGCTGCGAGAGCGACTGGTCGACATCCTGAGCCATCACGCCCGGCAGGGCAGTTGGTTGGGCGCGCAGTTTCTCGACCGACCTGACCCGATCGCGCGGGGGCATAAGCGCGAGGCATGGATCTGATGCCGCGTTACCATGGCTTTCATCGCCCAAGACCTGCACACTGCCGATCACGGTGATCCCGCACACGGCTCCCCCCGATCCGTGAGGCGAGCGGACTCACCGCTTTCCGTTGGGAGTCAGGATGGAGCACTACCAGGTCGGGGTCGACATCGGTGGAACCTTCACCGATTGCGTCGTCCTCAGTAGCAGCGGCGATCTTTTAGCCGCCAAATCCCCGTCAACGCCGCCTCACTTTGCCACGGGCATGCTCAATGCCATGGGTCTGGTTGCCGAGCGGCTTGAATTGGACTTCGAAAGCTTCTGCAGCCGCATCAGCCTGCTCACGCACGGCACCACCGTGGGCACCAACACGCTCATCCAACGGCGTGGCTCCAAGGTGGGTCTGATCACCACCAAGGGCCACGAAGACATCATCCACATCATGCGGGGATCACGCGGTATTGATTCTCGCAACCTCAATCCGCTGGTGCATTTCCCCGAGAGCCAGAAGCCAGTCCCGATCGTCCCCAAGCGCTATATCCGGGGCGTCTCCGAGCGGGTGGACTGCCACGGTGAGGTGGTCGTAAACCTGAATGAGGCCGAGGTGATCCGCGCCGTCGACGAACTGCTCGCCCTGGGCGTCGAGGCCATTGCTGTGGGGCTCCTCTGGTCCTTCAAATACCCAGCGCATGAACAGCGGATCGCACAGATCATCCGGGAACGTGCGCCCGGGATGTTCGTAAGCATCTCGGTGGAGCTCGCACCCAAATGGGGGGAATACGAGCGCATGACGGCAACGGTGCTGAACGCCTATATCGGACCGGTCACCTCAAACTATCTCAAGCAGCTTGACGGCCAGCTGCGCGCGGCGGGCTATCGGAGACCCCTGCAGATCACCTCCTGCGGCGGCGGGTCCATCTCAGTAGAGCGCGCGATCCAGGCACCGCTCCTTACGCTTGACTCCGGTCCCGTCTCGGGCGTGACAGCCTCGCTCTTCATGGGCAAGCTCATCAAGTGCGACAACATCATCACCACCGACATGGGCGGGACATCGTTTGACGTCGGCATCATTCATCGGGGCAAGCCCGCATACAGCTCAATCGCCAACGTCGCACAGTACGAATACTTCATTCCCAAAGTTGATATCCAGGCCATCGGGTCGGGCGGCGGCTCGCTTGCGCGGGTCGACCCGCTCACCCAGACACTTCGGGTCGGTCCGGAATCAGCCGGCGCCGACCCCGGCCCTGCCTGCTACGGCAAGGGCAACACCACGCCGACAGTGACCGATGCTGATGTGGTGCTTGGCTATATCGATCCGGATAATTTCCTGGGCGGCCGAATCCGCCTGGATCGCGCCAAGTCGGAAGAGGCGATCGCCGGTGTTGCGACGAAAATCGGACTCGGTATGTTTGAGACGGCCGCAGGCATCGCCAAGATCGCCGAGTTCAAGATGGCGGATATCATTCGAAAGACCACGGTTGAGAAGGGGTTTGATCCGCGTGACTTCACCGTATTCGCATTTGGCGGTGCAGGGCCTGTCCACGCCGGTGTGTTCTCGCGGGAACTCGGGGTGCAGCGGGTACTGATTCCGCTCAATCGCATTGCTTCCACGTGGTGTGCGTTCGGCGCCGCCACAGCCGACCTGCTTCATGTTCATGAGCAGGTTGATATCCAGAGCTCGCCCTTCAGGCTGGACCGGGTCAACCGGGCTCTTGCTGATCTCGCCAAGCATGCGCGAGAGCAGATGAAGAAGGATGGCGTGCCTGCATTCCGGCTTCGTCTCAGTTTTTCGATCGACATGCGTCATCGCGGCCAGATCAACGAGGTTGAGGTTGACCTCACCGCTCTGACCGAGGGCGGGCGTCCGAAGCTGAGCGCACAGGCTCTCAACGATCTTCACGGGACGTTCTACGAGCGCTATGAAGCCATTTACGGCAAGGGCTCGTCCTACGCGGACGCGCGGCTGGAAATGGTCACCTTCCGCGTACGAGCCCAAAGCGCAACGCAGAGCCTTACCCTCAAGAGGCAGGCGAAATCGCGTCAGGCAAGCGCCGAGAGCGCACGGACTGGCTACCGCAAGGTGTTCTGGAGCGACCTGGGTGAACAGAAACGGACCCCCATTTATGACGGTGCTCAGCTGAGGAACGGCATGGAACTCAAGGGGCCTGCCGTGATCGAAACGACCGACACCAATATCGTGCTCCAGCCCAAACAACGCCTGCGCGTCGATGCGCTGGGCAATTTCGAAATTCTTTTCGGAGGCTAAGCCATGCCGACGACCGCGCACAAGCCCAGACAAAGCACGTTTTCCTCCATCAAGGGGGGCTACATCCCGCCCGAGCACCTTCAGATTTCTCCCAAGCTCAAGCTCCACCGAAAGCACGACCGCAATCTCGATCCCGTCACCTTCGAGGTGATTCGACACAGCCTCTGGAACGTGAACGAGGAACATGGCGCAACCATTCAGCGCCTGTCCGGATCGCCCGTGGCGATGTACGCCCTCGATCTCAACCCGTCCATCCTCACTGAGGACGGTGAGTTCGTGTTCTTCGGACCGTACATGCAATACATGTCGGGCGTGACCGATACGCAGGTGAAATGGATTCTCGAGAATCGCGCCGATAACCCTGGAATTCGCGACGGCGACATGTTTCTCGCCAACGACCCCTGGGTGGGCGCTGCCCATCAGCAGGATGTCATGCTGATCTGTCCGGTGTTTCATGGCGATGAGCTCTTCTGCTGGGTCACCAACTGCCTCCACCAATACGACATCGGCGGCATCACGCCTTCGAGCTTCTGTCTGGCTGCCGAAAACGCCTACGAAGAAGGTATTCTGATTCCGCCGATCAAGATCATTGAGAACGGTGTGATCCGCCGCGATATCGAAGAGATGTATCTGCGCGCATCGCGTAAACCCGAAGCGGTCGCTCTCGACTTTCGCGCACAGCTGGCGGGTAACCTCACGGCGAAAGCACGTATTGAGGCGCTGCTCGAGCGCTACGGTGCGGGCGTGGTGAAGGCGGTGATGCGGAAAATTCTCGATGATGGCGAACGCGCATTCATCGAAAAGATGGCGCGTCTGCCCGATGGCCGTTGGCAGGATCGCACCTATGTTGAGTGCTGCCGGCCCGGCGATCGCAACGCCTACCGGGTCATGCTGTCACTCGAAAAAAAGGGCTCCACGCTCACCTTCCGAAACGAAGGCACCAGCCCCCAGGACGGCGCTATGAATGCCACCTATTCGGGCTGGCGAGGCTCGATCATGGTTGCCCTCAACCAGCTGCTCTGCTGGGATCAGTATTTCGCAATCGGCGGCGCGCTACGGCACGTCAAGTTCAACGCCACACCCGGTACGATGAACTGCGCAGAGTTCCCGGCATCGGTTTCTACAGCGCCGGTTCAGGCGATGGAGATTTCGCTCTATCCCACGTACAACGTGCTCAGCAAAATGATTTTTTCAGATCCGCAGATGCGCAAGGACATCATGTGTATCGGCGGTACCAGTCAGTGGCCAGCAACCATCTTTCGGGGCACTGACCAGTGGGGTGATCCATTTGGCTATCTGCTGGTTGATCCGATCGGCGGCGCAATTGGTGCGTTCGCGCACGCAGATGGCATTTCCACCGGAGGGCAGTCGCGCACCCCTATCTGTAAGCTCCCCAATATCGAGCACACCGAGCAGACCTTCCCGCTTCTCTTCCTCTATCGCAAGGAGGTTACCGATTCGGGCGGTGCGGGTCAGTTCCGGGGCGGTCTGTCAGCCGAGTCGTGTTTCATTCCGCACGGCACGCAGTCGATCACGCATGACACGCTTTCATCCGGTAATGCCATACCCACCTCCACCGGCATGATGGGCGGCTATCCGGCAACGGTAAATGTCTATAAGTTCCAGCGCAATTCGCAGATTGAGCAGCTGATCAGCGCGAGCACCATGCCAGGCGATATTGCAGAGGTCGGCGGCACCGAAGAGATACTGGGCCTGCGGCAGCAGAACTTCAAGCAGGCAAGAAGCGATGTGTACTCGGTGATCTGGACCGGTGGCGGCGGGTTCGGCGACCCCCTTGAGCGCAACGCGGAAAGCGTGCGACAGGATGTCGTGGAGAACATGGCAGTCACGCCCGAATCGGCGCGTGAAGTCTATGGCGTGGTGATTACCAACGACACTCTCGATGAAGCAGCGACCGAAACGCTGCGTAGCCAACGCCGCGCTGCCCGCAAATCATTCCCGCGTGACGAGGCGCTGCCTCTCAGAACATTGCGCGGGAAGCTTCTTCGAGAAGTGACCGCAAATCTCGCTGTGCGCTCTGATCCGTCTTCCACTGGCCGGGCGCGCAAGCGCTGGTGTTGCCGGGCTTGCGCTAACGACCTCGGGCCGATTGACTCCAACTACAAGCTCGCCTGCGCCAAACTGGAGTCTCCCGTGGCGGCGTCCAATCCGCATGTGGGCGACCCCAAGCGCTACATCGATCCCGACCCGGTGTTCCGGCAGTTCTTCTGCCCGGAGTGCGGGCGGCTGATCGAAAACGAGATTGCTCTGGCAGGTGACCCGGTGCTGCAGGATATTCAGATCAACCTGTGATCGGCAGTCGGCCCGGTTGTCAGGCTGTGCGAACCCCGAATCGGGTGCGTACAGCCCACCGCTATCTAGAAGGGCTGGACCAGGCGGGGGAAAGCGATGATGAGAAGTAGCGTGAGCAGCATCATGCCCACGAAGGGTGCCGATCCGCGAAAGATCGTAAACAGGCTGATTCGATCATCGGCGAGAGTACTTCGCACCGTATAGACCGACAATCCAAAGGGCGGCGTGAGCAGCCCGATCTCCACTGCAATCACAGTGATTACGCCAAACCAGACCAGATCAATACCCAGGTCTTTGGCGACCGGCAGCAGCAGGGGCAGCACGATCAGCATGATCGATACTGAATCGATGAAGCAGCCAAGAAAGATGACAATCAGCAAATACATCGACAGGAAACCAGCTACGCCAAACTCGGCCGCGGTCATCCAACCCACGATGCTCTGGGGCAGACCCGAGAGCGCAAGCATCCGGCTGTAGAGATTGGCTGCGATGATCAGGAACAGAACCGATACCGTGATCCGTCCGGTTTCGATCAAGACCTGCCAGAAAATTTTCCGGTCCAGGCGCTTGCGGGCCAGCGCAATGACCAGCGCTGCCATCGCGCCCACCGCACCCGCTTCGGTGGCTGTAAAAAACCCTGCATAAATTCCGCCGATCACGAGAACCATCATGGCCAGGATTGGCGCGAGCTTGATCGTACCCTGCGCGAAACTCATCGGTCCGATCGTCTGGTTCACCTGCGCTTCCTGAACGTAGGAAGGCTTGAATTTCGCCATCAGGTAGATGCCGCCGCTGAACAACACCGCGAGCAACAGCCCCGGCACCACGCCAGCAAGAAACATCTCGCCAACCGAACGCTCGGCAAGAAACGCGTACACGATCATGAGCAGACTGGGTGGGATCAGCATGCCCAGAACCGACGACCCCGCCACGCAGCCGGTAGCAAACTCAGGCGTGTAGCGGCATCGAAGCATTTCGGGCACGGCCACTTTGGTGAACACCGCCGCCGACGCGATTGAGATGCCTGTGATGCCCGCAAACACCGCATTCGCAAACACTGTAGCAATTCCCAGCCCACCTGCGATCTTGCGACACAGGCGGTTGGCCACATCAAACAGGTCCGAGCCGAGTTGGGCGTTGGAGACCAGAAGGCCCATCAGCACAAAGAGCGGTACGACGCCAAAGTCGTGACTCTGAACGGTATCGGAGGCGGCCTGTGCGAGCATCGCCATGGCTGCATCGACGTTACCGCGGATCAGGAACACCCCCAAAAACGAGAGTAAAAGTAGTGCAACCGCGATATGAAGCCCTGCGAAAATGAGCACCACCATCGCAAACAGGCTGAGTACACCAGTGAGGGCAGGTGTCATGAGCGTGAGCGTCCAAACGCCTTGCACAGATCGGCGAGCGCAAGGAACAGAAAGGTGAGCGCACAGCACGCACTGCCAAGCAGCATCACCAGCCTGACTGGCCAGAGCGGAATGGCGAAGTCGCCCATGGCACCGAAGTAATCACCCAGCTCCCAGGCGCGAATCAGCTCTGGCCAGAGGGCAGCGCACAGTACCGCGAGCATGGCAGCGCCCACCAAATGGAACACGCTCGCCATCAAGGCTGCCGCCTTGGGCGAGCGTTGATGAACGGCTTCGAGCACGAAGTCGGCTCGGGGAAAACGGCCAGCCCAGAGCGTATTGGGCAGTTGAAGAAAAACGACCACCACAATGCCCACCGACATCAGCTCAGTGGTGCCTCGCAGCGGCTTATTGAGCAAATCCCGACCCAGAATGTCGAGGTTGGTGATCAGCAACAACGCAAAGATGATGAGCGTACCGATCGCATTCATCCAGCTGGTGATGCGATGCAGACCGAAGGGCTGTGCCTCGCCGTAGGCACTGAGCCCTGGACCCTCCTGCTGTTCTGATTCAGACGCCATGGCGCCAACTCAGCACAGTACGCGCTGAACGGAAAAACGGGACCCGCGCACCTTACCTCAGCCAGTCACGGGGCAGTTGTACGCCTTCCGCCTTCAGCGCTTCAACGTAAGCCTTCACAACCCTCGATCCGGCCCCGCCCTTGGCATCAATCTGCTTGGCCCAGTCCTGCGGCAAGTTCGGTAGCACCTGCGCCCACTTCTGCCGCTCAGCGATAGACAGCGACGTGTAGCGGGCACCCTGTACAGTGGCGTTTTTCCGAACCTCTTCGACCAGCGCGCTTTGTTTCTCGACCAGCTGCCGTGAATATTCGCGGCCCACCCGGGTGAACACCTCCTGAACTTCCTTCGGGAAGCGCTCGAATACTCGCTTGTTAATCACGAGGGCACCAACAAACTGGGCACCCAAGCCTGCGCTGGTGACATGAGGCGCCACCTCGTGCAGTTTGACACCCCAAATGTTGGCGGACGACACAATTGCGCCGTCGGCGACCCCGGTCTGAATGCCGTTGTAGTAAGTGTTGAGGTTACCCGCCACCGCCACGGCCTCGGTGTTTTGAAGCCACGACGCAATCGGTCCAGGTACAAAAATTTTCCTGCCCTTGAGGTCGGCAAGTGACTGTACCGGGAACTTGGTGACCAGCGCGTAGTCATCCACCACTACGGAGCCCAGCTTCAGCAGTCCCTGGCGCGCCCAGGCGTCCTGCAGTTCGGGAATCCGGTCGTGAAGCTCATGGGAAAGTCTGGACACCACCCCCATGTCCGAGGATCCGAAAGGGACCTGGAGCGTCATCTGCTGCAGCGG
This sequence comes from Burkholderiales bacterium, assembly GCA_005798775.1. GTDB lineage: Bacteria > Pseudomonadota > Gammaproteobacteria > Burkholderiales > Burkholderiaceae_E > SYIM01. Next base: position 57,587 of record SYIM01000036.1, read on the forward strand.
AAATTTACCAGCTTCGAAGATGCAAGCCACGATGCCGAAATCGGATACTCCCGTTCGGATGGCGTCGGACTCGGCGCCAAGCTTCGCCACGGTGCCGCTGTAGGCCTTGCTCCACTCGAACTTGATCTTGCCGGCGGTGCGTTTCTCGATTTCAGGAATGACGAAGCTATCGATCAGGCCCACCCAGTTGAACACAGGGGGATGCCCCGATGTGACATTGAGGCGGACCGCGGCCTGCGCATGCGCTGGCTTCATGAATGCAGGGCTGAGGCCCGCCAGCGCGGTGGCTGCGATCTTGATACCTGACCGGCGTCGGCCAGGATCGGCCAGCTGTGTAGGCGCCCTCGATGAAGATTCGCTCATGCTGTCTCCTCGTACCCTTTGATTGATTTTCTAAAAACCCACTGAGTTTATGGCGCAACGCCGGCTGTGGGAAGGGATCGGTCCTGATCAGGTCTCATAAGACGGATCGATTTTCGCCATTAGCCTCATGATCGCACTGAAATCGAGCTCTCCGTGCCCGATCTGACGACCACCGGGGCCAATGCGGAAGAACCACTCGTGGCGCTGCGCCGAGTGTTCCAGCGTGCGCTCGGAGATTCGCGTGAAGGGTCGCCCGGTCACGAGAACCTGGAGCTGTACCGCGCACGCAAGCAGCAAACGGTACATGCGCAGAAACGCCGAGTCCACCGTCTCCCCGATAGTGACCAGGCCGTGATTGCGCAGCACCAGCGCGATATTTCGCGAGCCGAGCGCAGTGGCCAGACGTACCCGTTCATCAACCGCCAGGCTCGGCCCTTCAAACTCGTGATAGCCGATCCGATCGTGAAAATCGGTGCCTTCAAGCGTAAGCGGGAGTAACCCCTCGGACAGGCACGACACCGCCATCCCCGCCACGGTGTGAACATGCAGCACGCAATGCGCGTCAGCGCGGGCTTCGTGGATTGCCGCGTGAATGTTGAATCCGGCTGGATTGATCGGGTACTCGGTCGGCGTGAGCACATTTCCGCTTGCGTCGATTCGCACCAGACTGGAAGCGGTGATCTCGGAGTAGAGCAGGCCGTAGGGGTTGATCAGAAACTCGGAGGGCTGGTCACGAACCCGCAACGAGATGTGATTGGCGGTCAGTTCCGACCAGCCGAAATGGTCTACCGCACGATAGGCCGCCGCGAGTCGCAACCTGAGCGCCCACTCTGCCGATTCAATAGGCCGACCCGGCGGCTGTGCGCCGTCAGCCACCGGAACATAGCCGTCTCCACGTTGGGCCACGTCGGGCCTCCTCTGCAGCATGCGAATAGCTCGCGCAAATCATGGCAGCATTAAAAATAGCTGCAAAGCCCCTCCGCTACGATGAGGCAGGGCGGACCGGGCGAGCGGTATCCTGGGGCAAACCCTGCCCACTCAACGTGTATAGATTGAATTACATATAATTATCTAGATATTTGTTGACACTACCGACCCTTCATCGACGACTCGATCAGTGGCCAACCGGGGGCCCGCCTTGAACACCTGTATCATCGTTTTCCTGATTATCGGCGCGGGTTTTGGACTCGTCTCCTTTCCGAACCGACATCTGTTCAGCGAGGGGCCGACCCAGACGGCAGAAAATGCCCAGCCGGGCTCAGCCGGTTCCCGGATCGTCTGGGCGCTGGTCTGCACATTCCTCTGGCCGCTACTGCTTCTTGCCGGGCTCAATTCGGCCCGGATTCTTGCGCGGCGCCGACGCGAGCAATCGGCACCCAGCCGCTGATCCCTGCCGGCGGTCAGTCAGGGCTCACGCCGGCCTTTCGAATCACCTCACCCCAGCGGGCATACTCGGCCCGGATGAAATCGGCCGCCTGACGAGGGGACCCGCCCATCGGTTCGGTCGCCTGCGATCGAAAACGCTCAACCACCTCGGGCACCCGCAATGCGGCGTCAATATCGGTGGCCAGGCGTTCAATCACGGCAGTGGGCGTTGCAGCCGGCACCATCACCCCATACCAGAGCGCCACCTCGATGCCGGGCAGGCCGAGCTCGCGAAACGTGGGGGCATCAGGGGCGAGTGGATTGCGCTCCGCACTCGCCGCCGCCAGCACCCGGAGCTTGCCGGACTGCACCTGAGCTATCAGGGAGGGCGCGCCGTCAAACATGATCTGCACCTGACCGCCCACCAGATCGGTGACCGCCGGGCCGCTACCCTTGTAGGGGACATGCAGCAGATCGATCCCCGCCACGATCCGGAACAGCTCACCCGACAGATGCGGCGCACCGCCCTTGCCCGAGGATGCAAACATCACCCGCCCTGGCAAGCGCCGCGCCTCGGCAATCAGATCCTGAACCGAGCGCCAGCCTGTACCCGCATTGACTGCCATGATGAGCGGCAGCCTCGCCAGCATGGTGACGGGTACAAGATCCTTCATCGGATCGTAGGGCAGCTTGTTCGCCAGGTGCGGCCCGATACCGTGCGTGGTGATCGAGTTTTGTAAAAGCGTGTAGCCGTCGGCCGCTGATTTGGCGACAAAATCTGACGCGATCGCGCCGCTCGCGCCTGCACGGTTTTCCACCACCACCGGCTGGCCAAGCGTAGCCGAGAGCCTTGGAGCAATCGTGCGGGCAATGAAGTCTGCCGCGCCGCCCGGCGGCACCGGCACCACCAGCTTCACCGGTCGCGACGGATAGGCAGTTGACGGCGCGACCGACTGCGCACCCGCAATCAGCGGCCATCCTGCTGCGATCCCGAGAGCGAAGATTGTTCGGAGTCGTGCCATGACTGAGTCCTGTATCAATAGAGGGGAAACCGGCACAATCATGGCGACAATCGCTTATCGCTGCTGTTTTGACACCAACCTCCGGAGGGTGACCGGGCGGTGCACTCGCGGGGACCCGCATTGAACATCCGTCTCGCTGAGAATTTTCGGGCTGTTTTCTACGCACCGTTTTACGCCTGCCTGGAGCTGGGCTGGTTTCGCGATCGCGGGCTTGAGGTCAATCTCATCGTCTCGCCTTCACCCGGCGCGGGGATCGCCGATATGTTGCGGGGCGATATTCATCTGGTCTGGGGCGGGCCAATGCGCGTGCTGAAAGATCGTGACCTGAACGCGGCCGGCCCCCACTCGCTCGTCGCGTTTGGCGAAGTGGCCGCGCGCGATCCGTTCTATCTGGTCGGACGCCCGGGTCTTGCGCCGTTCGAGCTCGGCGCGCTCCCTTCGCTACGACTCGCCACGGTGAGCGAGGTCGTTACACCCTGGCTCTGTCTGCAGCAGGATCTGCGCGATCTGGGGATCGACCCGAACTCGATCCAGCGGCGCGCCGATGCCCCGATGGAAGACAATCTGCGCGCCCTGGCCTCTGGGCAAATTGATGTGGTGCAACTTTTTGAGCCCTTTGTGAGCCTCGCGCTGCGCGACGGAATCGGGCACCTGCTTCATGCCGCGCATGCGCGCGGACCCACCGCCTACACAACCTTCCTTTCAACCGTCGAAAATATCGAACGCTATGGCACGGCCTTCAGAGCAATGGCTGAAGCGCTTGGCAGTTTCGGGCCTTGGATCGATGCCGAAGGCACGCGAGAACTGAGCCGGCTGGTTGGTCATTTTTATTCGCAACTCGCACCCGATCTTCTTGAGGAGAGCCTCGCTCGTTATCACCAGACAGCCATCTGGTCGTGTCAACCACAGGTATCCAGGGCGGGCTTTTATCGTCTGGCGACAAGCCTTGCCTCGGCCAACTTCATTTCGCAGGTAGCCCTGTACGAGGACTGCGTGGCGCCCTGGGCGCAGGCACCTGTTTAACGGTTGGCGCCGCCCACTTCCCGAGCAAGCGGCCCATAGGTTGCGCTGAAACGGTCGATATGCGCCTTGACGGCCTCAGGCGAATTGTCAGCGGCCAGAGGCACGGTGTGTCCGAATCCCTGCAGCCGATCGCGCACTTCCGGGTGTTCGAGCGCCGCAGCGAACTGCCGATTGAGCTCGCGCTGAATTGCAACCGGCGTGCCCTTGGGCGCGAGTACGTAGTTGGTGATTTCCACCGCAAGCTCCGGGTACCCAGCTTCGCTTAGCGTTGGGGTATCGGGCAGCCGACTCGAACGCTTGGCTGAGGTGATGGCAAGCGGTTTGAGTCGCCCCTCATGAATGTGCGGCAGCATGAGCGTCTGGGTATCGAAAACGACTTGAACTTCATTGGAACGCAGCGCCTGAATCATCGGGGCATTGCCCTTGTAGGGTACGTGCACCATCTTCAGCCCAGCGACTTTGTTGAAGTGCTCACCCACCAGATGCTGGGGTCCGCCGATACCGGATGAGCCCCAGGTCACCTTATCGGGCTCCGAGCGAACCCGTGTGATGAACTGAGCCAGATCAGGAAACCGCTGCGAGTTGTCGCTGTTGGTGGCCAGCACAAACGGATAGGAATAAACGATTGCGATCGGCGTGAAGTCGTTACTGGGGTGCCATGACAGCCCAGCCACAACCGGGAGTACCGCATTCGAACTGGTCGCAATCAGCAACACATGCCCGTCGGGGGCAGCCCGCATCAATTCGGCGACAGCAATCGCACCTCCACCACCCGGCTTGGCCTCCACGATCACCGGCTGACCCATCGTCTCCACCAGGCGCTGGACCACGATGCGGGCAACAATATCGGTGCCCCCTCCGGCTGCGAAGGGGATGATCAGCCTGATCGGACGTTCGGGAAATTTAAGTGGCTGCGCCATGCCCGCAAAGGGCAGCCCCACCAGCATCACGATGAGGAACGTTTTCAAGAGTGAAGCCATATGACCTCCCAGAACGAATCGCCAAACAGACGGGTTACCCTATTGCCAGCTCGAAGCCATGAATGCCCTTCAGGTACCGAGCGCTCTCCGAACCATCGATGGCCGGCGTGTTCAGCCCCGCCTGATGCACGGTGACATAGCCCTGATAGCCCACTGCGGCGAGCTGTGCCATCACGGCCGGAAAGTTGATTCCCCGCGGATCCCAAAGCGGAATCTGCTCGAAACGGATGGGCCCCCGGCACCAGGTGGTAATCACCGAGGGGCCAGCAGGATCAAGCCGCTGATTCTGCAGATACACATTGAAAATGTGGGGGGCCAGGCGGGCGATGGTGTCTGCACCGTACGACTCGCCGCACAACTCGAGATTGGCAGGCTCGTAGGTGATACCAAAGTTGTCGCAGCCGATCCGATCAACCACCCGCAGCATGGGTTCAACCTGTTCGAAAAGCGATTGGTTATGACACTGATGTGCCAGACGAATGTGCCGTTCGCGCGCCTCAAGGCTTGCACGCCGCGCCCACTCGATGTCGTCTTCCACGCGTAGCGCCACCCGGATGAGCTTGCAGTCAAACGCCTCTGCAAGATCCAGAAAAGGGGTGATGGCCCGCAGCGCGCCAGGCCCCGCATCAGAGTTCTCCGGAATGGCGAAATCGCCCGTGATCATGGAGACCGCGAGCCCGCGACGCTTCAGAAGTGCCGCCGCCTCATCGATCTGCTCGCGCGGACTGTGAACGCCCACCTGCGAGGCGCGCATGCACACCGCGTGGTAGCCGCTTGATACCGCGATATCGGCGAGCTGAGACAAGGTGAGCGCGGCCACACGCTTATTGAAGAACTGTTCGCCCACGCGCGCAGACAGAGAGAGTTTCATCGCATCGAACCGGTTGAGGAAACCACACCAACATAACCCAGCCGCCCTACCCTGTCACGCGAGCCCCGCATCCAGCGAGATACTGCGGTCCTGGCCTGCCAGATCGCCCCCCAACAGATGCCTCCCAACAGATGGACACCTGCGGGCGACTCGGATAGATTTTGCAGTCATCCAAGAAAGGCGCCCCGCATGAATCGTTCCTTTATCCGCCTCGCCGCCGTACCACTCGCCGCGCTCGCATTAGCCGGACCCTGCGCGGCTCAGAGTGAGGCCTATCCGAACCGCCCCGTGCGGCTGATTGTGCCCTTCGCACCCGGCGGCCCCACCGACACCGTCGCACGGGTCATGGGTGAACAGCTTCAGCGCCAATGGAAGCAGCCGGTGGTGATCGATTACAAACCTGGGGCAGGCACCGTGGTGGGCACCCAGCTGGTGGCCCGTGCGCCCGCCGATGGCTATACGCTTGGCATGGCAATCAGCGCCCTCATGATCAATCCGGCTCTGCGAAGCGATCTGCCTTACGACACCGCGCGCGAAGTGGCAGCGGTCTGTCTCATCGGGCAGGCGCATTTCGGACTGTTCGCCCATCCGTCAACACCTTTTTCAAACGTTGCCGAGCTCATCGCCTATGCCCGGAGCCGCCCGGATGCGCTCAGCTACGCCACCCCGGGAACGGGTACGGGCACGCATCTGGCAGGCGAAATGCTCAGTCATCTGGCGGGCATCAAGATGCTTCATGTACCCTACAAGGGAAGTGCTCCGGCGCAGATGGACGTCGCAGGCGGCCGCGTACCGCTCCTCTTTGATGTGCTGTTCTCAGCCATGCCCATGGTGCGTGATGGTCGTCTGAAAGTGCTGGCACTCGCGAGTCCGCAACGTGCGCGCTCAGCGCCAGAGATCGCCCTTATCGCTGAATCCCTACCAGGTTTTTCAGCGATGAGCCTGATCGGAATCATTGGCCCGGCTGGTATGCCCACCGCGCTTCTTGATCGCATCAGTGCCGATCTGGGTGAGGCGGTTCGCGCACCCGCTGTGACCGAACGAATGAACCAGCTGGGCATGGAGCCAGTGGGTTCAACGCATGCCGAGTATTCGCGCATCGTGCGCGAGGAAATCGGCAAATGGACACAGGTGGTCAAGACCGCTCAGATCAAGCTTGATTAAGGACGCTTCAGTGCTCACGCTTTCCCTGAAATCGCTCACCCCGTTTGCCGCGGAAGTTCACGGCTTCGATCTGCGCGCGCCGCTGGGGCCAGATGGCGTGGCCGCGATCGAGTCTGCAATGGACCAGCATGCGGTGCTGGTGTTTCGCGATCAGCAGCTGGACCAGGATCAGCAGATTGCGCTTGCGCGTGCGCTGGGCCCGCTGGATCTCGGCCTGCGCCGCGTACGCATGGTGCAAACCCGGGCGCATCGTTTTCGTCACGAGGAACTCGCCGATATCTCCAATGTCACCGCCGAGGGCGAGGTGGCACCGCGCGACCACGCCAAGATCGTGAGTAACCTCGCCAACCAGCTGTGGCACAGCGACAGCTCGTTCCAGAAACCACGGGCGAAGTACTCGATGCTGTATTCAGTGGTAACCCCGCAGACCGGCGGCGACACCGAGTTCGCCGATCTCCGTATGGCCTGGGATGCACTCCCCGATTGGCGCAAGCGCCAGGTCGAGCCGCTCGCTGCGGTTCACTACGCCCTGCATTCGCGATTCATGCTGGGCGACACCCACTACACCCCGGAACAGCGCGATGCGATCAAGCCAGCGGTCTGGCCGCTGGTTCAAACCGATCCGCGTTCGGGACGAAAAATCCTCTTCGTCGGTATCCACGCCTGCGAGATTCCAGGCATGTCCTTACCCGAAGCGCGACTGCTGTTACTCGATCTGCTCGAACATGCCACGCAGCGCGAGTTCATTTATCGGCATCAGTGGCGGGTCGGTGACCTCGTGATGTGGGACAACACGGCCACGCTCCATCGGGGTCGTTACTTCGATATCTCGGAACGCCGCGAACTGCGCCGCGCCACCACGGAAGAGGTTGGCCTGTCGCCCGAGGCCGAGTCGCTCGCGGCGCGCGGTGCCGATCAGATTGCTCACTATCGCTATCAGACCGCCTGAGCGACCCGCCAACGCGCAACCAACTCCTCACGATCAACGCCATGCACCCCTCCGCCCTTCCTGCCGACATCGCCGAGCGGCTGCGCGTGCGACGGGGCCGTCAGCACATCTACGAACAACTCGATTGCCGCAAGAGCGCGCTGGTGGTGATCGACATGCAGAATGCGTTTCTTCGGGAGGGTGCTCCGTCCGAAACGCCGGCGGCGCGCCAGATCGTGCCCCAGATCAATCGGCTGGCGCGCACCGTGCGCGCCGGTGGCGGGCTGGTGGCCTTCACGCTTGGCACCTTTGCCCGCAGCGGCCCCGATGCCTGGCCCCACTTCTTTGAGCACATGGTGAACCCAGCGCATGCCGAGGCCATACTGGCCGCACTCAGCCCGGGCTCTCCTGACCATGCGCTATGGCCAGGGCTGGAGGTGGAATCAGAGGATCTTCAGCTCGCAAAGAAACGCTACAGCGCTTTTTTCCCGGCAGCATGCGAACTTCCCCGACATCTTCGCGAGCGCGGCATCGACACCGTGGTGATCGCTGGCACGCTCACCAACGTGTGCTGCGAGGCCTCGGCGCGCGATGCCATGATGGCCGACTATAAGGTGGTGATGGCAAGCGATGCCAACGCCGCCCGATCTGATGCCGAGCATTTGGGCGCAATCGTGAGCCTTGCCCAGTTTTTTGCTGACGTCCGGAGTACCGACGACATCATCTCCATGCTCTCAGGGCCACGCCAATCAGCCTGATACAGAGGGCGCTCAGGTGCAGATCACATCAATCAGCGCCTGCCGTCGATGCACGCGTACCTGCTCGATCGCCTCGCTGAGCGCATCCTGTAACGCGTTCCAGGTCTGAACCCGGGCGCCCCAGCCGCCGCAGGCCTCCGCCACCTGGTCAAACCGTGGCATGGGACGCAGGTCCGAGAGGGCCATGCCTTCTCGTACCGCCTGCCCCTCAGGGTACATCGCACGGGTGGCCCGCTCGACGGCACCATAGCCGCCGTTATTGAGAACCAGCGTCAGTACGGGAATACCGTGCATGGCTGCGCTGTGATGGCAGGCGAGCGGATTGGCAAACGAGTAGCTGCCATCGCCGAGGGCGGCAATGACCAACGCATCGGGACGAGCAAGCCGGGCACCGAGCGCTGCGGGCAGCCCCCATCCAAGCCCCCCTACCGGACTGGATCCGAAATAACTGCCGGGCGTCTCAAGCCTCAGCGCCGCCGGCACCAACGAATATTCGTTGATCACAATCGCATCGGGGTGTTGAGCCAGGGCGAGACCCAGCGCATAGCTGGCGGCAGCCATGGTGAGCGGCGAGTCGGGACGCTGCCCCGCTTCGATCGCCTGCGTGAGCGCACGGCTGCGAGCCGATGCTTTCACGGCGACCCAGGCCTGGCGCGATGGCGGAGGCGGTCCATGGCTTGCAAGCGCCTGCTCGAGCGCACGCAAACACGCGAGCGGCGCGACCGACGCGCTGAGATCGCTGCGAAAACTCCGGACCGGATAACGGGAGAACAAGGGGTCGGCGCCGACATGCAGCACCGGTACGCCCTCGCGAGGCTCGGCTTGGCCCGGGATCCAGGGCACATCACTATCCAGAACCAGGATCGCATCGGCCTCCGTCAGCCAGGGCTGAACTTCATAGCCGCCGTGCATCGGGTGTGAGTTAGGAAGGTTCAGATAGCGAGGGCGAAACTCAACGACCGGCCAGGCGTGCTTGAGCGCGATTCTCGCCAGCACCTCAACGGCTTCCGGGTCCCGTCCGGCTCGTGAGGTGATGATGAGCGGACGCTCAGCTGCCGCGAGTACGCGAGCCATCTCGGCCATCGTTTCAGAATCTGGTTGTCCGGCCATGACGGGCGCCTGCGCGCTCGCCACGGGCGCAGCACAGGTCTCGTGCATGGCCTCTCTTGGCAGGCTCAGGTAGACCGGCCCCTGCGGCTGCGCATGGGAAATAGCCATCGCCCGATCGATCACCGATTCGAGCTGCTGCGCAGCACGCAACTCGTAGTCCCACTTGCAGTGCTCTCGCACGATCCCCGCCTGATCGAACATCTCCTGAGCCCAGTGAATATTGAGTGACCGGCTGGCAACCGATCCCTTCTCGAACCAGGGCGTACGACCAGCCGCGAGCAGCATTGGAATGTTCTCGCGCGACGCGTTGATGAGCCCACACAATGCGTTGGCGGTCCCAACGTTGACGTGTACCATCACAGCTTGCGCGCGCCCGGTCACCATCGTTACGCCGTAGGCCATACCGACGGCGATATTCTCGTGGGGAACCAGCAGCGTTCGCGGTACTGACCTCGCGTCGGCCCGAACCTTTGCTAAGGCCTCCACAATCGACGGAAAATCGGTTCCGGAATTCACAAAGAAAAATGCGACGCCACGGCTCGCGAGCAGCTTGAGCAGCACCTCGCCCGCGGGCAGGGCATTGCGAGAAGAGGAAGGCTGGTGGACATTCATGATGGAACCGGTCGGCTGCCGAATTGATATCGTTGTGTAGCATCGTTGGGATCAGCGGCGCGGTCAAATTGAACAACCATCGATATTGAACAGAACGCAACGCCCGAGGAGGTCAATCGTGAAACGTTCACACCAACTTGTTTCATCCGCATTGCTGGCTCTTGCCGCGATGGGCTGCCCGGCGCTCAAAGCGCAGGCACAGGCTGCATCGCCCGCACGCCTTCAGATCGGCGTGCTCACCTCGCTCACCGGGTCGATGGCAGCGCCCGGCGTTTTCCAGATGAATGGCTTCCGGCTGGCGGTCGAAGAGATCAACGGCTCGGGTGGTCTCGCGATCGCCGGCCGCACCTATACGCTGGAGTTGAAGGTTTACGATACCCGCGCCAACCCCAGCGAGGGGGCCTCCGCCATGCAACGGCTGGCAACGGTGGACAAGGTCCCGGTGGTACTGGGTGAGTTGTCGTCCGGCGTTGCTGCCGCGATCGCCCCGATCGCGCAAGACTATTCGCTGCCCCTGGTGCTCACCGTGCCCACCGGGCCAAATCTCACCGAGCAGAACAATCCGTTTCTGTTTCGCGTCAACGCACACAACAACCAGCTGAATCAGGCGCTCGCCGATTTCGTGAGCAAGCAGGGCTGGGCGCCCATCTCCTTTATCGCCTGGAATAACGATGCTGGCCGCGGTGGCGTCACCGGTATGCGCCAACTGCTCCCCGCCGCCACGAAAGACGGCTATGTGGGCTACTTCAATGTGGGCGAACTCGATTTCTCAAGCCATGTGTCGAATGTGCGAAACAGCCGCGCCCAGGCTGTCATGCTGTTCATGGACGAGGAGCCAGGTAGCCTCGCCATCCGGCAACTGCGCGACGCCGGACTCAAGACCCAGATCGTAGGCACGCTCGCCATGGGATCAGACCGCTTCCTGAAGCGACTCGATGCCCAGCGGCTCGATGGTATGGTGCAATACAACGCGTTTCCACCAAATGCCGACACGCCACGAATTCGCAATTTCAGCCAGCGCTACAAGGCGAAATACGGCGAGGAGGCACACGGCTTTGCAGCGCAGTCCTACGACGGACTGATGGTTGCGGTCGCCGCCATGCGTGCGGCGGGCACTGTGAATCATGGCAAGGCCATCCGCGATGCGCTCGCCAAAATCAAGCACGAGGGTGTGATCGGCAACATTCAGTTCGACGCCAAAGGGCAGGCGCATCCCAGCGTCTATGTCACGCAGTGGTGCGCCGACGGTACCCGTCGCATTCTTTATCCCGAAAGCGCGAAGGCTGGCTGCGGCGCGGGCTGATCGCAGTCAGTCGGTCACATGATGGGCGAGGCGCTTCTCGAGCAGGTAATCAACGGCCTGATGATGGGCTCGCTCTACGTGCTGGTTGCACTCGGCATGGTGCTGATCTATGGCGTGATGCATGTCGTCAATTTTGCGCACGGCGTTCTCTTCACCCTCGGTGGCTATGTCGGCGTCTTCTGTTATCAGCATCTGGCGCCCAGCTATGCACTGGCGCTCCTGCTCTCAGTTGCCTCGCTCGCCATCGTGGGGCTCGCCATCGAGCGGCTGGTGTTTCACCCGCTCGACGGCAATCTGCGCAATCAGGTCATCGCGTCCCTCGGGCTCATTCTGTTTTTAGAAAATCTCATCATCGCAATATGGGGCGCCACAGCGCTTCAGTGGAAGGTGGCAAGCACTGACCATCTGGTGCGTATCGGATCGCTTCAGTTCAGTCTCCACCACCTTGGCATCATTGCGATCACGCTGGTACTGGTCGCGGTCCTGGGCCTCTTTCTCAAATACTCGCGATTCGGCACTGCAATTCGTGCCACCAGCCAGAGCCGCGAGGCTGCTCTTGTGGTGGGTATTCCGGTGCGGCGCGTCCAGTGGAGCAGCTTTGCGATCGGCTGCATGCTGGCCGGACTGGGTGGCGGACTGGTCGGCCCCCTGTTCCTGGTGTTCCCGCAAATGGGCGATGTTCCGCTCGTCAAGGGCCTGGCTGGTATTCTGCTCGGCGGTATGGGCAGTGTTCCTGGCGCGGTGTTGGGGGGCATGCTGCTCGGCGTCACCGAGTCGGTATCCACGCTATTCCTGCCCACCGACTACCGCGACTCCATCGCATTCATGGTGATGGTTCTTATCCTCCTCTTCCGACCTCAGGGCCTTTTCGGCCAGCGAATCCGGGGGGAAGACTGATGAAGTGGGCAGCTTTTGCCCCGCGCGTGCTTGGCGTCCTGGTATTGATCACGCTCCTCAGCGCCCCGGCGTGGGCGGCGGGTCATCCCTATGTGCTTCACATGCTGGTGCTGTCCTGCATCATTTCGATCGCGGCAGTGGGCCTGAATCTGATGCTGGGCTATGGCGGACTGGTGAGTCTTGGCCACATGGGATTCGCCGGACTTGGCGCCTATGTAGCGGCGGTGCTGATGGTGGACGCACGCTGGAGTTTCTGGGGCGCGCTGGGCGCGGCAACCATTGCCTCGGCGATCGTCGGTGCGCTGATCGGTCTGATTTGCTTCCGATTCCGGGGCCACTTCTTCATGATCGTCACGCTTGCTTTTGGTCTCCTCCTTCATGCGGTCATGAACAACTGGGATGACGTGACACGGGGCGCGGCCGGTCTGCCGGGTGTCCCCCGCCCAGCGGCGTGGCGCTGGGGCGACACAGTGATCAGCTTTGGGCAGTTACCGAACTTCTACTATCTCGCGCTGGCCATCACGCTCGCCGTCTTTGTCGTGCAGTATCTTGTGGTGCGCTCTGATCTGGGCCGCGTGCTCGGATCGATCCGTCAGGACGAAAGACTCGCTCGTGCCCGGGGGGTCAATGTCATCGTGTTCAAAACTGTGGTGTTCGCCCTGGGGTCGGCGCTTGCCGGCATAAGCGGCGTCCTGCAGGTCTCGTTCCTGAGGGTCGCCGCACCGGCGAGTTTCACCATGCTGGAGAGCATCAACACGGTCCTGGTGGTGATTGTTGGCGGCGCGGGCTTTCTCGTCGGGCCAGCGGTCGGAGCATTGCTCTATGTCACGCTACCCGAGGCGCTGCGTCTGGCCAATGAGTGGCGACTGGTGATCTTCGGGGGTCTGCTGGTCATCATGATGCTATTCGCGCCGCAGGGCCTCACCGGGCTAGCACACACACTGTGGCAACGCGTCACCAGTGGGCGCTTCCCGCCATGAGCGTCCTCGAAGTGAAGGGTCTTCGCAAAGCCTACGGTGGTATTCATGCACTCGATGATGCGGGCTTTGTGATCGATTCGCCTGGTCTCTACGGTCTGATCGGTCCCAACGGCGCGGGCAAGACCACCCTCTTTGATGTGGTCGCGGGGACAGTGCAGGCCGATGCGGGCAGCGTCTGCTTTGAGGGCGAGAACATCACAGGCTGGCCGTCCCATCGACGAGCCCTGGGCGGAATTGCGCGCAGTTTTCAGGAGTGCCGGGTCCTACCCGAGGAGACCTGTCTGGATAACGTGCTCTTTGCCGCCCAGCCAAAGGGCTTGGGCACATGCGTGCGGCAACTCGTCTCGCGCAGCAACGCCCATCGTCGTCGTGTCACAGACGAGGCCATGCGCCTGCTGAGCCTGGTACGGCTGCAGGGACATGCCCACACACCCGCCGCACAGCTCTCGTTCGGTCAGAAGCGTCTGCTCGAGCTGGTCTCGGTTTTCATGAGTGCCCCGCAATTGCTACTTCTGGATGAACCCGCCTCGGGCGTCAACCCTGCGCTGCTCGAGGTGCTGTCCGACTTCATCCGCACCATGTATGCGGAGCAGGCACGGGCCTTTCTGATTGTTGAGCACAACATGGAATTCATCATGGCGCTCGCCTCCGACATCATCGTGATGCATCAGGGCAAGGTACTGGAGCGCGGCAGTCCCCCGATCGTGCAGGCGAGCCCGCGCGTGCTGGAGGCCTACCTGGGATGAGTGCGACGCTGCGCCTGGAGAATTTCGGCGCGGGGTATGGCGCGCGACTGATCATCGAGGATGTTTCTCTCGAGGTGAATGCCGGCGAGATTGTCACCGTCATCGGTCACAACGGCGCGGGCAAGTCGACGCTGCTTCGTGGCCTGTTCAATCTGGTCCCGATTCGCCAGGGACGTGTTCTACTGAAGGGCCAGCCGGTTGAGCATCTCGCCTCCGATCGACTACTCACGGCCGGCATCGCATTCATCCCGCAACACCGAAGCATCTTTCCCCGGCTCACGATCGCGGAAAACCTCCGGATGGGCGCCTACACCGTACGCGACCCTGGCATTCTGGCCGAGCGCATGGCAGGCGTACTCAGGCTTTTCCCCATTCTTCAGAATCGTCTGGGTCAGCTCGCCGGACTGATGTCAGGCGGTGAGCAGCGAATGTTGGAAATCGCGCGTACCTTGCTGCAGGATCCCTCCCTCATCATGCTCGATGAACCGTCGATCGGCCTTGCACCGCGAATGGTCGACACGGTCTTTGACACGGTGAGGCTGCTTCGCGATCAGGGTAAGGCTGTACTGATGGTCGAACAGAATGTTCGAAAAGCACTGTCGGCGTCAGACCGCGGCGCGGTGATGGAACTGGGAAGCCTGCGGCTAATCGATCAGGCTCGGCATCTGATTGATGACGAGCGCGTGGCGCGGCTGTACATGGGCCGACGCTGATCGTCCGCCCGCTACGCACTTGTCTTGCCACGCAGGTCGGTGAACCGCTGCGTTTTCCAGCGTGCGTCCGACTGTAGCGCCCCAACTGCGACCCGCTCGACGTCGGGGGTCACCCCACAGGCGTGCTTGACCAGCCGGACCAGATCGCCAGACAACGTGGCGTCGTCTGCGCGCTCTACTCTAACCCTGAGGCGGTCTCCAGAAAGCGGCACATCAGCGACATGCTCAACCGTGATCTGAAAGGGGCAGCCCCCCAGGTGCCGTTCGAGTTCGGCAATGACTGCGTCGGGATTCACCAACATGCCCTTGACCTTGACCAGAGCGTCTGCCCGACGAGGCGTTCGGGTCAGCCGATCGGTGACCGCACCGCAGCACGGACAGGGCTCGCGGGTGAGCACCGAGATATCGCCCAACGCATAACGCAGTAGCACCGTGCCACGCCGCTCCAGATGGGTCAGAAGCACGTTTCCCGGCTCCCCTTCAGCTAACGCTCTGCCGGTCTCGGGGTGCACGATATCGACCTGGAACTGCGCCGGTAACGGATTGTGGAGGCCTGCCCCCGGATGGCACTCGATCATGCCACCCTGCATTTCAGTGGCTCCATAGGAGATGCTCACCTGCGCGTGGTGGGCCCCCGCTGAGGCGAGCGCCGCCATCATGTGTTCCCGCGCGGTCTCGGATAATGCCTCACCCGTGACAAATACTTTACGGACACTTGGAAGCCGGGTGCCAAGTTCGGTTGCGCGCGCGAGCACGCGCTGAACGTAGCTCGGCACCCCCCACAAAATGGTGGGAGACTGCGCCCTCAGAAGCGCGATCACCTCATCGAGCGAGCGGCCCAGATCGAAATGAGGCGAGGGGTTACCGGGCATCGCGCTCACCACCGGGATTTGCAGGCTTGCTGCGGCGTGCAGCACACGAATCCAGGCACCGTGTGGTACGGTGGTGAGTGGAAACAGATTCGCAATCAGGTCAGTGGGCTGAACACCGCGCAGCAGCAGCATGTTCCGCTGCAGTTTGAGGATATTGAAAAAATCATAGCTGGTGGAGACAAACGGCGTGGGTACCCCAGAGGTGGAACCCGTGGTGTACATCACATCCCAAACCGTTCGCATCTCGGGTTCGAGCCCGTCGCTTTCGAGTACGAAGCGCTGGGATTCGGCCATGTACTGCGCCTTGGTGGTGACAGGGATACGTTCGAGATCGTCAATCGACTGAAAGTGATCGCGTCTCAGTCTCTCGCGCTGAAACAGGTCGCGGTAATAGGGATGACGCTCAAACACCAGATCAAGCGTACGAGCGAGTGCTGCCTCGCGCGCAACCCGCAGCGCCGTCAAATCGGTGTGGCCCTCGTATCGCGACATGGCCGTACTCAGTCTGCCAATCCCGCCGCCACCCGGATCGCAGCCTGTGCATTCGCTTCGTTCGGCTCGAGAAGGCTTCCGGGCGCAAGTTCACCCGGCTCGATCAGAACATGGTCGATCACTCCACCGTACGGAAATGCGTCGCGATGCGCATAGCGTTCACTCACCGACAACCGACGAGACAGCCCGACACTCATGCCGGCAGTGGGGATACGAAGCATGGTGGGCGACAGATCAATGCCCGCCACAGACGGTTCACCGTTCAACCCAATACTCGCGTGACCCTTGCGCGCGCCGGCGGCTACGTACTCGAAGCGATAGTGCTGGCGCCCCTCAGACAGAGGGATAGGCGGCAAAGTGGTAGGTTGATGCCACCACTGATACACGCAATGAACGCGGCCCGCTTCCACAAACAGTGCAAGGCCACAAAAGCGGTCGCCGAGCGCAAAGATCACGCCCTCCTGCCCGTGAGACCACTCGAAGAAAGCCTCCAGCCGGTAGCTGCGATCGCAGACCAGTGGCGAGACCACCAGCGATGGAACTGAGGGGCCTACCGGATAGAACCGGCGTGGCATCAGCATGCGCGACACCTCATGGGGCGGTACATGGTGGTTACGACGCTCATCGCGTGTATCAATCGGGTAGACATGATTCGTACCCGCTTCGGCCTCAAATTCATCAATCAGCTGCCGCAGCCGCACCGGCTCGGTCGATGCAAGGTCGTTGATCTCAGCGGGATCATCCGCAAGGTTGAACAGCATCCAGTTATCCAGATCGATCGCCTTGTCCGGGGTCTGGAGCGACACGATCTTCCAGGAGCCCGAGATGTAGGCACGACTGCCCTGAAGTTCATAGTATTGGCGCGTTCGGGCAGCCGGCGCTCGCGCATTGCTCACAACGTGCGAGAAGCTCTTGCCATCAAACGGCAGGGTCGGGTGTTCATTGAAATGCTGCGGCATTTGCCCGCCAGCGTAGTCCATGACCGTCGGCAAAAGGTCGGTGACATGAACCCACTGCCTCCGGATGGAGCCCGGATCGACGATCTGCTGCGGCCAGTGCATCACGAGGGGCACGCGAATACCGCCTGCCATCGGCGTGCGCTTGAAATACCGGTAAGGCGTATTGCTGAGCTGCGTCCATCCGGTGGGATAGCAGACGTAGGTGTCTGCATCACCCACTCGATCTTCCTCAAGCAATCGCAGATTGAGCGCCATGTTTTCGGTTGCACCCATCCGCCGCCCGATCAGATTCATGACGCCTGAAGGCCCCGCTACCGCATTGGCGCCGTTGTCGGAGGTGAGCAGCACCAGCGTGTTGTCAAAGAGGTCCACCCGTTGCAGACAGCTCATGAGCCGGCCCACGTTCTGGTCAGCGTTATTAAGGAGCGCCGCGTACACCTCCATGTAGCGCGCAAAGAGCGCGCGCTCGTCTTCACTGAGCGATGCCCAGTCTGGCACGCCTGGGTTACGCGGCGCAAAACCTGCGTTCGGTTCGATGAGACCGGCAGCACGTTGGCGCTCATAGCGCCGGCGACGCAGCACATCCCAACCCTCATTGAAGCGGCCACGGAAGCGCTGCAAGTCCTCGGGCTTCGCGTGCAGCGGGCCGTGTGGCGTCTGAAAAGCCAGGTACAGAAAGAAAGGCTTGTCGGGTGAACTGGTGGCGTGCTGAGTGAGCCATTCCACGGCACGCTGGGTATAGTCATCGGGCGCAAAATAACCATCGGGATAGCGCACCACATGAGCCGGATGGTTACCCTCCATCATGTTGTCAGGTTGGAAATAGCTGGTTTCGGCGCCCATGAAACCGTAGAACTGATCAAACCCTCGCTGGATCGGCCAGGAGCGGGTATCGCCTCCTGGCAAATTGTTGCGGTCGTAGGTGTTGTGCCACTTGCCCGCCGCGAGCGTGGAATAGCCCCCCGCGCGCAATAGCTCCGCCATGGTGGGAGCGGCGAGCGATATCTCACCGCCATAACCCGGATACCCCGGGTTGTTCTGAGACAGCCAGCCACAGCCCACGCCGTGCGGGTTACGCCCGGTGAGCAGGGCCGCGCGCGCGGGCGTGCACATGGGCACCGTGGTGTAGCCGGTAAAGAGCAGCCCACCCGCCGCGAGTGCATCGATATTGGGCGTATCGATATCGCCACCAAAGCACCCAAGATCCGAAAACCCCATGTCATCTAACAGGATCACGATGACATTTGGGCTGCCAGAG
Organism: Burkholderiales bacterium; assembly: GCA_005798775.1. Lineage (GTDB taxonomy): Bacteria > Pseudomonadota > Gammaproteobacteria > Burkholderiales > Burkholderiaceae_E > SYIM01. Next base: position 76,003 of record SYIM01000036.1, read on the forward strand.
CGCGCACGCACCGGAGGCAGCCAGTAGGGGCGCGATTGCGCGAGCGTCTTTGCAACGGTTACGCCGGGTGAACGGTCTGACCGTGAGGAGGCTTGGGACATCATGGCTGACCTGTAAAAACAGACCCTGATTAATCGGCTTTGATATTGGCCCGCTTCACGACCGCGGTCCACTTGGCCAGGTCGTCACGCAGGTAGGCTGAAAACTGCTCAAGCGTTGCGACCGGCGCAGCCGACATTCCACTGTTCGTAAGTGCAGTTCGCAGGCCCTCGCTCAAGAGCGCGCGGTCAATCTCGGCACGGAGGCGACGCATGACGGCTGGCGAAGTGCCCTTTGGCGCCAGGATGCCCAACCACTGATCAGCTTCGAAGTCCTTGACCCCGGATTCGGCCATCGTGGGCAGATCCGGAAGCGCCGAAAATCGCTTCGCACCCGTGACGGCGATTGCGCGTACCGCACCCGACCGGATCTGCGGCAACGCCACCGCTGCGTTGGCGAACAGAATGTCGACGTGCCCCGCGATCAGATCGGTGATTGCCTGCGGTGCGCCCTTATAGGGGATGTGCGCGATATCCAGACCCATCGTGGACTTGTAGAGCTCAGTGGCGAGGTGGGCAGGCGAACCGGTGCCCGCGGAGGCGTAGGACAACTTGCCGGGGCGCGCGCGGGCCAGCGCGGTGAGCTCCTGCACCGTCTTGGCGGCCAAGCCGACATTGACCACCACGATGGAGGGCGCATACGCCACAACCGCCACTGGTGCGAAATCATTGACCCCATCGAACGGGAGCTTCTGCCCCAGCGCTGCGTTCATGTTGAGGGCTGAAGTGGTGAGGACGAGCGTATAGCCGTCGGGGGCGGCCTTTGCCGCCAGATCTGCGCCAATCACACCGCCCGCACCCACCTTGTTATCGATCACGACGGGTTGCCCCATACTCGCCTGCAACTCCTTCGCAACAGTCCGCGCAGCGATATCCACCAACCCGCCTGCGGGCCAGGGAACAATCATGCGAATCGGCCTTGCCGGATAGTCCTGTGCGACGGCCGATAGCGACGCGAAACTGGCGATCAGAGCGATCGCAACGCTGCGTAAACCCGGTATGTACATGAGTTGTCCTCCTTTAAATTAATGGTCAGCGATTTTCTGTTCGTTTTCACTCACCACCGGTATCGCTACCAGGCGTGCGCGGGCGCGCTCCACCGGCTCCGCCATAACATAGGCGGCGAGCCCCGCCTCACGGTCTACCGGTACCACCGTTTCGAGCGTGACGCCCCCTGCGGGCTGCAGGTGTGGCGGAAACATGGCAAGTTTCTGTCGCTCACCCAGGCGGATGCGTTCGAGATCGAGATCTCGCTCATTGATGCCCGCAACCGGGCGTTGGGCCACGCCATTTACCATTTCGAGATCGAACCACCAGCGCTTCACGGGATTTCGCATACCGTTTCCCGCAGCATCATCAGCAGCTGCGATTGCGGGCGCGAGTTCGGCATGCTCGATCGACAACCACATGAGGCGCTCGGCCTCGACCGTGTCTTCGCGATTCCAGGGGCAGGTCTTCATGCAGCGTCCACAGGCCGACCCCTTCATATTGGTCACACGATATTTGGTGCATTTCTCAACATCAGCCTTCCAGATCTCGTAGCCGTTAAACATCACCTTCGGGCCAAACGGAATCGCGTTGCACGGGCACTCGCGCGCGCACTTTCTGCATGACTCGCAAAAGGACTGTAGACCGAAATCGATCGGTCGGTCGACTGTCATCGGCAGATCGGTGGTGAACACCACGCTTTTCGAGCGGGGTCCGATGAAGGGATTGAGGATGGTGTCACCGATCCGGCTTACTTCGCCCAGGCCCGCCATGAGAATCGCCGGGTTGTGAATGACCTCCGAGTGCGCATTCGAGTGGGAGCGCGCCGAGTAGCCCATGCGCCGGCAGTGTGCGGCCATGATTCCCGCGATCTCGGCGCCTCGCATATAGGCGCGCATCGATTGCGAGGCAGAGATCCAGTCATCGCCCGAGGCCCCCTCCATGGTCTCAAAGCCCTGATCGATCAGCATCACCACCGCATACCGGTGATAGGCGGAAATCGGCTTGCCCTCGACTTCATCGTGCGAGTAGTACATCCAGGGCTCGGCGCGACAGATGCCCACAAAGTCGGCCCCCAGGAAATAGCCCAGCGCCTTGATTGCCTGGGCATTGGCGAGGGGATCAGACCGATCGCCGCCAAGACCCGTGGGCACCAGAGGCTCGCGTGTGCCCTGCAGTGGCACCATGCCTGCGATGAGGGGTTGCATGCCAAGCGCATAGGGATGCTTCATCGGAAAGCGCATCCGTTCACGTTTGGCCTTCTCGCCCAGATCACCGGCCTGCGCACGCTTGAAAAAATCAGCGCGCTTGGGCACTCGTACGATCGCCTCCTCTTCGACCAGCGTCGTGGGCGTATCCCGCCGGGCAATACGCTCCATTGGATACCGGCCAAGGTGCAGCGGCCGCCGGTCGAGTTCGGCATCCCACCATGCGGGGCGGGTCCCGTTCTGGCCCATCACGACGGCTGGATCGGCAGGCGCGAGTGAGCCCGCGGGGTCGAGCGCAAGATCTGCCTCAAACGCGTAGTCAGAGGTCACCGCCGCCAGCCGGAAACCACGATTGAGATACGGCGCCACAAGCATGCCTGCATCGGCACGGATAACACCTGCGCGCTGAGCGAGCCACTCCAGATGAACCGATGTCGCCCCCGCCGCATGTCCGGTCGCGGAGAAGCCCATCTGCCTGAGATAGCCGGACAGCACTGCAGCGAGTTCAGTCGCACGCAGATCGGTGCGCGCCGCGTTACTGCCTGCGATCCAGGCCTCACCTGACTCGCCTGGGTGCGGCTCACGTCCAAACTCCACCAGTAACACCAGCGCATGCGTGTGCCCCGAAACAGATTCTGCCAGCCAGTCAGTCGCCTCCAGACAACAGCCCCCAACGATGCTGGCGTCCAAAAAATAGGCCGAGGCCTTCAGATTGGCCGACCGCAGCGCAGGATCGTCTGGAATCGGCGCCCGCGCAGCCGCCACGGGTCCGTTCAGATGGCGTCTAAATAGCGCGAAGTAGTCATCGAGCACATGGGTCATTGCGGCCTCGCCAGGCGTCCGGCGGTCCGACGGCAGCGCTGCACTGCTGTCCGCCTCACAAGACGGCACACGCGCTAACGCCTCAAGCGCGAGCGGTCCCAGATGGAAAGGACGGTCACGATGGCTGTAGATACGCACGAGGGCTGGATCCGCGATCAGGGTGGATTCGAGAGCATACGCCGCGCGAGCGGGTCACCGGGCTGCTCGCGCGAGCACGGCGCGATAGGGCTGCCGCGCAAACGATTCGGTGCCTTTGAGGCGATATTTCCGCGTATCGGCCTTGAGACGGACAGGTTGAACAGCCCCCTCGTCCGGCTTGAACTCATGTTGTGCGCCGTGAGCGCCGAACCCAGGGACGAAGGCGCAACTTAAAATCTTGATTTATGCTGAACAAGCGCACCAGCGCGCGCACTGCCCCGAGCCGACAATGCAACCCGTATACGGATAGATCAGCCGCCAACATGCTTTGCGGCCAGGCTTGCGGCGTGGGCGCGCGTTCGGGGGCAAAGGGAGAGGTCCAGATGTCCGCTGTGCTTCTTGAGTCAATTGCCAAAGCGTCGTAAGAGGCGGGCTTTCGCGCCTGGGTAGTTCCTGCCGCTGGTCCGCAGGCCATATCGGAGCTGTTCTGCCTGGTTCAGGTTGATGAGGCCGGGCGCAATTATGTGGTTCACGGCATTTTTCCTGATGAGTTGTCTGGCGCATTCGGCGCCGAGCGCTCGCCGGACGACATCGTCTTCCTGCAGCTTACGCTGCCGTCACCTTTCACGGTGGAGGCAACCGGTTCCGCCGACACGGCGCTTCTTCTTCATAGCCTCAACCTGCTGACGCCCATCGGCCAGTTCATTCTGAGCGATGACAAAGGACTGATCGTGTTCCGCTCGATGCTGCCGCACCAGGCGCATAACCTACCCAGCACGCTCGTGGTCGAAGCCCTCCGAATGACACGCTTCTTTGCCACCGAATTCCTATCAATCATCGAACCGGTCGCGCAGGGGCTAAAAACCTGCCGCGACACCCTGGATGAACTTGCGCGCCAGGGCGTTCGCCTGCCCACCGTGACCGCAGCGCGGTAGGCGTTACGCGCGGAGCCTCGTCATGAACAGCCACGACGCCATTAACCGTCTCCTCAAGAGTTTTTCCTCGGCCTTGCGTATTGCGCCACCGCTCACGCTCAACACGGCTGGCGTTTGTGCGTTCGACTATGAAAACGATATGAGCATCGCGGTCGAGGTCCCGGATCAGTCCTCGCAGGTTTATCTGATCGGAACCGTCCTGCCGAAGCCTGATCAGCAGGGCGCGGCACTCTTGGCACTTTATGAAAGCCTTCTCAAGCTCAACGTCTTCAGTAGCGAGATCCGCGGCGCAAGCGTCGCACTCAACCCGCAGTCGGGAGAGGTGCTGCTCTGTTACCAGCATCCCATATCGGCGCTGGACGAGACCGGGCTTTACAATCTCCTGACGCATTTCACTCAGGCGGCGCAGGCGCTTCGTGCGAGATTGAATCAAGCTCGAATCCGAACGCAGCAGGATCCCGGTCGATCACGACACAGCGCTTCAACGCAGCCGGACCAAGTTAATCATGTCAGGCATCAAGGATCACCTTGGCGCGCTCGACTCGGAAATCAAATCACTCCGTACCAAGCTCCAGGATCCCCAGACGGCTTTTCTTAACGACTGCCGACGTCAGATCGGCAACCAACCTGAACACGAGGCGCGCTCCCGCCAGCTTGACGCATTCGAGCGCCTGAAAACTCTTGGCGAACGGATCAACGAACTCGATGCCCGGCAGAATACGCTCACCGATGAGCTCCGGGGGCTCGCCGCACCTGCTCAAAGCTACGCGATCGCCCGACGCGCGCGCGCCGAAGCACGACGCGGCACCGCAGAAGCCGCCGTGAACGTCGCGCACGCTGGCGCTGGCCAGGTTCCCCGAGTTCGTCACTTAATCCGATACGTCCTTGATTCGCTTAAAGGCGACCCTGATTTACAAGACTACAAACCGAGTTCGAGTTGACGATCGATGCTGTTGATATCCGGAGTGGGGACCCCCAGCGCGCGCAGTACGCGTCCCTGGAGGTCGTTGATTTTGGACAGTCCGC
>SYIM01000037.1 GCA_005798775.1 Burkholderiales bacterium
GCGGTCGGCCGCGGCGGGCGCCCACCGAGCGGGCGCGGCCGCGTCCCTTGGCGGACTCGCGTCCGCTACCGGCGCCGCGCGACGAAGCGGCGCGTGCGCCGATCTGAGACGCCATCATGGCGAGCAGGCCAGGCGGTAGCGCAGAGAGCGCAGCCTCGACCAGCCGTTCCGAAGCGCCGTCGGGCAGCGACGTCGGGTCGGAAGCGGTCGGATCAGCGAGTGGCTCGGCATCCTGGGGCCCCGGGTCCGAGGTCGCTTCCGGTGGGTCAGGCTCACCGGACGGGGCTGGCTCGCTCGCCGCATCAGGCGGATCGGAGGGGTCTGGCGAATCTGGCGGGGCCGGCGGCTCAAGCTGCTCGGGCGCGGGTTCGTGGTCAGGCTCTGCCATCATCGGCATGACCCGCGCCCGGGGCAAAAGCACCTGCCGGATCGCGAGCGCGAGATCGCTGTCACGCGGCTCGAGCGTATCGCTGGCCACCCCACCCGTTGCGGGCGCTCTCGTGGTTTCGGCTGCGCTCATCCGGGCAAGCATCGAGGCCTGCTCCACCCGGCGCATCGAACCGATCCCGAACAGCATCGCCGCGCGGCATAACTCAAGCAACCCGCGCTCCCCGCTTGGCGCGGGCACCACAGGTCGGACGGCTGCCAGCCGTTGAGCGACATCCTGCGGGGCGCACGCAAGTTCAGCCAGCGCATCCAGGCTTCGCCACAGCAACTCATCGCGCATATCAAGGAATAACGCGAGCCGATCAAGCAGCACCGCGGGTGGCCCCTCTTCGTCAGGCAGTGATTCATCCAGCAAGATCAGTGCGAGCTGCCGGGTATCGAGCGCAGCCGCCAAACGCGCTGCAAGCCCAGGCGATACCCGCTCGGCGCGTTGCAGAACCACCACGCCGCCAGCAAACCGCTCAAGCAGCCCAGGCCGCATCACAGGTTGCCCGAGGCGCAGGCTTTCGGCCAGGTCGGTACCCGTCTCAAGCTGATCAGGTTCGGTGTGATGCGGTAGCACGTGCCAGACCGGCGACCGCCCGCCAACAGCGCTTTCGCACGCCCGGCGCAGCCAGCCGAGAAGGGCGTGCCGTCGCGGCCCATGCCAGCCGCGAAGATGCAACCCACCGAAGTTTAAAGGCGAGCGCGAGAAGAGTTCGAGCGCGCGTAGCGCGTCGTCAACGGGGTCGACCGGCATCTGGCCGCTAGCGGGTGGCGTGCGTGGCACAGCGGGACCGCTCATGAATGAACCACTGGGGGCGCCGCCTAGGGAGCGGTCGCGCCCAGCACCTGCTCGATGGCCCGCGCCACCCGCGCCGAGGAATCGGTTTCGTCGAGCGGATCACGCCGTAGCCGATGGCGAAGCGCCATCGGTGCGACCTCGGCCAGGTGTTCGCGTGCCACCACCCGACGCCCATCGAGCGCGGCCGCTGCCTTGGCCGCCCGCATGAGCGCAAGCTCGCCGCGCAACCCATCAGTGCCGAGTTGCTGGCAGAGCGCCGCCGCCTGCCTGAGGAGCACGTCATCAAAGACGACCCGACCCAGTGCACGCCTGGCGGCCACCAGCTGCGAACGTAGCGCAGCCTCCGCGCTCTGATAGTTGGAACAGAACACCTCGGGGTCACGTTCGAACGCTTCTCGCCGCCGCACCACGTCGACCCGCTGATCAAGATCCTGGGGCGTTCGTACTTCGACCGCAAGACCGAAGCGGTCGAGCAACTGCGGGCGAAGCTCACCCTCCTCGGGATTACCGCTTCCCACCAGGACAAAGCGGGCCGGATGAACAATGCTGAGGCTTTCGCGCTCGATCCGGTTTTCTCCGGACGCCGCGACATCAATGAGCAGATCGACCAGATGATCCTCCAGCAGGTTCACCTCATCGATATACAGAAACCCTCGGTTCGCCCGAGCGAGCAGGCCGGGTTCATAGACCTTCTCGCCCGAGACCATCAGCCGCTCGAGATCAAGCGCACCCAGGATGCGGTCCTCGGTGGCACCCAGCGGCAGGTCAACCACCGGTACCGGTACGTCGGAGGCGCCCGGGCGGCCCCGGGACTTTCCGGTGCAGCGCTCACACAGCCCCGCCGTGGCGCGCGGCTCGCAGTGATATGCGCACGACACCGCGCGGATCGGCGGCAGCACGGCGGCGAGCGCCCGTACCGCCGTTGATTTACCGGTACCGCGGTCGCCCAGAATCAGCACCCCGCCCACCAGCGGATCAATTGCGGCGATCAGCAGGCCGCGCTGCATCTCGCGCTGCCCCACGAGCGCGGTGAACGGAAACACCGGACGAGAGCGGGTCATCGCGGAGCCTGGGCAGGAAACGGGGCGATCGGCCGCGGCCAGCGCCGGGCCAGATCGAGCACATGTAGAACACCGGAAATCGCGAGCAGCGCGAGCGTGGCCGGCCCAAGTGGGCCATCCAGGTTGAGGCGACACAGCAGCATGAGCGCCATCCCGGCACCCAGACCTGGCGCGAGGTCGGCGGGAGATGGTCCAAGGCCCCGCGCCCGATGCAGCCACCACAGGCCGGCCCACTCGATCAGCAGCCCGGCGATCACCAGATCGAGCACCCAGGGGCCCGGCAACCAGGCAGTCACGTCGTGATCACTCCGCAGCGGGGAAGAAACTGATTATGAACGCTGGACCGAAATCGTCAATTTTTCGCGACACTTTGCGGATCAGTGAAACGAGTCGATCACCCCACCCCCCAGACAGACCTCGCCATCGTAGAGCACCGCACTCTGGCCCGGCGTGACCGCCCATTGCGACGTTTCAAAGCTGAGGCAGAAGGCAGCCTGAGCGCCAGGGGCGGTTACCTCGGTTGCTGCGCCTTCGGCGTGTCCTCCGATGCCAGGAGCATCCGCGGTCGCGGCGGCATCAGGCCCGGCAATGGCGCACCGAGAATCAGTCTGACGATAGCGGGTCTTCGCGCCATAGGCGCCCGCGAGATCTGGCGCACCGGCCGCGATCCAGTGCGCATCGGTTGCACGCAGCCACCGGCTGCACAGGAGCGGATGATCGTGACCCTGCACCACCACCAGGGTGTTGCTCTCCCGACGCTTGGCCGCCACAAACCAGGGCTCACCCGAGCCGCCGCGCGCCCCGCCGATCCCGATGCCTTTGCGCTGACCCAGCGTGTAGAACGCAAGCCCCACGTGCTCGCCCATTCGCCGCCCGCGGTCATCAACGATCGGCCCGGGTTCGCTGGGAAGATAATGATTCAGGAACGCGCGAAACGGCCGCTCGCCGATGAAGCAGATGCCGGTTGAATCTTTCTTGGTGGCGTTCGGCAGCGCCAGCCGAGCGGCGATTTCCCGCACCTCGCGCTTGGCGAGCGCTCCGACCGGAAAGAGCGCGCGCGCCAGCTGCTCCTGACTCAGCCGGTGCAGGAAATAGCTCTGATCCTTGCTGGCGTCCAGGCCCCGCAGCAGCTCAAATCGTGGCGACGCGCCCGAACGGTCGACTCGCCGCACCCGCGCATAGTGCCCGGTGGCAATCCGCTCGGCCCCCAGCCGCATGGCGTGCTCTAGAAAGGCCTTGAACTTGATCTCTGCGTTGCAGAGCACATCCGGATTGGGCGTACGTCCGGCGCGGTGTTCGGCGAGGAAGGCGGCAAACACCCGATCACGATATTCGCCAGCAAAATTCACCGCCTCGATATCGATGCCTATGACATCGGCAACGCTCGCTGCATCGATCCAGTCCTGTCGGCTGGAACAGTATTGGTCGTTGTCGTCGTCTTCCCAGTTCTTCATGAAAAGACCGACCACCTCGCAGCCGCGCTCCTTGAGGAGCCAGGCCGTGACCGCCGAGTCGACGCCGCCCGACAATCCCACGACGACACGCTCGCCGGGTTGCGCCTCGACCAGCACGGGTTGGCGCTCGCTCACGGCGGCGATCATCCGAACGGCTGCGGCGCGAGCGGCAGCCCGGCAAAACTCGCATCGGCGCAGAGCACGTTGGGATCAAAGCGCTGACCGGCCAGATAGTCATCGACCACCTGCATGACCAGCGGACTGCGATGCTCGGGAAGCCGCGCGCGCAGTTGCTCAGCGCTCAGCCAATGGGTGGCGAGAATGCCCTGGTCGAGACTACGGCCCGCCTCGCGGGCGCCGGATGGCCGACCTGACAAACGGCAGGCGAAGGCAAAGCGCAGGTAGGTGACATCGGTGCCGCTTGCTTCGTGAACGAACCGGGCGAGATAGACACCAATGCCAGCGACCACATCAACATGGTGGGCGGTTTCCTCGAGCGCCTCGCGCACCACGGCGCGAACCAGCGTTTCACCTGGGTCGAGATGACCGGCTGGCTGGTTGAGGCGCACACCCGCCACCGTTGTCTCCTCGATGATGAGAAAGCGCCCCTGATGTTCGATCACGGCAGCCACCGTGACACTCGGTTTCCAGACGGACATAGCTCGGCAATCAAGGGTGGCCAAAAACCGTAGATTTTACCCCGGCGCCCCGGCGGGCCACGGGCTGCCGCGTGTAGACTCCGCCGTTTTGTCTGGCGCAGGCAGGTTTTGCCCGCCACCATTTTTCCAGGGAGTACGCATGCGAATCGGCATCCCTGCCGAAACCCGCGACGGCGAGACGCGGGTCGCGGCCACAGCAGAAACGATCAGGAAACTGACGGGTTTCGGTCATCAGGTGCTGGTTGAACTCGGCGCTGGCACCGCAGCCAGTCAAGTCGATTCCGTACTGGAAGCGGCCGGTGCAACGCTGGTCGGCGCTGACGATGCGCTCGCCGCCGAGATGGTACTGAAAGTTCGGGCGCCTCAGCCGGCCGAACTTGCGAAAATGACGCCTGGCGCGGTGCTGGTGGGCATGCTCAACCCGTTCGATCGCGATGGTCTGCAGGCGCTGGCGCAGGCTGGGCTCACCGCCTTCGCGCTCGAGGCTGCGCCGCGCACCACGCGCGCTCAAAGCATGGACGTGCTGTCTTCCCAGGCCAACATCGCTGGCTACAAAGCTGTGCTGCTCGCGGCAAGCGCCTACGGCCGCATGATGCCGATGCTCATGACCGCAGCGGGCACCATCAAGGCCGCACGCGTGCTGATTCTCGGGGCTGGCGTGGCGGGCCTTCAGGCGATTGCCACCGCCAAGCGTCTGGGCGCTGTGGTCGAGGCTTCGGACGTGCGCCCGGCAGTCAAAGAGCAGATCGAATCACTGGGTGCCAAGTTTGTCGACGTGTCCTATGAAACGGATGAAGAGCGCGAAATCGCCAAGGGGGCGGGTGGGTACGCGCGACCCATGCCCGAGAGCTGGATGAAGCGCCAGGCACAGGCGGTGGCCGACCGTATGAAACAGGCCGACATCGTGATCACCACGGCGCTGATCCCAGGCCGCAAGGCACCGGTGCTGGTGACCGAAGAGATGGTACGATCGATGAAGCCCGGGTCGGTCGTCCTCGACATGGCGGTCGAACAGGGCGGCAATTGCGCCATCAGCGAGCCCGGCCGCTGGGTGGTCAAGCATGGCGTGACCCTCATTGGACAGCCCAATCTGCCCGCCACCGTACCGGCCGATTCCTCGGCACTTTACGCGCGCAACGTCATCGATTTTCTGAAGCTCGTGTTCGACAAGGACGGCAACTTCACCGTCGACCTCGAAGACGACATCGTGAAAGCCTGCCTCGTCACGCACGACGGCCAGGTTCTTCGGAGCTGACAGCATGGAAGCGATCAACCCCTTCATGATCAACCTGATCATTTTCGTGCTGGCCATCTATGTCGGCTACCACGTGGTCTGGAATGTCACCCCAGCGCTGCACACTCCGCTCATGGCGGTCACCAATGCGGTGTCGGCCATCATCATCGTGGGCGCCATGCTGGCTGCGGCCCTCACCGAAACCGGGCTCGGCAAAACCATGGGGGTGCTCGCTGTGGCGCTGGCCGCGGTCAACGTGTTCGGCGGCTTCCTGGTCACGCGACGGATGCTCGAGATGTTCAAGAAAAAGGCGCCCAAGTCGGGCGCCGGCGGCCACTGAAAGGGGCGACAACCATGAGCTTGAATGTCGTCGTACTCCTGTACCTGATCGCCTCGGTGTTCTTCATCCAGGCGCTCAAGGGCCTGTCGCACCCGTCCACCTCGCGCATCGGCAACACCTTCGGCATGGTCGGCATGGCCATCGCCGCTTTCACCACTGTGGCGCTCATCTACAAACTGCAGCCTGAAATAGCGACTGCAGGCATGGGCTGGGTGCTGGCAGGTCTGGTGGTGGGTGGCGCCATCGGCACGCTGATGGCCAAGCGCGTTGAAATGACCAAGATGCCTGAGCTGGTCGCCTTCATGCACAGCATGATCGGTCTCGCTGCGGTGTTCATCGCAGTCGCTGCGGTCGCCGAGCCCTGGGCATTCAACATCGTGGCCAAGGGCGAGTCCATTCCCACGGCCAACCGGGTCGAGCTCTTCATCGGCACCTTCGTGGGCGCCATCACCTTCTCGGGGTCGGTGATCGCCTTCGGTAAGCTTTCCGGCGCGTACAAGTTCCGTCTGTTCCAGGGCGCCCCGGTGGTATTTAGCGGGCAGCACATGCTCAACCTGGCGCTTGCCATCGCGATGCTGGGCTTCGGCATCTGGTTTGCGCTCACGCAAGACTGGATACCGTTTGTACTGATGACCGCAATCGCCTTCGTGCTGGGCGTTCTCATCATCATTCCGATCGGTGGCGCCGACATGCC
>SYIM01000038.1 GCA_005798775.1 Burkholderiales bacterium
ACATTGCCCGCGATCACCTGAACGCGGTTCGACAGCTTCTTCACCCGTTCCACGGCCATCAGCACGGCCTTCGAATGCCCATGGGCCGTATCGATCACCAGCGCGTCAACTTCGAGCTGGCGAAGGCGGGCAGCGATCGATAAGCCAGCCTGCCCGCCGCCCACCACGAGCACGATCGGATCGCGATCTTCATAGCGGGAAGATGACACCCGACGATCGAGCCAGTTCGGTCCGCTGAAATCACGCGAATAGACTTCCCCCTTGGGACGCCTGCGCCCAACCGTCTCCTCGTAGCCCTTGAATTCATCGACCTCTGTGAAGAGGGTCCAGGCCTTGGGCGCGTCTGCCTCAAGCGTGGCTGGATCAAGCCGAACAATCCCGCGCGCGCGCGCAGCGGCTGTCTCAAACTTGAAGAACACTTCGAGCACGGTGTAGCCGGCCCGCGAAGCCTGTGCCGGCGCCGAGCGCTGCGGATCGATGACAAACGCACGGGGCTGGCCCCCACGACCTGCCGTCGCCAACGCAGTGGCAATGTCTGGCCCACCGCTCAGGGTAGAGATCCGACCGGTGAAGGTCACCATGTCGCGCCAATGTGAATCGACGTGAAACAGCGCAGCCAAGGCCGTACGATTCTCACCTGCGAGCGCCGCCGAAAACGATTCCAGCCATCGCGTTGCAGCGACATTCAAGAGCGACTCTTCAACCACCATCGTCATTTTGAATCCCCGGACTCAATCGAAAAATGATCAGATTTTACTGATGCCAAGCGACCGATCCCTGACAACCGGGCGTCTGCACACCCATCAGGCGGCCTTCTCGGTCGAGGCGTTGGGTGCAGCGGGCATTTCTCTTAAGAGTTGACCAAAGCCCGGCACGCTACGGTGACCACCCAACATACTGAGCACCTGCCAGATAGCCACATTGTTGGTGGTGAGAACGGGTTTACCTACCCGGGCCTCCAGCGCCTCGATGACAGGAACCGTCCACCAGTTACCACAGGCAAGAAACAGCACGTCGGCGTCGGGCCGGTCGGCTTTCAGGCCCAGTTCAATAGCCGACTCAGGCGGCAGGCGACCAATGTCGTTATTGCGTGTGACCTCAGCAGCCACCTGGGACACTACCTCGATACCGTGCGAATGCAGAAAGTCGGCTACCTGCTGATTGGTCTGCGACGACCAGGGACCAGCCAGCGCCACCTTTCGAGCGTGATAAGCGCCCATGGCAGCGATCATGGCGGTTGCCGCGGTCGTAGCCTGGCGCCCTGTTGCATCATGAATACGCTGAATCAACTGCGCGTCATAGCCCTTGCCCATACGGGTGGAGGGCGCAGTGGCTGCAAGCAAAATGACGTCCACGTCGGCGTCGGCGAGCTTGCGCGATTCTTTCTCGAGCTCGGCGACGATCTTTAGCGTTGAGTCGGGATCAACGCTCGCCAGACCGAGGCGGGTAACGTGCAGCGATACGCTCGAGGGCAGCGTCGATGCAAACTCAGGCTCCTGCGTGGAATTGGAGGAAGGCACCAGCAGCCCCACCCGTTGCTGTTTGACGACTCTCTGCATGACTCGATCTCCTGGTTGCGTGTGCAGGCTCATTCCGGCCGGATACCGGCCGCCTTGATCAAAACGGCGTATCGCTCCAGATCCTTTCGAACGACTTCGGCCATCTCCTCAGGCCGGTTGCCGACTGGTTGCCCCTCTCCCGCACGCTCCGCAGTCTGAAGAAATTTGGGCGTACGGATGACTTTGACGATGGCAGCGTGGAGTCGCTCAATGATCTCGGGCGGCGCGGGGGCGGGCAGCCATACCGCAGGGGTGACACCAGCTTCGAACCCGGGGTAGGTTACGGCAATTGCAGGAACGTCGGGAAGCGCGGGCAGGCGCCCCAGACTGGTCATCGCCACGGCCTTGAGCTTTCCGTTCTTAAGATGTGGCAGGACCGAATTTACACCCGAAAAATTGAGTGGAACATACCCCCCATGACATCGGCAAGTGCGGGCGCCCCGCCTTTGTAAGCCGCTAGTGCCATGCGGTTACCGTCAAGCGTGAGTGCCGTGCCCCCAGACTGCCAGCCCCTCGCGACCATCGCCAGTGAGCGCGTCTGCGCATCAGCCATGCCGGCCAGTGCCACGGCAAACCAGTCGACGATTGCACGCTTCGCTGCGTCAACAACCGGCGCGGGAAGCTGGTTTCCGAAAACCCGTTGGTACTGCGCCAGACAGGACGAAAGCGCAGGATGAGCGGGATTCGCAGGTGACGCGACGTCTGCGCTGACCTGATCTGAATGACGCACGGGCGTTGCCATGGCATGAAAGGTACCCCATGCCGCCTGCCCTGCCCGCTCGAGCGGCCGACGTACCTTTCAATCGCGGCCGCACCCAAAGTCTTGTTCGTGGCAGGATTCGGGCGGACCCGTGTCGATTTGCGGGTTAGCGCCTCTTCCGACTGAGCCAATGTCCAATCCAAGTCCCAACCATGCATCGCCCCCTCAGCAACTGCCACTCGCGATTGGCTACATGATGATCATGGGCGCGATCTGGGGTCTGCAGATCTCGCTCGCGAAGATAGGCTCCCAGCATCAGGTTGATCCGGTGGCGTGGATGGTGTTTGTGAACGCAGTCGGTGCCCCCGCCCTGCTCCTGATCGCCGCCTTGCGTGGCACGAACCCGCTCTCCCTGTTGCCCCACACCCGCTACGCCCTCATTGCCGGCGTCACGGCAATCGCCATTCCCAACACGCTGGTGGTCCTGGTGATGGCGCATGTCCCTGCAGGGCTTGCAGCGGTGCTGAATACCCTCTCGCCCCTCATCACCTATGCGCTCGCGCTGGCGTTCCGGATGGCGCCGCTACAGGGTCTTCGAATCGCCGGCCTCGGGTTCGGGGTGGCCGGGACACTGATGGTGCTCCTGCCTCGGGCGAGCCTCCCGGATCCGTCGATGACCCCCTGGGTGGTGGCTTGCCTGCTGGTGCCGTTTTCCTATGCGGTCTCGAATATCTACATCGCGCGCCAGCGGCCATCGGCGGTTGACTCGATCGCACTGGCCGGCGCGATGCAGGCCGGATCGCTGATCTGCCTGCTCCCGTTCGGGCTGCTTCGCGGCCTGCATCTGCCGCTTCCGCCTGCTCACGCCGGCGACTGGGCCATGATCGCGCATGCTTCGCTCAGCTCGGTCGGCGCGTTGCTGTTTTTCGAAGTAATGCGGCTGGCGGGCCCGGTGTTTTTCAGTCAAACCGGCTTTCTGGTCACGCTCTGGGGTGTTTTCTGGGGCTGGCTGTTTTTCGGCGAAGCGCACAGCGTCTGGGTCTGGGGTGCGATGATCTCGATCTTCGCCGGCCTGTCTTTGGTCACCCGCGCAAGTCGCTAGCCCTCTCAATTTCCAAGGAGCTTCTCCATGCAGGACGATCTCTCGCCCGATTTCATCCAGCAGTCGCTGGCGGCGCAAGGCTGCCCGATCGACGAAGCTGACGCCTCCCTGATCGCCACCAATCTCGGCGCACAGCTGCGAACGGCTCACCATGCCTACAGTGAGCTGGCCTTTGAAGCCGAGCCTTCGGGGTTCGATGCCGCCATGCGTCAGGGATCCATCCGATGAGCGCGCTGCATGAAATGACACTGGCTGAGGCAGCCGCCGCACTGCGGGCCCGTCGCGTCTCGGCCGTTGAGCTCCTGCAGGCGCAGCTCGCCCGGGCCCGAGCGGTGCAACCGGCGATCAACGCCTTCATCCGGATCGATGAGGAACCGGCCATGGCCCAGGCCCGCGCTCTTGACAGCGAGGCCGCGCGGGGACATTTCCGGGGTCCCCTGCACGGCATCCCAATGGCCCACAAGGACATGTTCTACCGTACCGGGCTGGTCACCACCTGCGGCTCAGCGATCCGCCGCGACGTGCGCGCCGACACCACCGCCACCGCCCTCGACCGGCTCGATGCCGCGGGCGCCATCGACTTCGGTACGCTGAACATGGCCGAATTCGCGTACGGCCCCACCGGCCACAATGTTCATTTCGGCCCCGCGCGCAATCCCTGGAACACGGCATACATCACAGGTGGATCTTCAAGCGGTTCGGGCGCTGCGGTTGCTGCCCGTGCAACCTTTGGCGCGCTGGGATCCGATACCGGCGGGTCAGTCAGGCTGCCCGCCTCTTTATGCGGCGTGACAGGCCTGAAGGTGGGCTATGGCCGCGTGAGCCGTGCGGGCGCCATGCCGCTTTCTTTTTCCATGGATACGATCGGGCCGCTCGCCCGAACCGCACTCGACTGCGCGCTCATGCTGCAGGTACTTGCCGGCGCTGACCCGCGTGACCCCACAACGCCCGCTCAGTCTGTTCCCGACTATGGTGCCCGCCTTCGGCAACCCTTGAGCGGACTTCGCGTGGGCGTACCCAATCAGTTTTTCCATGACGACCTGGATCCAGTGGTCGCGCGCTGCATTGATGAAGCACGCAGGGTCCTGGCGAGCATGGGCTGCCGGATCATTCCGGTCGACCTCCCCGACATGCGGGCCGCAGAGATCGCCGCCACCCACGTGATCGCAGCCGAAGCGGCCACGCTCCACGGTAACTGGCTACGTACCCGGCCGCAAGACTACTCAGCCCAGGTCCGGGCTCGGTTGATGCGGGGCCTCGCGGTTCCCGCCTCGCGCTATATCGACGCCCTGCGTCTGCGGGGCGAATTGTTGCAGCGATTCCTGTCTGAGGTCTTCAACCAGGTTGATGTACTCCACATACCCAGCCTCGCCATCCCCACACCCACACTGGCCGAGACCGACGTGGGCGGCGGCGCACGGATGGATCGAATCCTCGCTTTGCTTACCCGTCTGCAGCGTCCGCTCAATTTTCTCGGTCTGCCGTCGATTGCTCTTCCCTGCGGAGAGTCTGCCAACGGGATGCCCGTGGGCATGCAATTTGCCGGGCGGCCCTTCGCGGAAGACGTCATTCTCCATCTGGCGCACGCGTTCCAGCAGGCCACACCCTGGCACGCGAGGGCACCCGCGACGAGCTGAACAAGTTCCTCGTGGCCGCCTGCGCGCCATCTAAAGTTCCCGACCTTACGGTCGACCCTCCCGTACGGGGTGGCTCCGATTCGCTGCGCCCGTTTTGAAGGGACGGGTTGATGGATTTCGGTTTCTTTAGGTCGGCGTCGCGCGGTTCCTTTCGGCTGATTTCCTTTAACGAATCGGGCGGGGGGCGGCAGCTTGAGATTCCCCCGGGACGTACCACGCGAATCGGTGCGCTGGCAGGCGAAACGTTTGAAGTTATCGACACCGCAACCGGCCGAGCGGTTCGCAAGCTGAGCGCGCGCCGAATCGGGCGCACCCTTTACCTTCAACTCGGCGACGCAGGCGCGGCGACGCTGGTCATCGAAAGTTTTTTCGCGAACGCCTCGGAAGGGTTGGACAGGCTACTTGCGCGCAGCGGGCGGGACGGCAGGCTCCGCTACCTCACCGCGGGCGGTGAACCGCTTGACGTTGAAGCCCTTGACGGCACCCCCCAGCCGCTGACGCTTGCGGTCTGGAGCCCGCCGCCCGCCATGGTGGAGGCGCCTCCAGCCCCCCCGCCAGCGGCAACGGCCGATTCGGGGACCGGTTCCAGCACCGACGTTGCCGGAGCCGGCAAAGGCATGGGGAGTTCGGCCGGAATCCTGCTGGGCGGCCTGGGCCTTGCCGCTGCTGCTGGCGGCGGTGGTGGCGGTGGCGGCGGCGGCGCCGTGGCTGCACAGATCCCTGCGCCGCCTCCGCGCCCGCTCTCGGTATTTGCCGACGAGGCGAAGACCGATGGCGTGCTGTCAGGCACCGAACTCTCCGATGGAACCAGCATCACCGTCCACCTCGCAGCGGGAACCTTAGCGGGCCAGCGGCTCACGCTCATCCTGCGGGCGCCCGACGGGACTTCTGCAGAACTGAGTCAGCCGCTGACCGACACTCAGATCGCCGCCAAGGTGGCTGTGCGCACGCTGACCACGGCTGACTTCGCCCAGAAGGGGCTGAACCCGATCGGCGGCGCCTGGAAAGTGGAAGCGCGGATTGATGACGCCTACGGACAGTCAAGCGCTCTCACGGCTTTCGACTTCGCGGTGGACGCTGCCATCGATGTGCTGCTCACCGTCACCGCCGGCCCCGTCAGCACCGGGGTCGGGATCAGGGCCTTCGACACGGTGGGTCGCCCGATTCGCCTCTACGACACAAACGATCAGTTACGAGACTACATCCCGGTTGAGAGCGATGGCACGGCGCGATTCAGGATCCGAAACATCGGCTATACGGGCCCCGTTCTGTTCCGGGCAGTCGATCTGAATGGCGCAGCCCCAAACTTCGACGATGAAGTCTCCCGTGAAATGCGCTCGCTCGGTATTGACCTGCGTGCCGTCGAAGTCATTGACGCCGCCAATCCCAAATATCGTAAGGTCGGCGATAGCGCCCTCTTAGAAGTCAATATCACCCCGCTCACCGAACTCGCTGCCCGCCTGGCTGGTGCAACCGAGAGCAGTGCGCCTGCGCAGGGCGCCTCGGTTATCTCGGCCAACCAGCAGGTGGCAAAGGCCTTTGGGCTTGAAGGCATGTCGATCACCGACCGGCCTGTGGCAACGAACTCGCCCCAGTTCATGGCTGGCAACGGCACGGTGCTCACCAACGCCGAAAAATACGGTCTGGCCCTCGCGAAACTGTCAGGCGTAGATTCCCTCAACAATGGCCGCATCTCTGACACGCTCGAGCAGTTCGAGCGGTCGCTGAAAGAGAGCATCGCCAACAGCAAGCCCGGCGAACTATCAGCGCTCGGACGCGATCTGCTCGACCAGGGCCGCGACGTAGCACTCGCGGCTGCCAAAGAGGGAACCGGAACCTTCGCAAGCGAAACGCCCGCCATGCCGATGCGCACGCTTCTTGGTGAACTGCGTATCGATTCACAGACCCTGGGCGCCAACACCCTCACCATCAAGGGAAAGGCCCTGCCCGGTGGACAAGTTTCTTTCGACGTCATCTCGCCAGAAACCGGCCCGAGCAAGCTCGGCCCGTTTACCGTCGACGCCGATGGCTCGTTCAACATCCAGGTCCCAGCCAAAGCCATTGATACCGTTCTGATCACGTCGGTCGACGCGCTGGGCGCGACCGTAGG
>SYIM01000039.1 GCA_005798775.1 Burkholderiales bacterium
GATCTGATCGAGCATGTGATCGAGGAAAGGCACACCGGTGGCAAGCGCCTGACGGCCTGTGCCATCAAGGTTGACGCGCACACGGATTTGGGTTTCAGCAGTGTTACGGGTGACTTCGGCGGTTCGCATCGGTAGGCTCTCGACGATCAGGCTTTAGGGACAGCAGAGAGGAGGGCGGCAGGACGGGGGGCCACAGAGGTCGGCGAAGAGGAGGCGGTCGCAGAAGGTGCGGACGCATCCGGCGCAGCGGCCGGCAGCGATTTCAGCGCATCTGCCAGCGCTGCCAGCATCGCCTCGTTCTCAGCCGGCGCGCCCACCGTAACCCGCAGGCAGTTCAGAAGCAACGAATGCACCTTACCGACGTCCTTCACCAGCACACCGAGCTCACGCATGCGGCGCTGCACTGCCGCGCTGTCGGCGACACGGACCAGAAGGAAATTGGCATGCGAGGCGATCGGGCGGGCGCCAGCAACCGCCTGTAATGCCGCATGCAGACGCTCACGCTCGGCCCGGATGTCCGCAGCCTGCTCTTCGAACACCGCCAGATGCTCGAGCGCAAACTCGGCTGCCACTTCGTTCAGTACGCCGATGTTGTAGGGCGGGCGGACCTTGTCGAGTTCGGCAAGCCAGCGGGCGTGGCCAGACAGGTAGCCCAACCGCAGCCCGGCAAGTCCGAGCTTGGACAGCGTTCGCATCACCAGCATGTTTGGATACGCGCAAAGCCTGGGCATCCAGCTGTCCGGTGCAAACGGCTGGTAGGCCTCATCGAGCACCACCAGCCCTGGCGAGGCATCGAGAATGGCCTCGATCTGCGCGGTCTCGAAACAGTTACCCGTGGGATTGTTCGGATAAGCGAGAAAGACGATCGCCGGACGGTGAAGGGCGATCGCGGCCAGCATCGCGGGCAGATCGAGCGAGAGGTCAGGGGCGAGTGGCACGCCAACAAACCGACTCCCGGCAAGTTTTGCCGAGACCTCGTACATCACGAAAGAGGGTACCGGCGCAAGAACAACGGCACCGGGCCGGGCCGTGGCCACGCAGAGCATGGTGATCAGTTCGTCTGATCCATTCCCCAGCAGCACATCGTAACCGCCTGGAACGCCCAGCCGCGCGACAATGGCCCGCTTCAGCCCGGCATAAGAAGGCACGGGGTAGCGATTGATGAGCGTAACGGCGAGGCGGGTGGCGAGTGCAACGCGAAGCGCATCGGGGAGCCGATACGGATTTTCCATCGCATCGAGTTTCACCAGTCCCGCCGAGGACGGCACTTGATAGCTCGCCATCTCGCGGACATCGGAACGGATGAGGCTGGCCACGCTCCGATCAAGACCGCCTGCCGATAAAACGGATACGCGAACCGATGATTCCGGGGGGCGCGGAGCACCGCCCGCCGCGGCCACGGCAGCGGCCGGTTGCTGCGAATCGAGCCGCAGTTCGGCACTGCGCGCGTGCGCCTCCAGCCCCTCGCCACGCGCAAGCACCGATGCGATCCGCCCGAGGGTCTGCGCGGCCGGGCGCGCGATCTCGATCATGGAACTGCGCTTCTGAAAATCGTAGACCCCGAGCGGCGACGAAAACCGCGCGGTACGCATCGTGGGCAGTACATGGTTGGGTCCCGCGCAGTAATCGCCCAGCGACTCGGATGCATAGGGCCCGAGAAAAATTGCACCCGCATGCCGGATACGATCAGCCCAGCGGCGCGGCTCGGCTGCGATGATTTCCAGGTGCTCGGCTGCGATCGCACTTGCGATCGAGCACGCCTCTTCCATGTCGCGCACGCAGATAAGCGCACCGCGATCGGCGAGCGAACGCTCGATCACGGTATGGCGACTCATGCCGGGCAGGAGGCGCGCGATCGACTGATACACCCGCTCGATGTAGTCGGGCTCCGGGCAGAGCAGAATCGCCTGAGCGAGTTCGTCGTGTTCAGCCTGTGAAAATAGATCCATGGCGACCCAGTCGGGATCCACTGACCCGTCGGTGATCACCAGTATTTCACTGGGGCCAGCGATCATGTCGATGCCTACGGTGCCAAACACCCGCCGCTTGGCTTCTGCCACATAGGCGTTCCCAGGACCCACGATCTTGTCCACCGCCGGCACGCTGGCAGTGCCAAACGCAAGCGCCGCCACAGCCTGTGCGCCACCAATCGTGAACACCCGATCCACGCCCGCGATCGCTGCCGCTGCGAGCACCATGGGATTACGGGCGCCGTCGGGTGTGGGCACCACCATGATGAGTTCGCCCACGCCAGCGACCCGCGCGGGCACTGCGTTCATCAGCACGGAAGACGGGTACGTAGCCTTGCCACCCGGAACATAGAGTCCCACCCGATCAAGCGGCGTGATGCGCTGGCCCAACCGGGTACCGTCGGGCTCGACATGTTCCCAGGAGTGGGCAAGCTGGCGCTCGTGGTAATCGCGCACGCGCCCTGCAGCCGCCTCGAGCGCCTCACGCTCGGGGCGGGCAAGCGCGGCCAGGGCATCGGCCAGTGTGGCGGGTGAGAGTTCAAGCGCCGCCGCCAAGGTGACCGGCAGCCGGTCAAAGCGCCGTGTGTATTCAAGGAGGGCCTCATCACCCCGGGCCCGAACGTCATTGACGATTGCCTCGACAGCCACCGCGACCGATGCGTCGGTCTGGGCCTCATAGGCGAGGAGCCCGCTGAGTTCGACAGAAAACCCCGGGTCGGCGCTCGACAGACGCCGGATCAAAGGCTGCAAACCCCGGGTACTCATGACGATCCCCCCGACCGTGCAGCCCGCGCAGCCACCGCGCCGCCCACTGCCCGCAGGATCGGCCCGATTTTTCGCGGCTGGGTTTTAAGCGAAGCCTGATTGACGATCAGACGCGCGGAGATCGCAAGAATTTCCTCAACTTCAACCAGCCGGTTGGCGCGCAGGGTACTGCCACTGCTCACCACATCAACAATGGCATCGGCAAGCCCCACGAGCGGCGCGAGTTCCATTGAACCATAGAGCTTGATCAAGTCGACATGCACGCCTTTCAGAGCGAAGTGCTGGCGCGCGCAATCGACGTATTTGGTGGCCACCCGCATGCGCGCTCCGCGACGAACGGCCTGCGCGTAATCAAACCCCTGCGGTACCGCCACGCATAGCCGGCACCGGGCAATGCCCAGATCGATGGGCTGATAGATGCCCTCTACCCCGCTCTCGAGCAGCACGTCGCGACCGGCCACCCCGAGGTCGGCTGCACCATAGCGAACATAGGTGGGCACATCACTCGCGCGAACGATGATCAGCCTCACTTCTGGATCACCGGTCTGCACGATCAGTTTTCGGGAGTCGGACTGAACCGCTTCCACGGAAATTCCAGCCGCTGCAAGCAGCGGCAGCGTTTCATCGAAGATCCTGCCTTTGGATAGCGCAAGCGTAATCACGTGCTGTGTCCCGGATGGCGCGGCTTATCGAAGCCTCTCGACTGCCGCCCCGAGCGCGCCGAGCTTGGCCTCGATGCCCTCGTAGCCGCGGTCCAGATGATAGATGCGGTCAATGATGGTCTCGCCCTCGGCCACCAGCGCGGCAATCACCAGGCCGGCGGATGCTCGCAGATCGGTCGCCATGACCGTTGCGCCCGACAGACGTTCAACGCCGCGAACCACGGCCGTGTTGCCCTCGATGGCGATGTCGGCGCCCAGTCGCTGCATTTCGAGCACATGCATGAAGCGGTTCTCGAAAATGGTTTCGGTAACGGTCGCGGTGCCTGAGGCGATCGCATCAACCGCCATGAACTGGGCCTGCATGTCGGTTGCAAGTCCAGGGACGGGCGCGGTTCGTACGCTCACCGACTGCGGCCGGCCGGACATGGCAAGACGCAGCCAGTCGCTCCCCACTTCAATACGTGCCCCCGCAGCTCTCAGTTTCTCAAGCGTTGCATCGAGCGTGGTGCTCGCCACGCCGCGAAGCAGAACGTCGCCCCCCGCGGCAGCGGCAGCACACAGGAAAGTGCCCGCTTCGATACGGTCAGCCATGACCGCATGACGTGCACCGTGAAGCGCCTCAACGCCCTCGATCTCGATTCGGTCGGTACCCGAACCCGATACCCGCGCGCCCATCGCATTCAGTGCGTGGGCGAGGTCAACCACCTCAGGCTCGCGCGCAGCGTTTTCGATGAGCGTAGTTCCTGAAGCAAGGGTGGCCGCCATCATCAGATTTTCGGTACCGGTTACAGTGACCATGTCAGTCACGATGCGCGCGCCGCGCAACCGCGAGGCCTTCGCCACTACATAGCCATGTTCGATCGAAATCTGGGCGCCCATCACCTGCAGGCCCTTGATGTGCTGGTCAACCGGACGCGCGCCGATAGCGCAGC
>SYIM01000040.1 GCA_005798775.1 Burkholderiales bacterium
GCACTCGGTTGCGGAGGTCCGCGACGGCGAACAGATTCTTCAGTGTATCCAGCACAACAGCCCTCAGTTATTTACTGAAACACATCCACGCCGGCATCTATCAATGGGCGAAGCCAGGCCAGCATTTCATCGGGTGTCATGGCTAGCCGGGCGGCAAATTCCTGCTGTTTCCATTGAGACAGGCGAATACAAATCGGAAACGACGCACCCACTGCCGCGCGCACCGCGCGAATCGTCTCAACCGCGAAGCGGCTGCGTTCAGCAAGCGTTGCGCCCCCCCAGCGATCGGTGCGTTGGTTGGTGCCTGCCCAGAAGAACTGGTCAATCAGGTAGCCATGCGCGCCATGCAGCTCAACACCGCCCGCGCCAAGGCGCCTGGCCTGCGCCGCTGCCTGCGCAAACGCGTCAATGGTGGCTTCAATGTCGGCCTCGGTCATGGCGACGCCATACTCGCGCCCGGGTTTCACAACCCCGGACGGACTCTCGGGCGGCGCGGGCGGCGTCCACTTCACCATGGGATTGCGGACGGCGCCCACATGCCAGAGCTGCGGCCAGAACGCGCTTCCGGTTGCGTTGACCGCTGTCACCACTGGCTGCCAGGCAGCCAGCGCATCCTCCCCCCAGAACCGGGGTACATCCGGTTCATTGCCCGCTGACGGGCGCCCCACCAGGGTGGCTTCGGAAATCACCAGACCGACATCGGCGCGTGCGCGACGAGCGTAGTACTCCGGTGCGGCGATAGCCGGAACGCCGCTGATTGCGAACGACCGCGTCATGGGCGCCATGACCACCCGGCTGGGTAATGAGAATTTGGCCGACGAAAACGGCGCGAAAAGGGGCGCCGCGGCGCTTGCAGCCTGTGCGGTGAGCATCATGAGGTCATCCTGTAGGGAGCGAAGGGGCAGCAGCCTCAAGCGGGCCGACAAAGAATCAGATTGGCCGGGTTGGCGGTCATCACGACTTCGCCGTTCTGATTGCTGACCTCGATCAGCGATTGAACAATGCCGCGATCGGACCGTGACTGCGACCGGCGCGCGCCCTGTACGGTCACCCGCACCTTGAGCACATCGCCTGGCCGCACTGGCCGCGGCCAGCGCAGGGTCTCGATGCCAGGCGAACCCAGGCTCGATTCCGGTGCGAGGTAGTTGAGCGCAAGCAGCCGCATCATCATCGAGCCTGTATGCCAGCCGCTTGCGATCAGGCCCCCGAAGTGCGTCTGCGCGGCGGCCTCAGGATCCAAGTGATACGACTGCGGATCAAACCTCGCCGCGAACTCCTGCATTTCACCGCCATTCACAGTGATGGTGCCGAGTTCGTGTACCGCACCAGGAACATAATCTTCAAACCAGCGGGGCCGCGATGGGGACGACGGGTTGCTCATCGAAAGACTCCGGACAGGTCAGGCAAAGGTGATCGCATGCTGGCGTTCGGAGCGGGCCAGATGCGGGATCGCGTTATAGCTGAGGAGCCGCAGTGTGCCCCGCCCGGCAATCAGTTCGCACACACCCGTGTTTCGGAACTGCAGGTTCAGTTCGATGGCGGTGGATGCTGGGGCATTCATGATGTCGGCAATCAGGCGCCCAATCGCCCCGCCCGAGCTCACCAGGAGCACCGTGTCCTCGCGGGCCAAGCCCGTACTCGCCGAGTCGACTGCGCTCCGCACGCGCGCTCCAAACCCACTCCAGGACTCCGGTACGCCGTCGAGCGCATCGTCGGACCAGTACTGCATCGCCTCGCGAAAGGTCCGCCAGTAATCGCGGAAATCGCGCCGCTGGTGGGCCATCTGATCAGCGCCACCCGTGTGAACGCGATAAAGTGATTCGCCGTCGTATTCATCGAGGCTCGCGTCTTCGGCGAGCGATATGCTAGCGGAGAGCCCCATGGCCAGCAGGATTTCCGTAGCCGTCTCGCGCTGACGCGAGAGCGTGCCGGCCACCGCCCGTACCGGCGACACGCCGAGTGCTGCCAGATGCTCACCCAGCCAGCGCGCCTGCTGCCGTCCCTGATCCGAAAGGCGGTCATAGTTGTCCGACCCGAAGGCCGCCTGTCCGTGCCGAACCAGCAATACCATGGCCATGGGTGGAGTCTGCTCTGCTTCGTTGTCAGGAAAGCCGCCATGATAAGGTGATCTGAAGGCCGCGCTTGCCGCGACTCAACCCCGCTGACCACCGCTTGAAAGATCCAGACCCGCCTCGTTCACGCAGGATCGCCCATCTCGACATGGATGCGTTCTATGCATCGGTCGAGTTGCTGCGCTATCCCCATCTGCGCGGCCTGCCGGTGGTGATCGGTGGCCGACGCCGATCTACCGAGCGCGATAGCGGCCCACAGGTGGGCCTTCCACGTCTTCGCGACTACGCAGGCCGCGGCGTGATCACCACCGCCACCTACGAGGCGCGCGCCTTCGGCGTCCACTCGGGAATGGGCCTGATGAAAGCCGCGGCGCTCTGCCCGGATGCGTTGCTGCTGCCGGCTGACTTTGATGAATACCGCCGCATGTCTCGGATGTTCAAGGCAGCGGTGGCCGAGATTGCGCCGGTCATCGAGGACCGCGGTATCGATGAAATCTACATCGACCTCACCGACTGCCCCGGTGTGCAGAATGATGGGGGTCATACCCTTGGCGTACAGTTAAAAGCGCGCCTGCATGAGCGCTGCGGTCTCACCTGCTCGGTCGGTATCACCCCCAACAAGCTGCTGTCGAAGATCGCTTCGGAGCTCGACAAACCCGACGGACTCACCGTTCTCGACACCGGGGACATCCGTTCACGGATCTGGCCGCTTGCGGCTCGACGCATCAATGGCATCGGTCCCAAGGCATCGGCCCGGCTCGAAACGCTGGGCATCCGGACGATTGGTGAACTGGCCGCAGTGCCACCGACCCTGCTGATCGATCACTTCGGCCGCAGCGTCGGCGCGTGGCTCCACGAGGCCGCACATGGCCGCGACGACCGGCCGGTGGTGACCTACAGCGAGCCGCGCTCGATCAGTCGCGAGACCACCTTTGAACATGATCTGCATCCGCGGCGCGACCGCGAGCGCCTGTCCGAAATCTTCACCGAGCTTTGCGTCAAGGTGGCCGACGATCTGCGCCGCAAGGGCTATGTTGGCCGAACTATCGGCATCAAGCTGCGCTACGAGGACTTCACCACCGTGACACGTGACCAGACCTTGCACGAGGCCACCGCAGAGGCTGCGCTTATTCGCGCGTCAGCCGGAAGTTGCCTCAAGCGTGTTCCGCTTGAACGAAAGCTCCGTCTGCTGGGCGTGCGGGTAGGGACTCTCAGCAGGGCGGATCAGAACGCGCACCTTCCCAAATCGTCACCCGATCAGGTTGAATCAACCGCCCGTTACCCGTCCGATGCGAAGCGCGTACGCACTGCCGTACTGCACGCAGCCGAGCCCGGACCAGCAGACGATCCCACAGACGTACGCCAGTTGCCACTCTTCAGCGCGCTCAAGCCGTCCGCCACTGACTCGCGCGGTTGAGCCTATTTCATGCGGGGCGGCTAGAGCCCGCCCCGGGCATCGACCAGCGCAGCCGTGACATAGGACGATTGCGCACCGTCGGATAGCCAGACGATCACCCGCGCGATCTCATCAGGCGTCCCCACCCGGCCGAGCGGCGCCGAACGCGCCATCTGATCAAGCTGGCCGGGCGGCCGATCGGCATGAATCTCGGTGTCGATCGGACCAGGCCGTACCGCGTTCACCCGAATTCCGTCAGCGCCGAGCTCGCGGGCCATGCCGATTGTCATGGAATCGATCGCACCCTTGGTGGCAGCGTAATGCACCCAAACGCCGGCCGAGCCGAGCTGCGCCGCACCCGAACTGAGATTGACGATCGAACCACCGGCACCGCCGTGCCGGCTCGACATTCGCTTGACAGCCTCGCGCGCGCAGAGCAGTGGCGCGCGCACGTTGATGGAAAGCAGCGAATCAAGCATGGCGGCATCAAGCGCCTCGATGCGGCTGACCCCGCCGGTGATGCCTGCGTTGTTGACGAGCGCAGTCAGCCGTCCAAGCGAATCCGCCACCTCGAACGCCGCCATGATCTGGCGCTCATCAGACACATCGGCGCGAATTGCCACCGCACGCCTGCCATCGGCTTCCATGCTTGCGACCAGTTCCTCAGCCTCAAGCCTCCGGTCCCGGTAGACCAGGGCAACCGTCCAGCCTGCGGCGGCAGCAAGCCGCGCAGTCGCCGCGCCAATGCCTCGGCTGCCGCCGGTGATCAGCATCACGCCATGATCAGCAGGTGTATCAGATAGCGTCTGCACCATACGTTCTCCGCTTTGCGTCAGTCGCGTGGGCGCGTCTCAGCCATGCCGCTCGCGCGCAAGCCGGGCACCCGCCACGAGCGCCTCCAGCTTGGCGAGCGCCACCTCGCGGCTCATGGGCGCCATGCCGCAATTGGTGCAGGCAAAGAGCCGGTTTTGCGGCACATGGGCGAGCGCGCGCGCGATGGTGTCAGCCACCTGCGCGGGCGTTTCGACCGTATCGGTCGCGACATCGATCACCCCCAGGAGTACGTCCTTACCCTCGAGCAGCCGCAGCAGTTCAATCGGCACCTGTGAGGCTATGCACTCGAGCGATACCTGGTTGATCCGGCTTCTGGCAAGCGCCGGGAATACCACCTCATACTGACGCCACTCGCCACCGAGCGAGCGCTTCCAGTCGATGTTGGCCTGGATGCCATAGCCATAGCAGATATGAACCGCAGTGGTACAGCGCAAACCC
>SYIM01000041.1 GCA_005798775.1 Burkholderiales bacterium
ATCGAGCCGCCCAGCGGCGATGAAACCCGTCATCTAGGCCCCCCCTTCACGGCCATCGGATCGGCCGCGTATTACGGAAACCTCAACCGCGGCAAGCGCGCGCTCGCGCTTGACTTCAACCGCCCCGAAGCGCGCGAGGTTCTGCTGCGCCTGCTTGATGGCGCCGACGTACTGGTGGAAAACGTCCTGTCCGGCACCATGGAGCGCTGGGGCCTGGGCTTCGAGCACGATCTGTCGCCGCGTTTTCCGGGTCTCATCTACTGTTCGATCTCCGGATTCGGTCGCGATGGCCCGCTGGGCGGGTTGCCCGGCTACGACGCTGTCCTGCAGGCCATGTGCGGGCTGATGAGCATCAATGGCGACCCAGCTGCGGGCCCCACTCGCGTGGGTGTTCCAATCGTCGACCTGGTTACAGGCCATATGGCGGTGAGCGGCATTCTGATGGCCGTCCTTGCACGCACCCGAACGGGTCGCGGCCAGCGGGTTGACGCGACGCTCTTTGACAGCGCGCTCAGCATTCTGGTGCCGCAGGCGGTCAACTGGATGCACTCGGGCCGTGCGCCAGGGCTCCTGGGAAGCTCGCATCCCAGTATCGCCGCCTACGACCGATACCGCTGCGCCGACGGTGAGATTTTTCTTGGCGTGGTCAACGACGGACAGTTCCGCCGCTTCTGCGAGCACGTCGGGCTGGGTCATCTGCTCACCGATCCGCGCTTTTCAAATAACGCGCAGCGCATGCAGCACCGGCCGGCGCTAAGGGAAACTATCGAGAAGACGCTCTCGGCACTCACTCGCTACCCGCTCTGCGATCAACTCATGATGGCGGGTGTGCCTATCGGTCCGGTCAATTCCATCCCCGAGGCGTTTGCACTCGAGCATACCCGCCACCGCAACATGGCTGTGGCGGGTGAAGGCGACTATCGGAGCACTGGCATTCCGCTGAAACTGTCCGAGACCCCTGGCTCCCCAGGCAAGGCGCCGCCCGCATTTGCGGCCGATACCGACACCATTCTCGCCGAGCATGGTTACGATGAAGCCGAGCGGGCCAGACTGAAAGCGAGCGGAGCAGTTGTCGAACGGTTGCCGCGCTGACACCTTTCAGGCATCGTGATGCCCATAATTTTTATTCGGAGACACCCAGCATGAAATGGCTTGTAACGCTTGCCGTATCGGCAGCAACCTGCTCTGCCATCGTTCAGGCACAAGACTACCCCGTCCGCCCGGTCCGGAGCAGTGTGGCCTATCAGGCCGGACAGGGCACCGACGTCGCCACCCGGTTCGTTGCCGAACAACTCAGCAAGGCCGTCGGGCAGAGTTTCTTCATTGAAAACCGCGCCGGTGCGGGCGGCAACGTCGGCACCGCCGAGGCAGCGCGCGCTGCGCCCGATGGCTACACGCTCACCATGGGCACCTCGGGCACGCAGACCATGAATCCCTTTCTCTATGCGTCCACCGGTTACGACGCGGAGAAAGCATTCGAGCCCATCATTCTGGTGAGCCGCTTTCCCATGGTGATCGCTGCTGGTCCGTCGGCCTCCTTCAAAAGCGTGACCGAGGTCCTGGCTGCGGCGCGTACCGATCCGAAAGCAGCCGACATCGCCATGCCCAGCACCACGGCACGGCTGGTGGTGGAGTTGCTGAAAGAGCGCACGGGTATCGGTCTGTTCGGCGTGCCCTACAAGGGCTCGCCTGCGGCAGCGACCGACGTACTGGGCGGGCAGCTGCCTCTTCTGATTGACACCATCAGCGCGGCCAAACCGGGGCTCGCGAGCGGCAAGCTGCGTGCGCTTGCAGTCACCTCGGCCAAGCCCTCCGCACTTCTGCCAGGCGTCCCAACGGTGTCCGAACAAGGCCTTTCGGGGTTTGACGTATCAGCGTGGAACGCGCTTTATGCGCCCAAGGGTACGCCGGCCGCCATCATCACGCGGCTGAATGCCGAAGTCGCCAAGGTGCTGGCGCAGCCCGACACGCAGCAGCGGCTCCTTCAGCTGGGTCACGAGCCCGTCGGGGGTACCGCTGCTGAATTGGCGGCATTTGAGAAAACAGAGCGCGAAAAATGGGGGCCGATCATCCGCAAGGCGGGCCTCAAGGCAGACTGATTGAAGGGGAGTATTCATGAACCATGTTGAGTCGGTCTTCTGGCCTCGAAGCGCCAGAACGATCACTTCGCGTCCGCTTGCGGCACGCCTCGATTCACTGGAGGGTAAACGTATCGCCTTCCTGTGGGATTATCTCTTCCGGGGCGACGAGATCTGGGAACTGCTCAAGTCTGAACTCGCCAGCCGCTTCCCTGGCATCAGTTTTATCGACTGGGACGAGTTCGGCTCCACTCACGGCGAGGACGAGCACCGGGTAC
Organism: Burkholderiales bacterium; assembly: GCA_005798775.1. Classification (GTDB taxonomy): domain Bacteria; phylum Pseudomonadota; class Gammaproteobacteria; order Burkholderiales; family Burkholderiaceae_E; genus SYIM01. The sequence goes on from SYIM01000041.1 coordinate 2,357, forward strand.
TCGCTGAGCTACCGGATAAGCTGAAGACGCTTCGGGTCGACGCCGTCGTCTCAGGCATGGGCTGCTGAGGCAGCTGCACGCCCGCCGTGTTGCGGGTGAGCGCTGTCGCCGAGCAAGCCGGCATCCCGAGTTCATCGCTCTGCTGCGAGGGGTTCCTGGGGCAGGCCCGTACCACCGCTGAGGGGTTGGGCTATTCCAGCCTGCCACTCGCCAAGGTCCCGGGCCATGTCGACGTGCAGCGGCCTGACGAGTTGCGCGCGGGCGTGCTCGGCACAACCGTGAATGATCTCATCCGAAATCTCACCGAGCCAGTGGCAACGGTTGCGCAGAGCCCGGATCCCGCTCCGCAAGACGTGGTCTTCATGGGTACCTTCGATGAAATCAACCGCTTTTACATCGAGAATGGCTGGAGCGACGGTCTGCCCATCGTCCCGCCCACCATGGAGCGTATTCAGCGTTTTCTCGATTTTGTTGATCGCGACCCCGATGAAGTTCTAGGTACGCTGCTGCCCGACAACCGCCAGGCGACGATCTGGAACGTGGCGGTCAATGGTGTGATCGCCGGCTGCCGCCCTGAGTACATGCCGGTGCTGGTTGCGCTCGTTGAAGCCATGGCCGATTTACACTATGGTGTTGAACACAGCGGCAACACGCCAGGCGCAGAAACGCAGATCATCATCAATGGTCCGGTCGTCCGATCGCTGGGCTTCAATACCGAGCAGGGGGCGCTGCGTGACGGCTTTCAGCCCAACACAGCCATCGGACGCTTCTGGCGGCTTTACCTCCGGAACGTTGCGGGTTTCATGCTCCATCAGAACGATAAAGGCACGTTCGGTGGCACATGGAATGTGGTGCTCGCCGAAAACGAGGCGGTGCTCAGCCGCATCGGCTGGCACAGCGTCGCGCAAGACCTTGGCCAGCCGGCAGGAAGCAATGCGGTCACCATCTCGCGTTTTACTGGGCGCAATGTCATCGTGTCGGTCTTCGGCGACAGCCCTGACAAGGTGCTGCCCTATCTGGCCGATGCCATGGTCACTCATACCACCTGGGAAGTGATCTTCGTGGTGGGGATCGCAAACGGTACCTATCAGCCGCTACTGGTGCTGAGCCCGCTGATCGCCGAGATGCTGGCGCGCGCGGGAATGTCCAAGGCCGAGCTCCGGCAGCAACTGTTCGAGCGCGCCCGAATGCCGGCGAAACGCTTCGAGAATCTCATGACGAACTGGACCAATCTGGTGCCAGGTGGCAGACGGGGGCTCTTCGAGATGACCCGGCTCGGGAAAGCGCCCAAGATCTTTGGCGAGTCGCGCGACCCCGAGCGGCTAGTTCCCATCGTCTGCAAGCCAGAGGACATCATCATTGCCGTGTGTGGTGATCCGCTGCGCTCCAACTGCCTGTTCATGCCGCATAACGGCATGCTGGGCTTTACAACCGTCAAGCCCATCCGTCTGCCTGAACGCTGGGAGCAGCGGGTCGGAGCCCTTTGAAGGGCGCCGGCTCGCAAGCGCCGTGAGCGACGTCCGCTCCCCATCCCACTGGCTGCTGATCCCGGTGGGCCAGCAGGCAGGCGGCGCCTGGATCGACGACACGGTGTCGGCGCGAATCACGGAAAGCGAGGCCCGCGATTCGCTGCTCGCCCGCTCACCCCGCGTGGGTCAGTTCCCGAGGCAACGCGTGGAGGTGATCAACTCGGTCAACCCCGCGGTCGATGTCAATGAGCTTTACCATGGGCGCGGTTGGACCGACGGGCTTCCCATCGTTCCGCCAGAAATTGGTGCCGTGAAGCGCATGCTCTTGAGCAGTACACGATCAGCGGCCACGGTTTTGGGTGAACTCGAGCCGCTTCAGGGGCAGGCCACCCTGGAAAAAGTCGCTGCCAACGCGGTGATGGCGGGGTGTGGCCCCGAGCATTTTCCGGTGGTGGTCGCAGCGGTGGAGGCATTGCTCGACCCCGCTTTCAATCTACGAGGCGTGCAGACCACCGACGAGAACGTGGCACCACTTTTGGTGGTGAGCGGACCGATTGTGAAGCGTCTCGGTATCAACAGCGGGTTCGGTCTTCTCGGGCCGGGTTGGCGGGCAAACGCGTCAATCGGTCGCGCGCTCCGGCTCGTCATGCAGAATCTCGGCGGCGGCTGGCCGGGCGCCGTGTCCTACGCCGGGCTCGGCCAGGCCGCCCGCTATTCGCTCTGTATCGCCGAAGATGAGTCGCGGAGCCCGTGGCCATCGCTGCACAGCGACCTCGGACATTCACCCGAGGCGAGCGCGGTCACGCTGCTTCGCGCGGAAACTCTCATCAACGTGACTGGCGGAATGGAGGAAATCGCCAGCGCGATGGCGAGCGCAAGTTCAGCCTTCTCCATGCGCTGGAACGGCATCTCCACAGTGATCATGTCGCCGGTGGTCGCCCGAATGCTCGCCGACCAGGGATTGGACAAGGCGGCTGTACGCCAGATCCTGCACGAGCGCGGACAGTGGACTACCGAGCAGTGGCGCAACTCCTGGCTTTATCGAACCGTGGGTGACGAGACAAGATGGCCGCAATGGGTGCAGGAAGCTGCCTCGCGCGGCTCGATTCCGGTCACCGCGTCGCCAGACGACCTCACGCTTGTCGTCGCGGGCGGCGACGTACCGGTCCCTCAGCACGCATGGTGTCCGGCCTGGGGCTATCCGGCCTGTCGGATCACTCGGATCATTGAGGAAAACGGATGAGTGGCCCAGTTGATCTGGCAGTGGTGGGTAGTGGCGTAGCCGCCTATGTGGCAGCCCTCGAGGCCGCGTCCTCCGGCATACGGGTGTTGCATCTGGCGGGAACAGGTCTTCCTGGCGGTCTGGTCGGCAATATCGGCGAATTGGATGATTACCCCGGCTCGCCCAACCCAGTGTCCGGGGCGGAACTGATCGACGCGCTCAGCCGTCGGGGACTCGATTCGGGCGTCGAGCGTGTGACCCAGGATGCACTGGTACTTGAACCAACCGCCTCAGGCTTTGCAATCACAGGCACCCAGAATCGCTGGCAGGCGACTCAGGTGATTGCCGCAACGGGTGCTGCGCTGAAACCGCTTTCCGTTCCCGGTGCGGAACGCTTCGTGAACCGCGGGCTCCTCCAGTGCGCCTGGTGTAACGCTGGGCTGTATCGCGGGCGGCGGGTGGTCGTGGTGGGCGGGGGGGATTCAGCCCTGCAGGAAGCACTCCACCTCGCCCGTCACGCCGACTCGGTCGTGATCATGGTGCGCGGCGATACGCTTCGTGCGCGCCAGCGCTTTGCCGCACGCGCAGCCGATATCGAATCGATCGAGTTTCGTTGGGAGAGCGAACTACTGTCGCTTGAAGGCGCTGACGCGCTGGAAGGCGTGATGATCCGTGATCGCTACGCCGACGCCCCTGAACGGATCAACTGCGATGCGGTATTTGCCTACGTCGGGCTTTCGCCCTGCTCAGACTGGCTGGGTGCCCTGGTCGAGCGCGACCCGCAGGGCGCCGTGATCACCGACTCCATGCTCCAGACACGCACACCCCATGTATACGCGGTGGGCGCGCTTCGCAGTGGCTATTCGGGGCGGCTCGCGGTCGCGATCGGCGAAGCAACGCTTGCAGCCCAGCTGGCGGCAAGAGCGATCGCCTGACCCGAGACATTCCACCGTTCACCTGATCAACCCAAGGACCACCATGCGTGACTATCTCGCCTGGCGAATGGCGTTCGGTGTTGTAACACCCTCGACTAACACCGTCGTTCAGCCCGAGTACGACGAGATGCGACCGGCAGGCGTTACCAATCACCTTGGCCGTATGGTGATTCACGAGCGACCGGTGAGCAGCTCTGAAGATTTCAATCAATTGGTCGAAGATATCGACCGCTCGCTCGAGCCAGCCGTGGCAAGCGTGATGGATGCGCGACCCAACGCATTTGTACTTGGGATTTCAGCGCTTGCAGTATGGGGCGGCAACACGGAATGGGGCGATCACCTGAAAGCCCGGATCCGCAAGGTGGCCGGTCATGAAATTCCGGTGGCGCTCGCCTCCGATGCGGTGGTTGCGGCGCTCAAGGCGCACGGCGTCAAGCGAAGAATCGCGGTGATGGAACCCTACTACCCCTCGATTGAGTCACGACTGCAGGGTGTCCTGGGAAGCTTCGGCTACGATATCTTGCGTTTCAATCACATGCGCGGCAGCAACCCCGCCTCCTACTCCGTTCTCACCGCGCAGGACATGATCCGCGCCATGCGATCTATCGACGGCGACGATATCGAGGCCATTGTGCAGTTCGGCGCCAATCTCCCCATGGGCCGTCTCGCCGACGAAGCCGAGCGCTGGCTCGACAAACCAGTGATCAGCGTGAACGTCGCCACCTATTGGCACGCGCTACGATCCAATGGCATCACTGACCGTATGCAGGGGTTTACCCGGTTGCTGTCGGAATTCTGATTCGCCAGTCGTGCTCAGTCTGCCAGGCCCAGGCTGCGCTCGGCTGCCTCCGCAAACGAGTCATCAATGTAGGTGCCAGCGCGCATTGAGGCCCGGGTGGGTACATCGCGGATCAGGCTGCTCACCTCGATAAGCGAGCGTACGGCCGCCACCGAAGGGCGACCGTCAGCCGGAAAAATTGTGTCGTGCGTGTATTCATGCCAGGCCTGATCGGCATAGCGACGCTCGACACCGGTCTCGCGGCGGGCCACCGCTGCAACGGCGTCCGGATCGTTGTAAAACAGGCGATGCGCGCGGATGAAGGCGCGCATGAACCGCACCGCTGTATCGGCGTTTGCACGCAGCCAGGATCGGCTGGCATCAAGCGACGTGAACTGAAAATCCGGAAACAGGTTACGAGGGCTACCGAGATCGGAGAAACCAAGGTCGATCGCAATGTGATTCAGGGGCGCGCCCTGCAGCCCAGCGTCGATTTCGCCCGAGCGCAGATGCTCCCAGCGGGACAGAATCGGGCCGACCGCCACCAGGGTGTAGTCGGTCGGGTGGTGAAGCCCCGCATCGGCGAGCAGCCGCATGACAAGCGAGGAACTGCCTGCTCGAAGCGACGACACCCCGATCTTTGCACCCCTCAGGTCGCTCATCGCGCGCGTGCCTGGTCGAGCAATCAGAGAAAACGGCAACCGGTTGACATTGCCGCCGATGATCGTGAGATCGCCGCCCGATTCACGGTTGAGAAGCGTGTTTTCGGTGACATTGAGGGCCAGGTCGAGCGCCCCACCCGCCAGCCCCTCGGTCACCTGATCGATCGCTTCGATCAGGCGTACATCGAGCGACAATCCTTCGGTACTGAAAAAACCCGCCTCAATACCCAGCCAGAGCGGCAGATTGAAGTAATTTCGGGACACTGCGCCAACTCTGAGCAAGGTCATGAATGCTCCCATTCGGTTTGGTGGCTGCGATCCCACCTCAAGTTACCGGACTGGCAGGGGTGTCGGCACAGCCGATGAGGGCTCACCATTTCATGGTAGGTGCAGCACAGCGCGGGACATCAACCTTTTGGGTGCTTTCCGGAAGATGGTTATCGCGCTTGTCAAGCGTCGCAGGACTGCGGATACTGCTTGGCAACCGATCCACGCTTATCACCCAAAAGCGGACGCCATTCCAACATCAGGAGACACCCATGGTTCATTTATCCCGCCGTACCCGGCTTGCGGCAGGTGCCGCCCTCGCTGTCGCAACTTTGGTGGCTGGCTCCGTCCAGCCCGCGCGGGCTGCCGAAAAATGGGACATGTTCGTGTTTCCCGGCGCCACGCACCCGATCAGCATGCGCCTGAAGGAATTTTCGGATGAGGTCCGCAAGCTCAGTAATGGCCATGTCACCATTACCGTGCGCCCGCAGGGCGAATTGCCCTTCAAGGCGACCGAAGTGGTTCGCGCCACGGGCCTCGGTCAGGTTCAGCTTGGCGAAGCATACTCAGGCTTCATCTCTGGCGCTGTACCGATTGCCTCCATCGGTAACCTTCCGTTTCTCGTGCGTAGTTCGGAAGAACTTACCAAGATCTACCCAATCATCAGCAAGTACGCCGAGCCGGAGTTCCGAAAGGCGGGCGTTAAAACCCTGTTCTACTTCGAATGGCCCGATCAAAACCTCTGGGGCCGCGGACCGCAGGTGAAGAAGCTGGAAGATTTCGCTGGTCGAAAATTCCGCACCACCGATGTCAAACAAACCGAAATGCTCCGTCAGTTTGGCGCGGCGTCGGTATCGCTCACGCTGGCCGAAGTGCCTGCGGCGGTGGAGCGTGGCGTGGTCGAGGGCTTTCTCACAGCGGGCTTCAATGTGGTGGGCGCCAAGTGGTACGAGTTTGTGAAGTGGGGCTTTACCCCAGGCTTTCATGTAGGGGGACCTGACTACATACTCATCAACCTGGCCGCCTACAACAAGCTCCCTGCAGAGGTACGCAAGGTCGTTGACGAGGTGGCTGCGGTCTGGGGACCGCGCATGACTCAGCAGAATCTCGCCGACGAGCAGAAAGACCGCGAAATCCTGAAGACAAAGCACGGCGTGGAGATCTTTACCCCGCCCGCGGCGGAAATCGAAAGGATGACAGCCAGGATGATCCCCTACTGGGACGCCTGGGCCCAGCAAAATGGCCCGAACGCAGTCGCCGCACTTAAGGAGATCCGCCAGGTTCTGGGTCGCTGATACGCACGGCGTCTTCTTGACACGGCCAGAGCCCCGGGTGCGGCGCTGGCCGCTCTTTGGACCAACCATGCAAACCGATTCGGCCCAACCTGACCTGCCCCCAACGCCGCGAAGGTCGTGGATCGACACATTCGTCGATTTCGGCGAAGTCCTGGCATCAATCAGCGTAGTCCTGATCCTCATTCTGGTCTGCGCCGAAGTTTTTTTCCGGCTCTTCAACCGCTCCACCATGGTGGCTGATGAGCTGGGCGCGTATCTGAACGCTGCCATCGTCTTTCTCGGCATGTCTTACACGCTGCGCGAAGGGGGGTTCATCAGGATTGAAGCGATCTACGAGCGGCTCGGCGGGGCTGCGCTTAGAGCAGTCGATATTCTGTGCGGGCTGATCAGCCTCGCATTTACCGCCGTGCTTGCCTGGTTCATCTGGCTCCATATCGGCTATGCGTACTCGATGAATACGCGCTCGACCAGCATCCTGCAGACGCCGGAATACGTGCCTCAGTCACTCATGCTGATCGGCCTGGTGATGCTGATCCTTCAATTGCTGGTGCTCACCTTCCGCCCCCCCAAACGCGTGGCTAACGAATTTCTGTGATGGATACGAGCGCTCTGTCGATACTCATGCTGGTCACGCTGTTCGGCTGCCTGCTTCTGGGCCAGTGGACCGCATTCGCGCTAGGGTCCGTGGGCGTTCTGGTGCTGGTGCTGAGCAAGGGTTTGATCGGTCTCACCTCGCTCAGTTCGGTCGTCTGGAATTCAGCCAACAGCTACATCCTGATTTCTATTCCGATGTTCCTGCTCATGGGGGAAATCATCCTCCGAAGCGGCGTGAGCTCGAAGTTCTATGCGGGAGTGGTTGCCTTGCTCGGCCGCCTGCCTGGCGGTCTGCTGCACGCCAACATCGCGAGCTGCGCGGTGTTCTCGGCAGTAAGTGGATCCAGCGTAGCCACCGCCGCAAGCGTAGGCACCGTGGCCATTCCCGAACTTCGCAAAGCGGGCTACAACGACCGAGCGCTGCTGGGCTCGCTTGCTGCTGGCGGCACGTTGGGTATTCTCATTCCCCCCAGCATCGTACTGGTGCTCTATGGCGCACTGGTCGACGAATCGATCACCCAGCTGTTTGTGGCGGCGGTGTTACCCGGCCTGGCGATGACTGGCCTTTTCATCGTGTACATCGCAATTCTCGTGATGGTGAATCCCTCGGTTGCGCCCCCTACTACAAACCGAATACCCGCCGCCGAGCGCGCGCGGGCGGTGCTGCATCTGATCCCCATCGTTGCACTTTTGCTGGTGGTGCTGGGCGGCATTTACGGCGGGTTCACCACGCCGACCGAGGCCTCTGCGGTCGGCGCACTGGGCGCCATCATTCTGGCAGCCGCCTATCGCCAGTTCACCTGGAAAATGTTCAGGCAAGCGCTGACCGCGACGGTCAAAACCTCCTGCATGGTCTCGCTGGTCATCATTGGCGCCCAAATTCTTTCCACTGCCCTCACATTTTCAGGCGTAAGCCGCGAGGTCAGCGAATGGATGCTCGCACTTGGTCTGTCGAAGTGGGCATTCTTTACCGCTGTCATGTTCCTCTATCTGGTACTCGGCTGCTTCGTCGACGGTCTCTCCATGATGTACATGACGCTACCGGTGCTGCTGCCAGTCATCAAGTTCATGGAGTTCGATCTGGTCTGGTTCGGCGTGGTGATGGTGGTCATCATCGAGGTCGGTCAGATCACGCCGCCGGTGGGGCTTAACCTTTTCACCATCCATGGCATCTCGGGTGGCGCAAAGTTCTCCGATGTGTCGGCAGGCTCGTTTCCTTATGTTCTGCTGATGCTCCTCATGATCGCCGTCCTCGCGGTGTGGCCGGAGCTTGCCCTGTGGCTACCGCAAACCCTCAAGGACTAGCGCAAGGCCTTTTTTGACTTGAAGGGTGGTGCTGGATCTGCGAGAAAGCATGAGTCTGATCGTTACGGTTGCCGGCCATGTCAATCACGGTAAAACAGCGCTGGTGCGCGCGCTGACTGGCATCGAAACGGACCGCCTGCCTGAAGAGCGCAAGCGCGGAATTTCCATCGAAGCAGGGTTTGCTCATTGGCGCCGATCCCAGACTGACGCGCAGCCACTGGTGTCGTTCGTCGACGTTCCCGGCCACGAGCGATATATCCGAAATATGCTGTCAGGCATTCAGGGCGCGCGCGCGACGCTGCTCGTCATCGCTGCTGACGATGGCGTGATGCCACAGACGCGTGAACACGCCGAGATCATGCACCTGATGGGTATCCGGAATTGGGTGATCGCCCTCACCAAATCCGATCTCCTCGACGCGGCTCAGCTCGCCGACTGTATCGCCCTGATCCAGGCTTGGCTCGCCAGCCAAGCGATCGATGCCGAGGTGATCCCCGTCAGCGCCCAAACCGGAGCTGGTATCGCCCTGCTCACCAGCCGGATTGAAGCGCTCGCATTGACCGAGCAGAGCCGGACCGGACAGGGTACCGACCAGGCGACTGGACACGCCGTGAGGCTCTGCGTGGATAAGAGCTTTATCGCCTCGGGCGACGGTTTGGTGGTCACCGGTCTCCTGATCTCCGGCGTGCTGGGGGTGGGTGATACCGTGAGGGTGAGCCCGTCGGGTCACGCTGCCCGTGTCCGGGGACTTCAAGTGGCCGGTCAGGCAGCCGGTGAAGCGCGCTCAGGTTCGCGATGCGCCATCAATCTCGTGGGCTCAGGGATCGACCGCCATTCCGCTGGGCGGGGCGACTGGATCGTGTCGAGCGAGTTGCATCATCCGGTCCGTATCGTCGATGTCAAAGTGCATGGGTCAGGCGGTCTTCATGGCGCACGCACACCTTCGCCCGCAGGGTATGAGTCGATTCAAGGCAGCGGGGCCCATCAAACAACCCGCCTACCCGCCGACATTCAGGTCTATGCGGGAACTGCCCGATTCAATGCGCGAGTTTCCGCATTCCCTGAGGTCACACAACAGGATGGCCCTCAACCCAGGTGGGTCCGACTCCTGCTCTCACAGCCAGTGAGTGCGGTTGTAGGTGATCGATGGATCCTCCGGAGTAACGACGGGTCGCGTTCAGTGGGCATGGCTGAGGTCGTTTGGCCCGTTGAGGCCTCAGACCGACTGCGTGGTTCTGCTCAAGCAGAACTCTTAAAAAGTATCCGCTTGGCATCGCCAGAATCCTGGCTCGCCTCAGCACTCGCCCGCCTACCAGGCGGCATCGCCCCGGAGCGGTTTGCTGCGGCCTGGGCCCTGACTCATGCAGCAGCAAATGACCGCTGGCTGAGCGCTGGCGCAGCCATGGTTCGGCAAACCGGGGGCAACATGCTCCTCGATCAAGCCCGACTCGACGAGGTTCGTAGCCGGCTGCTGGCCGGGGTCGAGGCGTGGCAGGAACAGAACCCGGAAAGTCTGGGGATCGATTGGACCGCATTGGTGGGAACACTCAGCCGACGCGATAGCCGGCACTATGCGGGCTTCGCACTGTCCGCGCTCCAGGCAGCGGGAGCGTTGATACGACATGGCGATCGGATCTTCAGTCCGAACCATGTGCCATTGCCCAGCGCAGCCGACCTCGCCTTCCGGTTGCGCGTCCTGCCCATGCTCGCCGAGCGACGCTCACGCTCGATACACGAACTGACTGAACTGCTGGATATGCCGATGGGAGAGCTGCGTCTTTCGCTCGACCGCCTCGCTCTACAGGGCTACGCTGTGGCGATCACGCCGCAACGCTACCTTGCGATCAGTCAGATCAGAGCTTTGGCCGCCGCAGCCATATCGATTGCCGCGACCAGCGAACTGCGGGCTGGTGATTTCAGCCGGGCGACGGGTATCGGACGCAATCTGGGGATTGATGTCCTGGAGTTTTTCGATCGGATCCGATTGACGCGACGCCTGGGCGATCGACGAATCGTGATTGACGCTCAGGCCTTGGGCCGTGTGATCCGGTCCGACACGCGCGCATCCGCTGAAGTCGCCTGACCATCGTCTGCCTTCGCTTGCGGCTTGCCGATCCGGATCGCACCGCGCCACGGCTTGTCGGGCAGCAGCACCTGCCCGCGCTGGGTGATCACCACCCGACCAGCATGGGCGAGCGACCTCGCCGCCTCGCGCACAGATGCCCTCAGCGAGCGCCAGTCATCGCTGCTCGCAAGCGCCCGGGCCACCTCTGAGGGGCAGACCGTAGCGTCCGGCCGACGGCGGGCAAGCAGGTTGTCGATTGTGGACTCAATCAGGTCCGCAGTCGGGAGATAATTGGGATCGGTTTTCATCTCGTCTTGATCATGAAGCGCCCAGGTACTGCCCGTCGTCCTCGTAATCCGGTTGCCCGTGCGGTGCGTACGCCACGCTATCGGCCGCGCGCCGAGGAGGACAAGCGGCGCAAGCTTCGCGACCAGCCCGCCCGACCCCGCGGCCCGGTGGAGCCTGACGAACACTGACACCAAGGCTGACCGTCAAACCTCACCATACCCTGAAACGGGCAGGCTCCTTCGCCTGGAGTCAGGCGTTATGCAATGATGGGATGTTGATCGTTGCCCTTAACCCATTTCAGACCAGCCTGACTCATGCAGATCCCCGCCCCCCTGCCACCGCCCGCGCAGGCTGCGCCGTCCGCCCGCCTGGGACACGCTACCCCTTCTCGCTTGTGGCCTGAAGAGGGCTATCGGCGCGCGCCGTACTGGGTCTACACAGACGCCGATATCTACGCGCTCGAGCAGCAGCGTATCTTTCGCGGGCGCGCCTGGCACTACGTCGGACTCGAAGTGGAGGTACCCGAGCCCGGAACCTTTAAAACCACCTTCATTGGCGAAACCCCCGTCGTACTGGCTCGCGCGGAAGATGGCAGCCTCCGCGGGGTGGTGAATCGCTGTGCGCACCGCGGCAATCTGATTTGTCGTGAGCCCTTTGGAAAAGCTTCTAAGCTCTACTGCATCTATCACGCTTGGAGCTATACGCTTTCGGGCGACCTCAGCCATGCCGCTTTCAGCCAGGGGCTTCGTGGTGAGGGCGGTTTGCCTGCCGATTTCGACAAGGCAAAGCATGGTCTGCGAAAGCTGCGGGTCGATACGCTGTGCGGGCTGGTGTTTGCCAGTTTCCACGAGAACATCGAACCGCTGACCGATTGGCTGGGCGAAGTCACGCCCGGTATTCGCCGCTTACTGAACCGTCCGCTCAAGGTGCTGGGCTACGACACGCAACGCATTCACGCAAACTGGAAGACCTATCACGAGAATCCGCGAGACTCCTACCACGCGAACATTCTGCACACCTTTTATGGCACGTTCGGTTTATCGCGACAGTCACAGGAATCAGCCATGACCCTTGATGGCTCGGGTCGTCATGTCTATTTCTACACCAAAGCCGGTACCGAGAAAAAATCGAGTGACTATGAAAGCACCACAAGCCAGTTGCGCTCGCACAATGAGCAGATGAAATTGGAGGATCCCTCCATACTTCGCTGGCGCGACGAGTTCGGCGACGGAATCAGCGTACAGATCCTCAACGCCTATCCTTCGTTCGTGCTGCATCAGATCGCCAATAGTCTCGCCACCCGGCAACTGATTCCGCGTGGCGTACGTCAATGCGATCTGGTGTGGACCTATCTCGGCTTTGCCGACGACAACGAAGCGACCACACGCGCCCGGCTCAACCAGACCAATCTGGCCGGTTCGGCAGGCCTGATTTCAGTGGAAGACGCCGCGGTCTGCGAGATGATGCAGCGGGCATTTGCCGATGGTGAAGACGGCGCATCGTTTATCGAGATGGGAGGCAAGACCCTCGAAAGCGGTGGCTCGAGCAAACTCTCCGAACGCGCAATCAGGAACTTCTGGAACGTGTATCGCCAGGACATGGGGCTTTGAACATGGACCTTGCCCTGCACAACATGCACATCACCACCGTGTCATGGCTGATCGCTGATTGGGCACACGCCATTGATGACGATCGCGTAGAGCGCATCGCTGAACTGATGCGCGAAGACGGTCGCTACACCGTTCGTTCGCGCTTTAACGCTGACCGGGGGTTGCCACTTGCCATCATCGATACGCACAGCGCTGCCCAGTTGCGCGACCGTATCCGCTCGATGCGTGTGGCAAACATCTACCAGCCACAACACTACCGACATGTGGTGTCGGCGATCCAGGTAACCGGGCAAACGCAGACCCGACTTCTTCAGGTGCGATCCGCTTTTGCGGTGTTCCGCACGCTGGTCACGGCTGGCGATACGATCTTCTTTGCCGGTGGACGCAGCGACGATCTGATCGATGTCAGCGGTCCTGAGCCGCGCTTTGCGCATCGGCTGATGACCTTCGATTCTCGTGCGGTTGAAACGCTGATGATCATTCCCATCTGATCCCCGATTCCGGAGAGGCCCATGTTCCGCACATCTGCTGACCGATCGTCCAATCGTATTGCCGTCAAGCGCAGCCGGCTCGCCACGCTGTCGGGACTCGCATGGGGTGCAGTCGCCCTCTTATCCGTGCTTGCCGCCACCGCCAGCGCCCAAAGCTGGCCCACTCGACCGATCCGACTGGTGGTTCCCAACCCCCCGGGCGGCGCCGCAGACGCGTTACCTCGCATGCTCGCCGAAGCGCTGGTGTCGCGGCTTGGACAACCGGTGGTGGTGGAGAATCGTCCGGGCGCTGCCGGCAATATCGGCGCGGAGCATGTGTTCAAGTCCGAGCCCGATGGCAGCGTGTTTCTTGCCGCCCCCCCGCCCTCGCTTACAGTGAACCCCAGTTTGTACCCCAAGCTCAATCATGATCCCACTCGGTTTGAGCCAGTATCAGTCATGGCCACCTCATCCAACGCGCTCCTGGTGCATCCTTCGGTGCCCGCAACAACGCTGCGGGACTTTCTCGACTATGTAAAAGCCAATCCTGACAAATTGAGTTATGCCTCACAGGGCAATGGCTCTACGGCGCACCTCACCGCCGAACTTTTTAAGCTCAGAACCAGCCTCAAGATTACTCACGTACCCTATAAAGGTGACGCACCCGCGGTCACCGACCTGCTGGCTGGTCATGTCCAGGTAATGTTTGGCAACGTGCTGACAGGTCAGAACTATGTTCGCCAGGGCAGGCTCCGCATGCTTGCGGTCACCAGCGACTCGCGTCTCCCTGGTCTGGCTGATATCCCTGCGCTCGCAGAGCATGTGCCGGGGGTGGTTGCAGTCACGTGGTTCGGAATCGTGGCTCCGCCGAATACGCCGGCTGCCATCACCGGCAAGCTCTCGCAGACCATTACCGACATTCTGAGGACGCCCGAAATGGCCAAGCGCTTTACCGACGCCGGGGCGAATCCGGTCGGCAATACGCCTGCCGAAATGCGGGCATGGATGAAAGATGATGCGGAGCGCTGGGCTCAGGTGATTCGCGCAGCGCAGATCAAGATCGATTAAGGCTTAGCGCTGCCCGTCAATCAGCACAAAGCAAATTCTTGCGAACTCATTGGATCGGTTGCTCCAGGCGTGTGCCGTGCCCCGCTGAATCAGGACATCGCCCGCTCGCATCAGTTTTTCTCCCTCTTCCATGACCGCGTAGAGCTCGCCTTTCAGCACGATGGCGTAGTCAACCGATTCGGTGGTGTGCATGCCCGGATGCACTGCATCGGGCGGCAAGTGTCGCCCATCCGGAAAAAGCTTTGAAAACATCGCCTTGAACATGCGCTCGCGCTCCACCGGATCCGCAGGCTCCGGCGGGTAATCAATGATGCGGATCAGGCTACCCCGCGGTGGCGGCGCGAGCCCAGCCACCTCGGCTACCCGGTCAGGATCATTGATGGCGGCAGGTGAATCAAACAGCGCCCACAGGTTGCTGACCCGATAGCCCGGCCGTTCTTCCACGGTTCTTACGCGTTGCGGTGCGCCATCCGAGATGAAGGTGGAACGCCCCTCATCGGTATGGCCAGTGACAATGAGGCGCGGCAGTGGCAATGGAGTGGGCATGACTCGGTCCTGTGAAGGCGAAACCCAGGGTGGAAGTGGGCAAACAAGCGCAAGCGAATGATCAAGAAATTTGGATCGGAAACGCAGGTGGCCTCGGAACGTGCGGCGCCACGATCCGGTTGCGCAGCACCCCGAGCCCACTGACTTCGAGTTCGATGACATCACCGTGCTTCATGAACCGCCCAAGTTCATTACCGCAGCCGCCACCCACCGTACCCGAGCCCAGCACCTCGCCCGGAAACACGGTTTCCTCAAGTGACGCGTAGGCGAGCAGCTTCGCAAACGGGTGATACATGGTGCTCGAGTGTCCGCGTGACCACTCCTCGCCATTGACCCGCGCAATCATAGTGAGGTTCTGAGGGTCGACCTCATCGGCAGTGGCGATCCAGGGTCCGAGCGCATTACCGGTATCAAAATCCTTACCTTTTGAGGGGCCCAGCGATCCTGGCATTTCCGCGTACTGAACATCGCGAGCGGAAAAATCGTTGAAGATGCAGTAACCGAAGACATGCTGCGGTGCGGTATCCGTGCTCAGATTTTTTCCTTGCCGCCCCACCACCAGCGCCACCTCCAGCTCATAGTCAACCGTGAGCGAATAAGACGGCCAGTGGATCTCTGCCTCAGGTCCCACCACGCTGAAGCAATTGCTCTTGTAGTAGATAGGTCGGTCGTACCAAACCTTGGGAATTTGAATTTTCGCTGGGTCTCGGGGTTCGGTTTCAATGCCGAACAGGTGGCGGTTGGCGCGCGACTGCCGCACATGCAGCTCGAAACTGAGAAAGTCACGAAACCGTCGCGGCACCGGAATGGGCGAGAGCAGCCGCACTCCGGACATGGGAGCCGTCTGGCGCGCAGCGCGAATGAGATTCCTCGCCTGATCGAGCGCTACCTCACCGCCATCGATCAGGCTCAGCATGTCAGCGAACAAGGCCGCCTGCGGCGTAGCCGAGGCGGCGGCGGTGAGGTCGATCACCCGTTCGCTGTGGTCGCCCACCACTGCACCCACCCGACGCACACCGGCAGCGGCTTCAAAGGTCACCAGCTTCATGGTCAGTCGAGTTTGATGTTGGCTTTACGGATGGCAGCTCCCCAGCGATCGAAATCGGACTTGACCGTGGCTGAAAACTGCGATGGCGTATCTCCGATCGGCGTGAGGCCGATGTCGGTCAGGCGCTTACGAACGTCGGGCATCTCCAGCACCTTGGCGGTTTCGGCCGCCAGTCGCGATACCACCTCGGGCGGCGTACCTGTCGGCGCGAGCAGACCGTGCCAGGCGTCGCCCGAAAAGCCGGGAACGGTCTCGGCAATGGCCGGCACATTGGGAAGTGCAACAAGTCGCTGTGGGAGCGTGACACCCAGCGGCTTTACCTTTCCACTTGCCACGAGGGGTACCGCCGTGGTCGCGGGCACCATCGACAGGTCCGATTCGCCCGTCACGACCGATAGCGCGCTATCCCGATGCGGAACATGCACCATGCGCATGCCGGTGGCGTCGAGCAACATCTCCATGACGATGTGATTGCCCGCACCGATTCCGGCTGAACCGAAATTGAACTTGCCGGGCTGCGCCTTGGCTGCTGCGATCAGGCCCGGGATATCGTTGGCGGGGAAATCGGGGCGAGCTAGCAGCACATAACCAAAGCGCACGGTCATGGTGACCGGTACAAAGCTCTTGAGGCCATCATAAGGCAGCCTGGAGTACAGATGCGGGTTGGCGCAAATCACCGAGTTGACCGGATAGAGCAGGGTGTAGCCGTCGGGCTGCGCCTTGGCAACCAGATCAGCGCCAATGATGCCTGCAGCGCCCGTTCGGTTTTCGATGATGACCGTTTGTCCGAGGCTGTCGGAGAGTTTGCTTGCGATGATGCGGGCCGTCACGTCAGGCGAACTACCCGCAGGAAAGGGGACTACAAACCTGATCGTGCGCTGCGGCCAGACCTGCGCGCGCGCAGGAGACGGCCATCCGGTGATACCGGTAGCAAGACCAAACAGGCTGGCGCTCAATGCGCGACGCGAGGGTTTCATCGACAACTCCGGCTCATGAGGTTCCCGCGATGGTAACCGCGGGCGACCTCTGGTGTCTGACTTCATTTCGAACCGCGTTCGGCCTGGTGTGGCACCCTCTGCTCCGAGCGCTAGCGCACGCGGATGGAGCCCCGCATCCCTGCCTGATAGTGGCCGGGCAGCAGGCAGGCAAACTCGAAATCACCCGCGCGATTGAAGGCCCAGATCAGGTCACCCGACTTGCCAGGCTCCACATGCGCCATCCAGGGCTCGTCATGCTCCATATTCGGGTGCTTGAGCATCAGTGCGGCGTGCGAGTCGAGCTCATCACGGGTACCAATCACCATTTCGTGCATGAGCGCACCGCGGTTACGAATGACGAGACGAACCGTCTCGCCGAGCCGGACATCGAGGTGGGAGGGTTGAAAGCGCATGTCATCGCCCATGCTGACTTCAAGGGTTCGCCGAGCCGCCGACAGTACGCCTGCCACGCCCCATGGCTTTTGGTCGGCAGCGGCCGCGGAACGGGCGGACTCACTCCGACCGTGATGGCCTGGGCCGTGGGCTCCGACTGACCAGACCGACGTCATTGACATGACGCCAATCCCGAAACGGAAAACCCATGTGATTGATCGACAGGATAAGCCCACGGTTTTCTCCGAATTGTTTTCCGGCGAAGTGTACCGAGAAGTCATCACGCCGGCGGAGTAGCCACGATCAGATCCTGTGAATCGCATGATCCGCGGCGGTCAGGCCGATCATCGCGACGATGATCAATCGCTGATCAACCTCCACTGTGCGGTGGCGCGGCAACCTCCTGCGATTCGACGTGCCACAGCAGGCACGAATCCTTGCCGACTAGATCATCGAGGTGAACGCGCAGGGCATCGTACACGCTGTCCGCGCTTCGCTTCCGGGCGAACAGGTGGAACACGACTACCGGGACATGCTGATCGCACCCGGCTTTATCGACAGTCATGTTCACTTCCCGCAGCTGGATGTGATCGGCTCGCCCGCCGAGGGGCTGCTGCCCTGGGTGGGAAGACTCTTTCCCAACGACCACAGTTATCTCTCGGTCTATGACCGCTTCGGCCTGATTCGACTGCACTCGCTCTGGGGGCACTGCATTCATCTCGACCCGGATGATCGGGCCCTGCTTCGCGACCGCCAGGCAGTGGCCACCGTGTGCCCCACCTCCAATCTGTTCCTCGGAAGCGGGCTATTCAACTTTGCAGCGGCAAATCATCCCTGGACGCTTGCGAGTGATATCGGTGGAGGTTCGTCGCTTTCGCCCTTCAGGACCATGATGGCCGCATCCGAGGTCGCCCGACTGGGCGGCCAGTACCTCTCGCCGTCCACGCTCTGGTGACATGCCAGCACAGGCAGCGCCGACGCGTTGGGCCTGGGCGATCAGCTGGGCCGCATCCAACCCGGCTTTGACGCTGATTGGATTGTGATCGATCCTCGGGCCAAGCCGCTTCTGGCTCGCCGCTGGAACCAGGCGGAATCAGACGATGCGAGACCCTTCTCTTTGATCGTCCTGGGAGACGACCGAAATATCGCCGCGACGGTGGTGAGGGGGCACGTGGTTCAGCCGGTTTGGCCTTGACTCAATCTCAATTTTTCGGTCAGCGGCAATCTGGTGAGGCAGATTGAATACGCCAGCGGCATGTGCCGTGATGCTGCCGCCGCAGGCCGCTCAGTGGCAGAAGACCGTGAAGACACTGGGCCTCAAGTTCAACTGACGAACAACCGTCTTTCAGCGCGCTACGCGCCGCTCCCGCGTGCGGCCCAGGTGCGAAAGCATCATGGCGGCGGGGCCTGACAGGTGTTCGAATCGCCGCGCATACACAAACAACTGCAACTTGGCCCAGGAATCCGTGAGCGCAACGATTCGGCTGCGATTTCGCCGCGCGGCAAGCGCCACCATACCGCGCGGTAGCACCGCAATTCCAAGGCCCGATTCAACCATTCGACACATCGAGCTGATGCTTGCCACGCGAATGCGCTGGCGCAGGCTCCGGCCCGCCTCGGCGGCGGCCGTCTCGAGCATCGCCTGAACCTGACTGCTTCCGAGCAAACCGATCTGTTCATGATCAAGCGCCTGTGAGAAACCGGCAGACCCCTCGCGGGCCAGCGGGTGCGCTGGCGGAGTAAGCAGCACCAGATGGTCCATTCGGTAAGGACGGCGTTCCAGCCCCTCCCCCCCGTCGCTTGATCCGCACAAACCGAAATCGGCACGCCCGTCGCGCACCGCCAGCAACACCTCGGTGCTGGTCCGCTGGATCAGGTCAATCGAAATATCTGGGTGGGAGGCGGCAAAGCGGGCAATTTCTTCCGGCAGGTAGAGTTCAACCGCCGAGGCACTGGCGGCAATGTGCACGCTTCCCAGACGACCCTGCGCGAACGCCCGCATGTCCTCGTAAAGGTCGCCTACGCCTGCGATCAGACTGCGCGCATGGCGAAGCAGCGCCTCACCCGCCGCGGTCGGACGCACGCCACGTGCGTGACGTTCCAGAAGCGCGCAGCCCGCCGCCTCTTCGAGGAGTGTGATCCGTTTACTGAGCGACGATACGGCAAGCTGCCCGCGCAACGCCGCCGCCGCGATGCTGCCGCTTGCGCAGATGCTCACAAACAGGTCGAGCGTCGACACGTCTACCCTGCGAATGAAAGCGGACAGCGATACAGGCTTGGCCATCTGGCAATGTTATCGCAAAGTGCATGAGCATTCGATTTTTTTCATAGCTCACAGAAAACCTTTCGCTGGTGCGAGGGCCCCACCCGGAGGATGCTTGCATGCAGATTGACCGACGGAGTGATTTCATGAGTGCCGATCCCCGCAGCGGCGAGGCGAACAATGAGCGCGCCAGCACGCACATCCGACTGACGTCTCATCCCGGTCAGGGCTCAGGGGGCGCATCGCCCATCCGCTGGGCACACCCCGACCCGGCGGAGCGCGGTCCAGTCGTTGGGTCCACCTCAGCGCCGCAGCAAAGGAACGCAATCGGTGCACACAGCGGTTCCTACGGCGTCTATCGGGCGCTGGCGGTGGCCGCAGGAAGACTGGACCGCCGGCACCGCCCCGATCTCACCGATACCCGCCCCACCCGCAGCATCGGCCCGTATCCGCAATGGGCCGACGCCGAGCGGATCGTTTCGATCGATCCGTGGGGCGCATCGGTCCAGATCGACTTTGCCGAGCAGATTGCAAGCGGCCTCGATATCCGCCCGACGATTGCCATCACCGAAGCCCGTGTGCATCTTCCCGAGATCAGGCAGGCCTGTGCATTCGGTCGGCTGAAAGCAGACGGTCAGATCCTGTTTGATGACGGCTCTGCGGCGGTCACCAAAATTGCGATCGAGCCGGTCTGGTGGCTGCCGGGGGTCGCCAAACGTTTCGGCGTTGATCGCAACACGCTGCGCCGCACCCTGTTCGAACAGACCGGCGGTATGTACCCCGAGCTGATCACCCGCAATGACCTTGAGGTATTCCTGCCGCCCATCGGTGGCCAAACCGTCTATCTGTTTGGTCGCGTGAGCGACCTCGCTAACCCGGCGGTTGAACTCACCGCGCGCGTTCACGACGAATGCAATGGCTCGGAC
>SYIM01000042.1 GCA_005798775.1 Burkholderiales bacterium
GAGCCCGTCGCCGCGGAGGCCGAACCGCCACCCCCTCCCGCGCCACCCCCTCCCGCGCCACCCCCTCCCGCGCCACCCCCTCCCGCGCCACCCCCTCCCGCGCCGCCACGTCCGGTAGAGACGCGGCCCAAGCCGCCTCCCCCGCCGCCTGTCCGCGCCACACAACCGGAGCCGCCCGAACCCATCGTCACGCCTCAGACACCGAGCGCGCAGGCCGATCCGGTCCCTGCTCGCGACCGCGCCGCTGAGGTAGTCGTGCAGGCTCAACCTCCGAGCGTGGCCGTGCCCGCCCCCCCCCCGCCACAAGCCAGCTCGCCGCCACCCAGCAGCACTGAGCCCCTACCACGTCCCCCTTCGGTCTCGCCGGGGCGACCGCTCGGGCCCCGTATGGACGCCAACTGGGCGGGTAACAAGCCACCTGTTTGGACGTGCCCGCTGGCTGCGTTGAGACGGCGGATGGAGCGGCTGGAGCTCAAACTCTCGGTACGAATCGACGAACGGGGCCTGGTGACCGAGACAGAGGTCACGTCATCAAGTGGCTTTCCCAGCTTTGACTCGCTGGTTTTAGAAACCGTGAAAAAATGGCGATTCAGCCCAGCAATAATCGATGGAGTGCCCACTGCAGAGTGGTATCGAGATTGGCTTTGGTCGATACAGTGCGATTAACGGGTGATCCAAATCATTCATCTCAGCGCTAACCGGGGTAGCCTCCGATCATGAACCCTCCTTCACCGGCCCTGGGCCTGATGCATTTCTGGGAAGCAGGCGATGCGGTGACGCATTCGGTCGCCTGGCTACTCCTCGCCATGTCGATCATCAGCTGGTACCTGATCCTGTCGAAGGCCTGGAGCGCTTGGCGGCTTCGAAGCGGCGCCCGTGCTGCACTGGAGGGCTTCTGGAATGCGGCCGACGCAGAAGCCGCGCTCCGTGCCCTCAGCACCGCTGATGCCGAGCGCGTATTCGTCCCGCTCGCAGAACGCGCGTTTCAGGCTGCCCGCACCGAACCCTGGGGCGTGCTGGCGGCATCGGTCGATCGTAGCGAACTGATCACCCGGACACTGCGCCAGGAAATCAACCGAACCTCAGCACGACTCGAAGCGGGGCTTACGCTGCTCGCTTCCATCGGCAGCACCGCCCCCTTCATCGGGCTGTTTGGTACCGTTTGGGGGATCTATCACGCACTCCTTGCAATTGCCGCCAGCGGGCAGGTCCAGATCGACCGGATCGCCGGCCCGGTCGGAGAAGCTCTGGTCATGACCGCAGCGGGACTCGCGGTCGCAATACCGGCAGTGCTTGCCTACAACGGATTTACCCGCGTGAACCGGGTGGCCCTCGCCGAGCTCGACGGATTCGCTCATGATCTGCTCGCGCTCCTCACCACCGGCTCACGCGTAATCGGCGAATCGCCCCAGCATCCGCTTGGCAGCGGCGCGCACACACAACTCGCCCCCACGCAGCGCGTGGGCAGCTGACCCGGAGCCCGGCTCACCATGGCATTCGGCGGCTTTGAGCAACGCGGCACGCAACAGCCGATGGCTGAGATCAACACCACGCCAATGGTCGACGTGATGCTCGTGCTTCTGGTGATTTTTATCATCACCGCACCGCTCATTACGCACTCGATCCGGCTCGACCTGCCCGACGCCCAGGCGGCCGCGAGTTCGGAATCGACCGGCACGATCACGATCTCGGTTCCCGACAGCGGTGTGATTCACTGGAACAACGAACCCCTTGCCGATCAGGACGCCCTGAAAGCGAAGCTTCGCGAAGCCGCGGCGGCCCAACCGCAGCCAGCCGTACATCTGAGAGCCGACCGTGACACCCGCTATCAGATCATCGCCGAGGTGATGTCAGCCGCCCAGCAGGCAGGCATTCGCACCCTTGCCTTTGTGACCGATCCCGCGCAAACAACGGGCCGCGCAGGTCGTTAACGGGCGCGCGGTACCGCCGCATCAATCAATTCACAGACCCGAGCGAGCGACTCAAGCACCGGCGGTGAGGGCCGCTCAAGCGCTGGCTCTTCCAGTCGGACAAAGCGTGCAGAGCGGGGATGCGTCCCCACCAGCCCCAGCTGTCGCCAGCGCGAATCGGTTGATCCCTGAACCGTCGACAGGATGAGCTGCGGTGCCGCTGCAAGTACGGCTTCTGGTGAGACACGCTGAGATCCCGCGTTACTTGCAGCAAACACATTGCGAACCCCGCATCGGTGCAGCGCATCCGCCATCACTGAGCGCGGGCCGAGCGTAACAAGTGGCGCCTCCCATAGCTGCACGAACACTGATACCGCAGGCATTCGCGCGTGGCTTGCTGTGAGCGCAGCCAGCCGCGTGCGAAACGAAGTGGCAAGCGCCCTTGGATCGGAGGCGGTGTCAATCAGTGCACCCATCCGCTCGAGCGAGCTCGCCACATCATCCAGGGTATGGGGCTGCGAAACGAACACCCGCAGGCCAAGTGCCTCCAGCCGGGCAAGCGTCCCCGCAGCAAGTCCCTCCCCCCAAAGCAGGACCAGATCCGGCTTGAGCGAAGCGACGCGTTCGGGGTCGATGGCCGGATACGACGCAAGACGCGGCAACGCAGCGCTTACCTGTGGCGCATCGCTGTGCCGGTCCACCGCGATCAGGCGATCGGCAGCACCGAGCGCCACCACGAGTTCCGTCGCATGTGGCGCGAGGGCAAGGATGCGGCTCGCCCGCGGCTCCGATGCGACGGGTCGTCCCCAGTCGTCTTGGAGCTTGAGCGCGCCGGGCGTACCTTCGCGCTCCGCACCGGCTCGCCCTTCGCGGACGCCCGCCAGCCCAGCCAGTACCGCAACCAAAGAAATCCAGGCACCGGCTCGCATGCTGGCTGTCGCGCCGCGCAACGTGCGCCCAGCATGGCGACTCTCAGAGTTTGGGCACATACCTCATGCCCAGCAACAGGGTTCGGGGCGCAGACCGATAGCCCCAGGCGGTCTCATACTGCCGGTTGGTGGCATTGGCCAGACGCCAGGTCAACGAGAGCTCGTCAGTCAAGTGCCGGCTCCCCCACACATCCACCAGGGCATAACCCCCCAGTGTCTGGCCGCGGGTATCGAACCGTGAGGACTGCGCGATCAGATCGACGCCACTCCGCCAGGGCCCAGATTTCCAGTCAGCGCCAACGCTTCCAAACGCGCGCGACCGCCGGGCGAGTGGCCCCTCAACGATTGCTCCGGCCTCAATCTTCTCGCCGGTCGGCTGCTGCCGCGTGACACTGGCGCGGAAGCGCCAGTCGCCGAGCTGTACCCCCGCCTCCCCTGTGATGCCCATCACCTTGGCCACGGGAAGATTCTGCGGCACGTAGTTCGCATCGAGCTCGATCGCATCGCGAATACGGTTCTGAAACAAGATAGCTCGGGCATAACGCTCCGCGCCACTGCGTTCGAACGCAAGTTCATGTCCCATGGAACGCTCGGGACGCAACAAGGGGTTCGCGCCGTACGGATAAAACATATCCTGAAAAGTTGGCACCCTGAATGCCGAGCCAGCCGAGGCGCGCACGAGCCACCCGGGCTCAGGCCGGATGCCCCAGGCGACAAGCGCAGTGCCCTCGCCCTCGAATCCGGTCACGCGGTCATTGCGCGCCACCACACGCCAGTGGTGAATATCGTGCTCAACCTCAAATCCTCCGTAGGCCGAGACATGCGAACGGTTGGTCCGGGCGTAAGGAGGGTCACCGCCAGAGCTGATGCCGGGCCCTTCAATTTGCTGACGGCGGTGATCACGGCCAAACAACAGCCTGAGCTTGTCGCGAATAGCAAACGTGTTCTGCCATCCCACCGAGTTTGCTTCAGTTCGCGGCGCAAAGTAAGCGCCGTAGCTGTAGTCATACGCGCTGTTACCAAGCCGCAGCTCAGTATCCCAGCTTGAGTTGAACTGCGCACGCGCAAATAATGAAGCGACCCGGGTACGGTAATCAACAAAGCTGTCCCCGGGTGTACCAAAGCTGGAGTCGTACTCGCCCCTGCCTGCCGTCGACAGGAACTGAGCGCCCACCTGAAGGTCGCGCGTAAGGCGATGAGTCAGGAACCCGGTGAAGCTCGTCTGGCGATTGCCATCATCGTCGATCTGACGGCTGGTACTGCCTTGCCGCGTGACGTCGAACCCGCGCGTGGTGTCGCGTGTACCGGCGAGCGTGTAGCGAGAGTTCGAGTCGCCACCAGATATCCGGGCCTGGAGTTGAGCGGTGCCTCGCGAGCCGCCCACCGCATAAATCTCGGAACGCGCCGCCCCGCGGGTTTCACGGGTAAAAATCTGGATCACGCCACCGATTGCCCCTGACCCATAAAACGCCGCAGCGGGCCCGCGCACGATTTCGATCCGTTCAATGGCCGACAGAGGTAAAAATTCGATCGGCGCGATGCCTGTGATGGGATCTTCGATGCGAACCCCATCAATCAGAATAACGGTCTGGGCTGTTTTTGAACCGCGCACAAAAAGTCCGGTAATGGAGCCAACGCCTCCCTGTTGCGAAATTTCAATCCCCGCACTTGATCGAAGCAATTCCGCAAGCGATGAGCCAGCTGAATCGCGGATCCTTGCCGAGTCGATCACCACCACGTCGGCAAGCGCGCGCTGAACTGTCTGATCCGAGCGGGTTGCGGTCACCACCACCTCATCGAGGCGTTGCGCGGTGGCCACCTGGGTTAGCGCCAGCATGGCGCACATCAGTCCGGACATGCCTGCGACACGCCGGGACGGCAAGAAACAGGGCTTCCGCCCAAAGGAAATGGAAAACATGAAACCTCCACCCCTCCCGCCCACCGCGGGATCCGGTTCGTGAAATGAGCCCGCGCGAAAAACGCGGGCCCGCCTCTTCGGCCGGTATCCGGGCTGGCAATGGTCCTGAGCGGCATGCGCTCAGGGTCGGCGGACCGCCTTCCCGGGATCGTCAGGCATGAATGCCCAAGCGATGACCCAGTGGCTGCGTGGTACACCGGCGGCCCGTTACCGGACCGCGTCACTGCTTACCGTTGCGGGGGCAGCACAGGTTGGCTTGTCGCGTGCAGCGCAACTCGCTCCCTGTTTCCCGTTTAACCGCACGTGAAGACACCACGTGCGGCACCGAAGCCCTCAAAGTTTAGTCGGGTATGACGGTCCGCGCAAAACGAACATTCCGCGAAGCCGGAAACCCCCGCTTCGCCGCACCCTAGGGGCCGCAGCTACTTTCTTGGCGAGAGCGCCCCGAGCGCCTCGGTCACGATGCCGATAGTGAGGATTTCAGGCAGCACACGCGGCGTTCGGCCGGCGGGGTCGTAGAGCAGATAAAGCGGCACGCCGTTACGCCCATGACTCGCCAGCTCGACCGTGATGGCCAGATCACGCTGGGTCCAGTCGGCGCGTAGCCTCAGCACGTTTTGACGCGCCATCTGTGCAACCACCGCTTCACGCTCAAGCACGAGCTTCTTGTTGGCCTGGCAGCTCACGCACCAGGCGGCGGTGAAATCCACGAATACCGGACGACCGTCGGCAAGCGCCTGTTGCACGCGCTGCCGCGTCCAGGTCTCCCAGGCGCCGGCCTCGCTGACCACGCCAGAAGGCGTGTCATCGGACGAGCGCAGGGCCGGCGGGCGAGACTCGGCCGCGTAGTGCACCGCCAGCCATGCAGCCCCGGCAAGCGCCGCGACCGCGACAAGCGCCGCAAGCCGCGCCTGCGCCCAGCCTCGCGCCTGTACGAAGCGACCCAGCAGCCAACCGCTTAAGCCGAGCAGCACCGCCGCCACCGCGA
The DNA here is from genome assembly GCA_005798775.1 of Burkholderiales bacterium. Lineage (GTDB taxonomy): Bacteria > Pseudomonadota > Gammaproteobacteria > Burkholderiales > Burkholderiaceae_E > SYIM01. The sequence goes on from SYIM01000042.1 coordinate 5,746, forward strand.
GCGCAAACACCGCATCGATACCCGCCTGCTGACCCAGCACCCAGGCAAGCCACGCCGAGGTGGCGAGCATGGGAAAAGCCAGGAACTGTCGCAGGCTTTCCATCCAGCGCCCAGGTCGCGGCAGCCAGCGCAGCCAGGCCGGAAACCAGCCCAGGAGGAGGTAGGGAAGCGCCATGCCGATGCCAATGGCAGCGAACACCGCGAGCGATTCAAGCGCGCTGCTCGACAGCGTAAAACCCAGCGCCGACGCCATGAACGGTGCCGTGCAGGGCGTTGCCACCAGCACCGCCAGCGCACCCGAGCCGAAATTGGCGAGGAACCGACCCGACCCGGTGGGTGAACCATGGGCGGCTGAATCGAATTGGCCCAAACGGGTAAGGCCCACGCCCACCTCAAAAAGGCCCGCAAGGTTCAGTGCAATTGCAACGAACAGGAGGGCCATCACCGCCACGAACACCGGCGATTGCAATTGAAAGCCCCAACCCGCCGACATGCCGGCTGCCTTGAGCGCAAGCATGAGGAGACCGAGCAACAGGAACGACAGGACGACGCCGGCAGCAAAGGCGAGCGCGGAGCGCCGCGCGCCGTGGGTAGGCCCCGCGGGCAGCACAAGGCGCCCGACCGGCGGGTCATGCGCATGCTCGGCAAACGCCAGCACCTTGAGGCCGATGACCGGGAACACACAAGGCATCAGGTTGAGAATGAGCCCCCCCAAGGCTGCGAACAGCAACATCATCCCCAGCGTGCGACCGGCTGATGCGGGAGCGCCCCCGCCAGCCTGTGGCCTCCCGCCAAGACCGAGGCTGGCGACACCCGACATTGTCCCCCCCGAAGATCCAGGCCCGATGACGGACCACAACCCACCACCCGACCCGCCAGCGCGCGCCGCCCCCCCCGTGCCCTGCTGCGGCAGCACAACGGGTTTCGCATCGAGCCGGGCGAGTTCGACGCCCGCGGCAGTGTAAGGCTCGGCCCGGGGAATGACTTCAATCACCTGACCGCCCACCACCAGAACACCGGCGCCCAGCGCTTTCGCCGCCTCGCCAGGATCCTTCCGGGCCTGGGACTTTCCGTCGTCGTTCAGCGAAAGTTCGATCCGCGCCGGCTGATCAGGCGAGCCTGGCGCGGCATGGATGCGCTGCGGCGCCGCATGCTGAAGGCCTGTCTCGGCGTACGGGAAGAACTCGACCCTGGGTGTCGACAGGACCGGTTCGAGCGCGAGCGCGTCCAGCCTGATCGAAAGCGAATCAGACCCTACCGCAACCGGTAGTTCACGCGCCACGGTCGGGACCGCCGCGAGCGTCCGTTCAAAGCGCGCAGCGTGAACCGATCGCCCCGCCTCGGCGCCCGCAGCCACCACGGGCAGGTCGAGGCTGAGCGAGGCCTCCCCCGGAATACATACGTCTCTGCACATCAGCCATGAGGCGCGGGCCTCGAGGCGCGCGCGCGTGCCGGCAGCCTGCTCGGGCACCTGAAGCCGCACGGGCAACACAACATCATCCTCATAGCCATAGCTGGCAAGCGGCGCGATAAGAAACCGCGAGGGAACGGGCCACTGCAAGGCCCCGGCCGAAAACGCTGGCGGCATCTGCCACTCGAGCGTGGTCGCGAGCCCGGAATCTCCGGGATTGCGCCAATAGGTATGCCAGTGCGGATCGTGACGGATCCGCAGTCCCACCCATTCTGCTCGGCCAGCTCGGAGCGCGCTGACAGGCGCCACCAGTTCGACTTCCACCGCGTCCACGCGCACCGGTGCGGCCCATGCGCCAGCAGGAATCGCCCCGGCAGTACACACGGCCAGAACGAGGGCGCAGGCGAATCGACTGATCGTGAGTTGGGTGGACATGATGGGTTGGACCCGCAGAGACGCTCGCGCGCCAGGATGCAGCCCGATTATCTCACCCTCCTCGTCAGAGTTTGGGCGCGATCAAGCGCGGGAAACACCCCGTCCGAGGGGTATGGACTTGAAATGGACTGGAACGGCCGTATAATTAGCACTCGTGTGAGATGAGTGCTAACAACCGGTCGTCATGACCGGGGACCGCCGGGCGCCAGTCCGGCACACCCGTCCCACCCGCCCCTGGCTTTGGCCAATTTGGTTATTTTCTAAAACCCTTGTTTTTCAAGAACTCAGGAGCCTGTTTCATGAAACTCCGTCCTTTGCATGATCGCGTGATCATCAAGCGTCTGGACAACGAACGCAAAACCGCCTCGGGTATCGTAATCCCCGATTCGGCCGCCGAGAAGCCCGATCAGGGCGAGATCCTCGCCGTGGGTAACGGTAAGGTCGGTGACGACGGTAAGGTTCGTCCGCTAGGCGTTAAAGTCGGCGACAAAGTGCTGTTCGGAAAGTACAGCGGTCAGACCGTCAAGGTTGACGGCGATGAACTCCTCGTGATGCGCGAGGAAGACATCATGGCGGTGGTTGAGGGTTAATCGCCGTATAGCAGTGGCTTCGACTTAAGCCAATCCTTACTTACAAGTTTTCAGGAGTAATCCGAACATGGCAGCAAAGATTGTTCTGTTTCACGACGACGCGCGTCACAAGATGATCGCCGGCGTCAACATCCTCGCCAACGCCGTCA
>SYIM01000043.1 GCA_005798775.1 Burkholderiales bacterium
CCGCGTGCTCGCCGGCCAGCCGCGCCTCCTGCTGCTCGATGAAACCCTGGCAGGTCTTGGAAGCGAAGAGGTCGAGGTGATCCTTGCGGTGATCCGCCGACTGGCTGACGAAGGCCAGACCATCGTCATCATCGAACACACCATGCAAGCGATGGTTCGTATCGCCGACCGCTTACTGGTGCTCGACCATGGCCAGGTGCTCGCTGTCGGTAAGCCTGCCGAAGTCGTCCGCGACCCGGCCGTGATCGAGGCCTACCTCGGCAAGAAGTGGATGGACCATGCTAAGCATTGAGAATCTCAACGCCGCCTACGGTGGCCTCAAAGCCCTTACCGATGTCTCGGTGACCGTCGGCGAGGGCCAGTTTGTTACGATCGTCGGCCCGAATGGCGCGGGCAAGTCAACGCTGTTCAAGTCGATTTCGGGAACCGTTACACCGGTTTCCGGGCGTATCGCCTGGATGGGGCAGGATCTGCTGTCTATCCCTCCGGCACGGCGGCCACTGCTCGGCATCGCGCATGTGCCCGAAGGCCGTCAGGTCTTCAAGGAACTTTCGGTGCTGGAGAACCTGGAGATGGGTGCGCAATCCGAGCGCGCCCTCGCCGACTGGGATCGCAACCTCGAGCAAATGTTTTCGCTCTTTCCCATCCTCAAGCAGCGCAGCGGCCAGCTCGCCGGCACGCTCTCGGGTGGTGAGCAGCAAATGGTGGCGATCGCCCGCGGCATGATGTCCTCGCCCCGGCTCATCATGCTCGATGAACCCTCCATGGGGCTCGCCCCCAAGATCACCGACATGATTTTCGAGCGGATCGATGAGATTCACGCCAGTACCGATGTCGCCATCCTGCTGGTCGAACAGCGGGTGGCCGAGGCGCTCAGTTCATGCAACTATGGCTATGTCCTGCAGACCGGCCGCATTGCACTGGAAGGGCCGCCACAGCAACTGATGGAAGACGAGCACGTTCGCGCCATTTATCTGGGCATGTAGATTCAAAACACTTACCTCAAGAGGAGACTAGAGATGGTCAATCGTTCAAAACGCAAGATGCTCACCGCATCGTCTGCCGCCCTTGCCGCCGGCGCGGCGCCGGCTATCGTTCGCGCGCAGGCCAAAGAGGTCAAGATCGGCCTCATCGTTCCGCTGACCGGCCCCTGGGCGCGCAGCGGCGACCTGATGAGGAAAGGCGCCGAAATGGCGATCGAGGACATCAACGCCGCAGGTGGTATCAAATCGATGGGTGGCGCCCGCATGCGCCTGATCACCATCGACGCCGGTGAAAACGTTGAGAAGGCGAAAAACGCCGCCCAGCGGATGCTCTCCCAGGAGCCGGATCTCACCGGCGCAACCGGGGCCTGGCTGTCGTCGTTTACGCTCGCCATCACCGAAGTCACCGAGCGCGCCGAGCTGCCCATGCTCACCCTGTCGTTTGCCGACACGATCACCGCGCGCGGTTTCAAGTTTGTGTTTCAGACCTCGGTCACCGCCGGCACCATGTCCACCATGGCCGTTCCGGCACTGGTCGAATTGTCGAAGACCGCCGGCAAGGAAATCAAGAGCGTCGCTATCTTGAGCGACAACACCGCCTCCCCGATGGCTTTCGGCAAACCCATGCGCGAGGGTGGCCTTGCCAAAATGGGTCTCAAGCTGGTGGTCGACGAGATCTTCACTCCGCCGCTTGCTGATGCCAGCTCCATGATCCAGAAGGTACGCACTGCGCGCCCCGACCTGCTGATCAACCTCGCCACGTCGCTGCCCGACTTCAAGCTCACGCTTGAGAAAATCAATGAAGTGGGTCTGGGCCGCGGCCGGATGCCCATTGTCGCGAACAGCGGCGCGATCGGCGCGCCCGAGCTGCTCAGCATCATGGGTAAGGACACGCTGGAAGGCGTGATGAACATCACGGCCAACTGGGGCGGCAAGGGCCATGACAAGCTGATTGCCGAGTTCAAGGCGCGTAAAGGCGAGCCCTGGATCCCGCAAGATCCCATGTCCTCCTACGGCGACATGTGGATCTTCAAGGAGGCCTGTGAAATGGCCAAGTCGGGCGACAAGAAAGCGGTCGCGTCAGCCATCCGCGCCATGGACTTCAACGGTGACGGCCCGGCGCGTTTCTTCGCAGGCGGTCGCGTCAAGTTCGACGAAAACGGCCGTCGTGTCGGTGCAGTTCTCACCATTTCCCAGTGGCAAAACGGCGTACCGGTGGCGGTATTTCCCGATTCGCTTGCCGTCGCGCCGGCCATCTGGCCCAAGCGCTGATCGTCATGTCCGGCACCGCCCGAACGATCGAATTCGATCGGCCTGGCGGGCCGGAAGTTCTCCAGTGGCGAACCCGCCCGCTTGCGGCTCCGCAGGCGGGCGAGGTGCTGATCGAGCAGTCAGCGGTCAGCGTCAATTACATCGATATTCAGCACCGTAGCGGTCGCTATCCGATCGCGTCATTTCCTTCCAGCCTGGGTATTGAAGCTTCGGGCCATGTGCTTGCTGTGGGCGATGGCCTAAGTGATTTTCGGGTGGGCGATCGGGTAGCCTACATCCATCTGCCCATCGGTGCGTACACCACCCACCGTATCCTGCCAGCGGCACGTGTGGTCCCGGTCCCCGAAGGTGTTCCGCTCGACTGGGCCGGCGTCACACTCAACCGAGCCCTCACCGCGCAGTATCTGGTGAATGATTCCTTCCCGGTGGGCCCTGCGCACGTCGTGCTGGTTCACGCCGCGGCGGGCGGCGTCGGGCAATTGCTCGCGCAGTGGGCCACCCACAAGGGCGCACGCGTCATCGGCACGGTCGGTTCAGCAGAAAAAATCGCGCTCGCCCGGGCGGCAGGCTGTCAGGAGGTGTTGATCAGCTCCGATCCGGGATGGGTCGCTGCCTGCCGGGCGCTCACCGCTGGCGAGGGCGTCCATGCGGTCTACGACGGCATTGGCGGCGCCATGTTTGAGCAGTCGCTCCTTGCCCTGCGCCCGAACGGTGTGCTCGCAAGCTACGGAACGCCCGCAGGCCCCATTCCACCCTTCGATATTTTCCGGCTGAACCAGTTGGGGTCATTGCACATCACCAGCCCGTCGATCTTCACCTTCAACAAGACCACCGAGGCGCTGCGCGCGCGCTCAGCCGATGTGTTCGCGCAGGCGCTCGCTGGCGTGCTGCGAACCGATACGCCAAGGCTCTACGGCTTTGATCAGGCACGCGAAGCACATGCCGATCTGGCTGCGCGTCGCACCACCGGATCCATTGGTTTGTCTGCGCCTTAACGCGTCACAGGCGTTGGCAGCCGTCAGTTAGGCGAGGCACGGTCGTTCAGTAGCCGGCGGTCTCCCGGTAACGGGCTGTCGGGGGTTGCCAGATAGCCCGCGCAGGCACTCAACCCAGCATCTGTTCGAGCTCCGGCATCAGATAGCGCTTGAGCCCGGGCCAGTCTTCGATCATCGGAAAATGCCCCATGCCCTTCATGAGGCTATAGCGCGACCCCTTGATTGACGCGGCCACCGCCTCCGACATGGCCGGGGTGGCCGAGTAATCGTATTCACCGGTAAGTAGCGACACCTTGCACAGACCGGTATCGATTGTCTTGATCGCCTCGCGGCTGTCCCAGTCGAAACTGTAGAAGTGCACGTCGCCTGCGTAGACGCCAGGACCGCCCTGCGCGTAGTACCACCAGTTTTCCCGGCGGTTGGTTTCGGGTGTGGTGGGCGCGCACAGACCCATGGTGTAGCTCGCGCAGAGCTCACCGCCATGCACCGCCGGGTGATGCAGGAAGTCGTTGTAGCGGCCAGGTGCGTACGCGGCCGCCTCCAGCCCAACGATGCCGCGAAGCTCGCTCTGATAATCCACCGCCATCTTGAGCACAATCGCCCCGCCCATCGAGCAGCCCATGATGACCGGACGATCGAGATCCAGCCCCTTCCAGAAGGCCCGAATCATGTCGGCATAGCACTGCGATGTGAGCTGATATTTGCGCAGCCACCACTGATCGGGCGGGTTTGAGCGCCCGTGATAGGGAAGATCAAACGCCAGCACCCTGAACTTGCTGGTGACATCGGTATCGTTTAGCAGATGCCGCCACTGTCGCGAATCAGCCCCGGCAGTGTGCAGACAAATGAGCGGCACGCCCTCGCCCGCTTCCTCGAAAAAAGTGCGATGGGCTTCGCCCTGAATATCGACCGTGACATAACGGCCGCTGATCGGTTCGAGGCGGTTCATGCGGCTTCCTTTCGCATCAGGTTCATCATCCGCTGCAGTGCGCGGCCGTTCTGCATGGCAACCAGACCGTCCCCCTCCAGCACAAATTCGGGCACGCGCATCAGCATGGCGAAGAAGTCGTTATAAAGCGGCGGCGGCGTGGCGCTCACAAACTTGGCCCAGGTGTCCATCGGCGCCCGGAACCCGAAAGCGGGACGGGCATCAAAGCGCGGCGCGAAATTGATCTGGCTGATGCGCCCCTGTTCAACCGTGAACACGCGACGGGTATCACCCACAGTGATCGAGAAACGCGCACTGAACCAGTTGCCGATCACCGCGAGTTCGCGATCGGCGTTGACGCGGGCCTGATAGGTCCTGAACCAGTCTTCATCAGGAAAGGCTGACATGGTGGAGTCCTCGAAACAGAATGGAGGGAGCGCTTGAATCAGTCAGCGATCGGATCGGTATCCAGCCTCACTGCTATGCCGCGCAGGGCATCACTGGGCGCCGGATAGCGCTTCATGACCAGTGGATCATGGCCAGGAATGACATGCGCAGGAGAACTGGCAAGCGAATACACTCGTCGATAGGCCTCATGCATGTCGGCCTGGTTGTAGATAAGCGGAAACGGCCGATCGGACTCGATGTTCGCGTAGAAATGCGAGGCATCGCTTGCGAGCACCACCCAGCCGCGGCGGGTATGCACGCGCACGACCTGTAACCCCATCGTATGGCCGCCCACCCGGTGGAGCGTGATACCCCGCGCGATTTCATCGTCACCATCATGAAAGCACACACGGTCCTCGAACACCCGGTCAACCATGGCTTTCACGTCATTCACATCGAACGGAAAACGCATGGGCTTGAAGCACATGCAGCGCCCGGTTGCGAACTGCATCTCGCGGTCCTGCAGGTGGTAGCGCGCCCGCCGGAATAGCTGAGCATTACCCGCATGGTCGTAATGCATATGCGAGATGATCACATCGCTCACCGACTCGGGATCGATACCGAGCAGTGACAAGCCCTGCCCGGGGCAGCGGAGAAAGTCACGCCCGCGTTGCTTGGCGACGTCTTCAGAAAATCCGGTATCCAACACCCAGGTGCGACCACCACCCCGGATCGCCCAGACGAAATAATCGAGCGGCATGGGTACGTCGTGGCTGTCCCCGCCCACAAAGTTGTCGCGCGAACTACGGTCGTGATGCGCGTACTTGACGGCGTAGATCTCGTAGTTGGGGAGTGTCATCTGGCAGATCTCCGTTGAGAATTCGATAGAAACCCTGTGCCCGTCTTCAGAAAATTACGTGAAGCGACGGATCAGATCGTCTTTGCGTACTTTGCCGGTGATGGTGAGCGGCAGGTCACGCTCCTCGATCACCAAAAATTGTTTCGGTCGCTTATAGCGTGCCAGTTCGCGGGTACACAAAGCCCGCACAGCCCCGAGGTCGATCGTCGCTCCGTGCTTGGGCACCACCACCGCGCCAAACACCTCCTCCAGCTCGGGATCCGGGAGTGGCACACAGTAGGCGGCCATCACGCCGGGGTGTCCGGTGAGCACCTGCTCCACCTCAACCGGCGACACATTCATGCCACCGGTCTTGATCATTTCCTTGATCCGACCCCGAAAATAAAGGTGCCCGGTGGGGCCGAACAGACCGAGATCGCCCGTGCGGAAGTAACCGCGCTCATCAAAGGCCTCGCGGGTGCGCTCAGGATCCTTGTAATACTCCTTGAGCACATGACCCTTGACACGGATTTCTCCGATCTCGCCGGCTGCGCACTCCAGCCCGGAGCTGCTGTCGACCACCCGGATATCGAAGCCCGTGAGTGGCTGGCCGATGCTGGTCAGCCGAAGCGCCAGATCGTCAGCCGCGTCAGTGACCGTACAGTTGCCATAAGTTTCAGTAAGACCGTAGATGTTGCAGATTTCGTTGAGACCAGCATCAATCAGCCGCCGGATCTGATCGGGTGTGCCGATCGTGGCGCCACCCCGCATGGTACGAAGCCGCTCTCGCCGATAACCGGGCGTGCTGAGGAGCGCCTCGGCCATGTTGGGCGTGCCATAGAAGATCGTGCAGCGTTCACGCTCGATCAGCTGGAGGGCCAGTTCAGCGTCAAAGCTTTCCTGCAGCACGATGCAACCACCGTGCGTATAGAGGTTGAAGAGCGCGTTTTCACACCCCAGCCCCCAGAAGAGCGAGACGGCCAGCCACAACCGGTCATGATGCGTGACGTGCTGGCGCTGACCGATCTGCCACATGTTTTCGATCAGCCCGCGATGCTGAATCACTACCCCTTTGGGTAGCGCGGTGGAACCCGAGGTGTAAAGGATATAAGCGGGATCGTCGGGCTTTACGGCCGACCGTGCGTCCTCAAGTCGGGTCGCAGCGGCGGAATCGGGTTCGCGCAGCGCATCGGTCCAGCGCAGATCTTCGTCGCGCACGTCTTCGCCCACCACCAAGAGGCGCTCGAGCTGAGGCAGTCTGGATTCACCTCGCAGTTCGTCGATCATTGCGCGGTAATCGTGCCGCAGAAAGCGGCCGGTGGTGATGAGGAGTCGCGCATCAGAATGCTCGAGCACATAGGCGAGTTCCCGTGCGGTCACCCAGGTGTTGACTGCCACCATCACCGCGCCCAGGGAGGTGATCGCAAAGTCGGCAATGATCCACTCGGGAAGGTTGCCCATCAGCACGGCCACCTTGTCGCCTTTGCGGATTCCCGCCTGCAGCAGGAAGGACGCAACCTGGTTCACCGTCCGTTCGACACCTTGATAGGTGAAGCGGTGGTGGACACCCACCACCGCTTCCCGATCCGGATAGCGAGTCGCCATCTCGGCAATCAGCGCGGGGATGGTCAGGCTCTGTGGAGCCAGTTCGGGCGGGGCAGATTTTTGCATGATCGGGTCGGGCAAGACGCCAACTGGGGCGCTCCAAGTATAGGCAAAGCTGGCGCTAATCGGCCATAACGGAATCACTTTCGGATCGTGGGCTTCTCAAGGCGCGGATCCGATGCGATCCTTCAGACTGATTGGCGATGACCAACGGGGTCAGCCGGATATCTCGGAGACTGTCATGAATCTGGGCTTCATCGGATTGGGGGCCATGGGCATACCCATGGCTGAGCGCCTGCTCGACGCCGGCCATACGTTGATGGTGTTTGATGTCAACCCTGCCGCTGCCCAGGCATTGACCGCCCGTGACGTGAAGATTGCCGCGTCCGTGCGCGAGGTCGGCGACCAGGTGGGTACGGTGCTCCTGTCTCTGCCCACGCCGCAGATCGTCAACGACGTATGCACCTCGGGCACAGGATTAGTTCAAGGCAAGGCTGTACGTACCGTGGTGGACCTCTCCACGACCGGTACCGCGATGGCGCGGTCGGTTCAGGCTGCGCTCGCTGCGTGGGGGATCGAGTTCATCGATTCGCCGGTATCAGGCGGGCGAAACGGCGCGATCAAGGGCACGCTCGCAGTGATGGTCTCAGGGCCGCAGGCAAGCTTTGATCGCCTGTTCGACGTGCTGCGGCATATCGGCAAGCTCTTCTACATTGGCGCCGAGCCTGGCATGGCGCAAACCATGAAGCTTGCCAACAATCTGGTATCAGCAGCGGCGATGGCCATCACCTCGGAGGCTGTGGCGATGGGCGTCAAAGCAGGGCTGGACCCCAAGATCATGATCGACGTGATCAACGCGGGAAGCGGCATGAATACCGCAAGCCGCGACAAATTTCCAAAGGCCGTTCTGCCGCGAACCTTCGACTTCGGTTTTGCCACTGCGTTGATGTTCAAGGATGTTGATCTCTGCATGCGCGAGGCTGCGGGTCTCGGCGCCACCATGCCGGTGGCGGACGCCGTACATGAAATCTGGCGGCAAACCAATGAGGTGTACGGCGGCCCTCACGACTTCACACGGATTGCCCAATTTGTGGAGGCAAGAATGGGCGTTACGATCAAGCCGAGCGGGGCTTGATCGCAAGGCGCCCCGCAGCGGATCAGAGCTCGCGGGTCTCGAACGTGCCGGGAAGAATCAGTTCGATCATCTCGCAGTCGTCGGAATAATCAAGCACCGTGTGCGGGATCGAATTGGGCTGGATCCAGCAGGCGCCTGCCTCGAACCGCTCACGACGGCCGTTGTATTCGCCTTCCATCCAGCCTTTGAGCATGTACAGGAACTGGAACTGGACGCCATGAAGATGACGAATCGACACCACCGCCGGATCGCAGGGGCCGTGCAGTCGAATCACATGCGCCTGGACTACGCCACCAGTTGCCTTGCTGATCCCAAGATCGCGGTAAGAGGCATAGGAGCGAAGGCCTTTCCGAAACTGCTGACCCTTGTCACTCGCGTGTGCAGCCATGAATTTTTGCGGCTTCCAGCGGGTGACCGCCGGTACCTTCAGGGTAGGTAGCGCAGCTGGTTTTTTGCTGGAGGATTTTGATTTGTCGGCGCGCTTCGCAGCGGGCAGCTTGGCTACAGACTGAGCGGCTGCCCGGCTCTTCGCTGCGGGTTTCCTGGCAGCGGGCTTTTTGGCAGCGGATTTCTTGGCAGCTGGTTTCTTGGCAACGGGTTGCTTGGCGGCGGGCTGCTTGGCGGCGGGCTTCTTCGCAATCGCCTTGCGGGCGGCCTGGGCTACAGTGGCCATGTGAGGATCTCCGGGAAAACGTCAGACAGAGCCCAGCGGCCTCAGTTCGATAAGATCGGGACAGAGGTTGGGCGTGGATTCAAACGCATAGACCACCGCGCTCGCCACCTCATCCGGGGTGAGCGGTGAAAAGCGGCGCGCCTGCATGGCGGCAACGACTGCAGGGTGGTCGCTTCCCTCGCGGATGTTGGTGTCGACCATACCGGGTGCCACCTCAGTAACCTTGATGCCAAAACCCTGCAATTCGAGCCGGAACGAGCGTGCAAATGCAGAGAGCGCGTGTTTGGTGGCGCAGTAACCCGAGGCCAGCCGGTAAACCTCGCGCGCGGCGATGGAGGTCATGAACACGATGTGGCCCGACTGCCTGGCCACCATGTGCCGGGCAACGCGGCGCGTGAGTTGTACCGCCGCCATGACGTTAGTCTGGAACATCCAGGCGATGTCATCGTCGGACAGATCCATGAGTGGGGCATAACGCAACACCCCTGCGTTATTGATGAACACGTCGCAGCGGGCGAAATGGCCATCGGCTCGGTCGAGGTAGGCCTTATCGTTCAGGTCGCCTGGAAGAATTTCGATCGAACCCGCTGGCGCTTCGTTAGCGAGCGACTGTAGCGCCTCCACACGCCGTCCCATCGCAATCACGGTGTCACCGCGTCGCGCAAGCATCACTGCGCAGGCCCGGCCGATTCCAGCCGAGGCGCCTGAGACCAGAACGGTTCTTTTCTGCGATGAAGCGGACATGGGCATTCCTTTCCGGGTCAGCCTTTCACATACTGGGCATCGGTTACCGGCTCTTTCCAGTCGGTTTTACCGATCGAAATGGCCAGGTGCATCATGAAACTGTTCGTATCAGCGCCATGCCAGTGGCGCTCGCCCGGTCCGATCCAGACGACATCGCCGGTCCGGATACGCTGGGGTTCGTGGCCATCCTCGCAGACCCAGCCGCTTCCGCCCACCACATGCAGAACCTGTCCCACTTCGTGCTGGTGCCAGTGTGTACGCGCGCCCGGCGAGAAAAACACGTTGTTGATCTGGACGCCCTGGGTGAAGGGCATGACCGGGTCTCCCCACACACCGCCGGTGAAGGTACCGCCACGCATTTCCGAATTGGCGCCTTCCTGGCGCGCATACATCACTTTCATTGAGATCTCCTGAAAAACATCAAAAACAAAGGTCAGCCGTTCACCCGGACACCGCCACTGACGTCGCCGATCGCATCAACCACCCGATTACTGATCTGGTCACCGTAGCCCAGCGCCGTTCCAAGGCCAAAGCTTGCCAGCGGACCCGCTGCGTTGAGCGAAGCGATACCGAGCTCACTCGCCATTTCAGCGTAGAGCACGATGTCTTTGGTCATGAGCTTGCCGGTGAGCCCGCCTTCCAGATAGTTGCCCCGAATGATATGGGGAAAGCGGTTGAGGCTCGCAAAGTTCACCCCACTACTGCTGTTGATCACGTCGAGAAGCTGCTGAAGATCCAATCCGGCCTTGCGGCCGGCGACCATGACCTCGGCTGTCGTAGCGAGCGTGACGGCATTCAGGAAATTATTGAGTAGTTTGGTGGCATGGCCATTACCGGTTGCGCCCATATGAACCACCTTGGCAGCAAAGTGCCGGAACACCGGATCAAGCGTGCGGTCCACCCCCGCGGGGCCGCCGATCATGAGCGTGAGCGTACCCTTGTCGGCAGCCGCGGCGCCACCCGAAATGCCTGCGTCGACCAACACCGCGCTGCGCTCTGCAAAGAGGGCTGCAAGCCGACGCGTGGAACGCGGCGCCGCCGTGGACAGATCAACGATGGTCTGCCCCGCTCGGCAATGCGCGAGAAGGCCAGCATCACCCTCGACCACCTCTTCCACGGCATGGCTATCAGGCAGCGACAGCAGGATCAGGTCACAGGCCTCGGCGATCTGTGCGATGGACGAAGAAGGCGTTGCGCCGAACTGCTCCGCCTGCCCGGCGCGTACATCAAAACCGCGCACACTCAGCCCACCGGCTACCAGTCGGCGCGTCATGCGCCCACCCATATTGCCCAGGCCTATGAATCCGATCTGCTGCATGCTCATTCATCGCCCCCGTGCAGCTTGTCTGGCCACTTTGGTGGTGCGCTTGGCCGGCGCCTTGGTCGCCTTGGTCGCCTTGGTCGCCTTGGTCGCCTTGGTCGCCTTGGTCGCCTTGGTCGCCTTGGTCGCCTTGACAGCCGCTGTCGTGACCGGCTTGCCCGCCGACTTTTTACTGGCTGCCGATTTGCCGAGGGGCGCCGCGCTCACCAGCACCGCCGCAATGACACACGGCACATCGCCGCGAACGCTCCAGGAATGGTTGGTGCCGCGCTGGATGAACACATCGCCAGGCTTGAGCAACACCTCACCCTCTTCCACCACAGCGTAAATCTCGCCGGAGATCACGATGATGTAGTCGACCGTATTGGTCTTGTGCATCATGGGGTCCGCCGATTGCTTATCCTTAGCGTGTCCCGCACCAATCGATTCGAACGCAGCTTTGGCATCCGCGCTGTCGCGCCAGGCCTTATCAGGCGGGAACTCGACAATACGGAGGATAGAACCACCTCGCGGCGGCTCTAGCCTCACGGCGCGGTCGGCAGCATCGGCATTGCCGTCGTTCCTCGCAAGCGGTCCGGTGGTTTCCCACAAATCGGTCAGTGCGAGGCCTGGCATCGACGCCATCTCTTTGACATTAGGCGCCAGACCGTCCTCGATGATCACCGCTCGACCCCGCTTGTTGTGCCCGGTGTAAACCCTGCGTACTCGCCAGACCATGGTTCTGTCTCCTGATTTAAAGTTAGGAAGGGCCGCCCTCAGAGCAGCGCGGTGGCCAGCCCGGGAAACGCGATCACCAGCAGGAGCACCACCAGCATGATCGCAGCGAAAGGAAATGCACCGGCAAAGATATCGTTCAGCGTGATGGGGCTGGAATTACCGAGTGTTGCCTTGATGACGAACACTGCGATGCCAAACGGCGGTGTAAGGAGCCCAATCTCAACCGCCAGCAGCGTCACGATTCCGAACCAGATAAGGTCAACATTGAATGAAACCAGCGCGGGTAGCACCAGCGGGATGGTGATCAGCATGATTGAACTGGAATCGAGAATCGTGCCAAGCAAAAGCACCACCAGAACAAAGATGGTGAGCAGACCGGGAAAGCCCAGCCCGGTACTCACGGTAAGCGTACGAAGCAGTTCGGTGACGCCCGAGACCGCCAGCATGCGTGAATAAAGCTGCGCTGCGATGATGAGAAAACAGATTGATGCCGTGATCCGGCCGGTTTCAACCAGCACCTGCCAGAGCGCCGCCCGGCTCAGTTTGCGCTTGACGATGGCCAGCACCAGCGCGCCCGCTGCGCCCACCGCGCCCGCCTCGGTGGGCGTGAAGAGCCCGGCGTAAAGCCCGCCCAGCACCAGTAGCACCAGCGCGACCACGGGCGTCATGCGTGCACCCATGTCGCCGGGACTCATCAGCGGCGCCACCGGCCCGGTGTTGGAAGCCATCCCCCCACCCACAAATTCCGGGGTGAATCGCCCCATGAGCAGAATACCGATGGCGTAGGCGATCGCCAGCACGATACCCGGGATAATGCCCGCCACGAACAGATCACCCACCGATTTTTCGGTGAGTACGCCATAGAGGATAAGCAGGAGGCTGGGCGGAATCAGCATGCCCAGTACCGATGATCCAGCCACCACCCCCACTGCAAAGCGCGCAGAGTAGCCGTGTCGTAGCATCTCGGGCACTGCCACCTTGGTGAAGACCGCCGCCGAAGCGATACTGATACCAGTGATGGCCGCAAACACCGCATTGGCGGCGACCGTTGCGATGCCCAGCCCGCCGCGCACCCGGCGGAAGATCTGGTTGGCGACTTCAAACGAGTCTTTGCCTACGTCGGCGACCGCCACCAGTAACCCCATGAGCACGAAGAGCGGCACCACCCCGAACACATAGTCGGCGATGGCATCCGTTGCAGCAAGCGCGAGGAGGTTGGCGGCCATGGTTGCATCACCGCGAATCATCCAGACCCCGACAAACGACAGGAGTGACAGCGCGATGCCCACATGCATGCCGGCATAGATCAACACCAGCATGATGGCTACCGACACGAGTCCGATCAGCGTTGGCTCGATCATTCTCCGGCTCCCCCCGCAGTCGCCGGTTGCACTCGACCCAAGGAGCTCTGCAGATCATGCCAGGCAAGGAGCAGAAACTGAAGCGCCATGGCACCGCTCCCTATCAGTACGATGACGTAAAGTGGCCCGGTCGGAATCTGAATAAGCCCGGCCGAACCATAGAAATCACTCGCCTTGAAGGCCTCGATCATGATCGGCCAGAGCGCGCCGAACAGGATCAGGAACAGGGCCATGCCGGTTAGATGAAACAGTCCTTGTAGCAGATAGCCGACCGCTGGCCGCTTGTCGAGCAACCGCGCAAGCAGCACGTCGGAGCGTGTAAGCCCACCAGTGCGCAGCGTCTGCGGTAGTTGCAGGAACACGATGCCTACGATCGAGAACCTCACCATTTCCGGCACGCCGAGCAGCGGCGCATTGAACGCGCCGCGGCCCACAACATCGATCAGGATCAGCACCATCAGAAAAAAGATCCATAAGGTGCCGATTGCAGAAAGTAAAGCGATTGTCCTCGCGTGGAGCGGCGCCGGTTCAGCCGCTGCCGACGGGCTGAGCCCGGATTTCATCCTGCCCCCGTCTCTATTCTTTATCGAAATCGCGTGTGAACTTGTAGCCCGTGGCGCGGACCGAATCCATGTAGGCCGACAGCACCTTCTTGCCGTTGGGCCCGGCTTGCTTGATCCAGTCACGCGTGGGGTTAGGCATCGCCTTGACCAACCGAATCTGCTCCTCAGTTGATAGCTGATTCACCTTGCCACCGCCTTTTTGCCAGGCTGCATACGAGGCCTCGATACGCTCGGTCTGCTCGCGAAGGTAGTTAGCCTTGTAGGCGTTAGCGCCGCGCCGGAAAGCGGCCTTCACCTCATCCGGCAGCTTGTCCCAGCGATTCTTGTTGATCGCAACCGCACCCGCGTACATAGCACCCATGTTGGTGACCGTGTAATAGGGGGCGACCTCAAACAGCTTGGCTGGAACCGCAGAGGTGGCAAACGCAACCACGCTCTCGTAGACGCCGGTCTTGACGTCGTTATAGAAGGTGTTTAGGTTTCCCTGAACACCCACCGCACCCGTGCCGCGGAACCACGCCAGGTTCGGACCCGCACCACCGATCTTGCGACCTTTTAAATCTTCCAGCCGGCTGATCGGAAAGCTGCTGGCGATACCGTAGTTGTCAATGGCAAATCCGGCCAGATACACCGTGGTGTACTTGGTCCATTCGGCCGTGAGCTCGGGCAGTCCCTGAACATAGTCAATCGCCTGCGTGACGATACTGGCGTCGGGGGGGCCGTAGGGTACGAAGTACGTGACATTGTTGAGTGGCAGCTTGGCCGACTGGAACACCGTGGCAACGATCCCCATGTCGGACAGTCCTTGCTGCATGGACTCGAGCTCGGACCCGATCTTGGCAAGCGTGCCACCATAGCTCTCATTCCAATCGATTCGGTATTTGCCAGTTTTTTTGAGCTCGGCATCCACCGTAGCCATCAAGCTTTCCTTGATGTGCTTTACCCAGAGAAAGATGGGGGGATGGCCTGCGGCAACTTGCAGGCGAATCACCTCCTGCGCCTGGACGCTCCCCAGCGCGGACGCGCAGACGACCCCGGCAACGAAGGACCTCAGCGATGCTGCATTACGTTTCATACGATTTCTCCTAGTCACACGGACCGCGGGATTAGCAGGCTCTCCAAATCGAATCATCACCCCGCCGCGCTTTCGCTGCAACCAGCCAAGTTTCACTGCGATTTCGGAACCCCACCACGCTTGACAGTCGTACGTCCGCGGCTCTTAATCAGACGGACGCCGCGAGGGTCGCGCGCAATCAAGAAACCTCCTGCCCTACACCACCTGAAGGGCCAGGAAAAAAATCGGGGGACCGCATGAAACTAGTGACCTTCCAACAAGGCAAAAGAAGGCCCCGCGCTGGGGTTCTTGTTGACGGAGACCGAAAGGTCCTGGACCTACAGGCCGCGCATCGCCTGCGGTATGGCAAGTCCTCATCCAGGCTTTCGAGCGTACTGGCTATGGCGCAATCGGGTGATGATGCGCTGGATCTCGCTCGGTCTCTCATCCGCGGCCGCACCCGCCACAAGGCGGCGCTGATTGCCCGAGATGATGTACGGCTGCTGGCTCCCATTCCGCAGCCCCCGCAGATGCGCGATTTCCTCTGCTTCGAAAAGCATCTCCTGCAAGCGTTCTCCACCGCCCGCAAGGTCCGTGCTGCAGGTGCGTCTGACCCCGCTGCAGCCATCCGTGACATGGAGGCCAAGGGTATTCTTGCAATACCGCAGGCTTGGTACGAGCGTCCCATGTTCTATCACCCCAACCGGCTCAACGTGGTCGGTCACGACACCGACATCGAGTGGCCGTCCTTCTCAACCCTGCTCGATTTCGAGCTCGAGTTCGGATGCTTCATCGGCAAGCCCGGCCGCGATATCAGCCAGGCCAATGCGCGCCAGCACATCTTTGGCTACACCATCTTCAACGACGTGTCCGCGCGCGACGAGCAAATGAGGGAAATGCCTGGTCAGCTGGGCCCGGGCAAAGGGAAGGATTTCGATACCGGCAATGTGCTTGGCCCCTGCCTGGTCACCGCCGACGAAATCACCAATCCGTATCGACTCGCGATGGAGGTACGTGTCAATGGCGAGCGTTGGGGAGGCGGCAACAGCAGTGAAATGCACTGGAAATTTGAAGACTGCATTGCACATGTCTCACGTTCGGAAACGCTGGTGTCGGGCGAGTTTTTCGGCTCGGGTACCGTCGGGTCTGGTTGCGGACTCGAACAGATGCGGTTTCTCAAACCCGGCGACGTGGTCGAACTTGAGGTTGAAGGAATCGGAATTCTGCGCAATCGGTTCGTCAGGCTTGAGGCCTGACATGTCACATGCTTTCTTGGCGGTGAACCTCAAATGAGCCCAAACCCATTGTCCGGCTTCTCGGTCGACCGTTCAGCCATCGGCTATGTGGGTCGTGATCTGCAGCGGCCCGAATGCATTCTCGCCGAGCCCAATGGCGACCTGTGGTCGGCCGATGCGCGCGGCGGCTTGATGCACATTCATGCAGACGGATCCCAGGTGTTCGTTGGCCAGAGCGCCAGCGGCGCGTTCGGTGTCACAGCCGATGCGGAGTCCCGCTTTACAAAAGGAACACTGCCTAACGGGCTCGCATTCGCGCGTAACGGCGACATCCTGATCTCCAATTTCGGCACCGACCGGCTGGAGCTCATGTCCCGCTCAGGTCACACGCGCGTGCTCCATGATCGACTCGGTGGCCAACCGATCGGCAAGGTCAACTTTGTGCTCCGCGATTCACGCGATCGCATCTGGATCACGGTCTCCACACAAGTCAATCCCTGGACCGCGGCAGCGGCCAGCCGTATCCGCGACGGCTTCGTGGCGGTCGCCGATCAGCGGGGTATCCGTATCGTTGCCGACGGCTTTTCCTTCACCAATGAAATTCGCTTGGATGCCAATGAGGAGTGGCTCTATATCGTCGAGACAACCGGCCCGCACATTACGCGAATGCGGGTTCGTGAATCAGCCAATGGCGACGTGGGCCTCTGCGATCGCGAAATCTACGGCCCAGCCCATCTCGGTGGTATGCCCGATGGCATCGCGTTCGACGCCTTCGGCAACCTCTGGTGCACGCTTGTCATGATCGACCAACTCATAGCCCTCACTGCCCAGGGCGAACGGCTGATGCTGCTCGATGACAGCACACCGGCGGGCCACGACCTGGTGCGCGCCTTTGATGCGGGTAAGGCAAACAGCGAAATGATGTTCGCAGCCGCTGGCACCATCGCACCCTGGATGGCCAGTGTCACGTTTGGCGGCCCTGATCTGCGTACCGCCTACCTGGGCAGCCTGCGCGGCACCCGAATCCCGTTTTTCCAGTCGCCTGTTGCAGGGCTACCCATGGTGCACTGGCCGCGCGCGGCCTGAATATCAACTGGCTAACGACACCCGTATTGTTCGAACTCACCAGGAGTTTTCATGAGGCTCTCTTTGCTCACTGCTGCGGCGCTCGCCGTACTCGCTTTTTCCCTGGCAGATCACGCAACGGCCCAGAGCGGCGGCGACAAACCCATCTCGCTCATCGTGCCGTTCAGTCCTGGCGGCGGCACCGATATTCTGTCGCGCATGCTCGCGCCCAAGCTCGCGGAAAAACTGGGCACCAGCGTGGTGGTGGAAAACCGGCCTGGTGCCGCGGGTGCCATCGCGGCCCAGCATGTGGCGCGCTCCGCACCCGATGGGCGAACGCTTCTGGTCGGATCTACCTCCGAGATCGGTGTGAACCCTAGCCTGTATCCGAAGCTGCCCTATGACGTTGCACGCGATTTCGCCCCAGTGGCTGCGCTTGCTGACACGCCCATGGTTCTGGTGGTGAATCCGGCCTCGCCCATCAAGACTGCGCAGGATCTGGTTGCGCGCGCCAAGGCAAGCCCGGGGCAGCTCCTATTTGCTTCCGCAGGAGTGGGAAGCGGCGCGCATCTGGCGGCTGAGCTTTTCTTCCATGTCACTGGCACCAAGTTGTCACACGTCCCCTACAAGGGCGTGGGGCCTGCCATGGCGGAGATTGTCGGCACACAAAAGGACATGATGATCTTCACCACGCTACCGTCGTCAACGTCCTTTGCGCGGTCGGGACAGTTGCGGGTGGTGGCGGTGTCGAGCAAGGAACGTATGGCGATCGTGCCCGACATTCCCACCTTTATCGAATCGGGTGTGGCGGGCTACGAAGTCTATTACTGGTACGGCCTGATGGCGCCATCCGCCACCGCAGTCGATACCCGGCGACGAATTCACGCTGCGGTCACCGAAATCCTGCAGCAGCCCGACACGCTTGCGAGTCTGTCTCGGCAGGGGCTGCAGCCCACTGTACGCACAGCCGAGGAATTCGACGCGTTCATCAAGGCCGACATGGCACGCTGGGCGGTGGTGGTGAAGGCGGCCGATATCAAGCCTGACCAGTGAACTGCACAGGAGATTCCGGTACGCAGGGCGCGCAAGGCGGTGTGACGCCACACCCGGCGGCTGTTGAAACGGGCGCTCTAATCTACTGGTTCGACATCAATCCATCGATTGTCGACCAGTGGCTGGACTGGTACCTGCGCGATCACATGCCAAGCCGCGTCGGCACCACCTTCACCACAGGCCGATGCTTCGAGGCGATCGACGGCCCGGCTAGTCACATGGTGCTGTTCGAAACCCTCACTCCGGAAGCCCTGCTCGCGCCCGACTATCTAAGGCTTCTGGGAACGGTTTCAGATGAGGACCGTAAGCGCCGCGGCTGGTATGCCAATACTTGCCGTATGACCGCGCGCGTTCGCACCCGGGTTCGAACTGGCATGGGGAACATCCTGGCGGTCATCCGATTTGATCCAGCAACAGGCAATGACCACACTCAGCGCGATGCGCTCGACCACCTGCCCGCCGAGGCGATCGCTGCACTGGCCGGGGTAGGGTCGATCTGGATCGCCGATCACGACGCCCAGATCCGCGCCCGCCTGGACGCGGTGCGCGTCACCGGTCATCAGGATCGATCGCCGCAGCGGGCACTCTTTATCGAAGCGGCACGGGACGCCGATGCGTTGCGGGCACAGGCGATTGTGGCCGAGCATCTGCGCGCACACGCGCCTCGCGCGGCCGACGCGGCCTCGATGGGTTGTTATCGCCTGCTCTACGCGATGGCCGCCTGAGTCACCCGCAACGCGCGCAGCCAACAACTGAGCTTCGTTGCCGGCTCCTGACTGTTCGTCAGGCGGGGAAGCGCTCGCTCAAGGACAGCCACCGCCTCGGCATCGAGCACGCGCGACGCATTATCGCGGAATTTGGCAAGAACCCGCACCATCGAGGCCGGACGCGACGGGTTGCCGTCGACATCATCGATCCGCACTGAGCGCTCACTGCCATCGGTGAGCGTACAGCGCACAACCGCCTCGAAGCGTTCGGGGAACCGCGTACCCGCCAGAGGAATCCAGCGGACACGCTGCGCAAGCGCGCGCACCTCGGGCGAAGCCTGCTGCTCGAAAGTGGCGAGACTGACTGAGCCCTCGACGAATCGGGTCGCAACGGTAACGGGCAGACTCCAGCGTGCGGCATGCCCGGTAGAGGGGTTCAGCACCTGCTCCCATGGTTCGCAGATCACCGGCGCAGCCCCAGCCGGTACCTCGCAAAGGATGCCGACAATATTTTCAGCCCGGACTCCGGAACCAGCCAGCTCGCCCGCCGCTTCGATGAACGCATGCAGGTAGTGGCAGCACGGGAAAAATTTGAACGCGGCGTCGGCCATGTGCCACCTCGTACCCAGCTCGGGCAGCATGGCCCGCAGGCGCGCCGCGGCATCGGCCTGATCGCTAAACTGCGCGAACAGGCCCCAGCGCCCTTCAAGCGAGGTCTCGGGACCCGTGATGCCCGCCTGCGCAAGCGCGGCCGCTACCAGCCCACCATGCGCGGCCCAGCCCGGGTTAAGCGACTTCACCGACGAGCCATTACTCAGAAATTCCATGACCCCGGCAGACTGACTGAGCGCAATGCCAAGCGCATGAACGGTATGCGCTTCATCGAGCCCATCAAGCTCGGCGGCCACCAGCGCGGCAGCCATCGTGCCAGCCACTGACGTCGCCTGAAATCCGGTGGCGTGAAACCGGCCAGGGGCGGCGAGCCCGAGAAGGACCAGTGCCTCATAGCCGCGAGCGTAGGCTGCCAGCATGGCCTCACCGCTTGCGTCCACCGACTCGGCTTTGGCGAGCGCCGCTGCAGCTACGACGGCACTGCCATGCATGATGGAGCCGGTATGCGTGTCATCGAATTCGAGGCTGTGAATCAGCCCGCCGTTGACCATCGCCGCATCCGCCGCACTTGCCCCAGCCTTCTGTCCCAGAACCGTGGCTCTCCCGCCCTGAGCCAAGGTGCCGCCGGCCCGCCGCCAGCCCTCACCCGAGCGCGAAACCGACGCTGCCAACCCCACCCCCAGCGCGTCGGTGAAATGGAGCGCGGCCGCGCTCGCTACTGCCGGCGGCAACGACTCATTGGCTGTCCGGCGCAGGGCACGTACCCACTCGCGCGCGAGTGTCAGGACTGCGCGACGATGCGGGCAGCGGTTTCGCGCCAGGTGCGGGCGAGCGCGAGCGCATCCCCTGTCATGAGGGCGGCGAGTTCGTCGGCTGCGCGAGGACAGTCAGCGCCTGCGTTGTCGGCGAGCTTCGCGATCAGACTGGGTTCATCAAACGGCTGATCGGCACCGCCCCGCGGGTTGAGAACAAACTCGGTGAGCGACGCGCCGTCGCTGAACGTCCAGGTGACCCGGCCGGGCCGGTCACGCGGCGGGGGCCCAGCCTCAGCGCAAGGCACGAGCCGCACCCGCTCGCGCAGGCGCGAGATGCCGGGATCCGTCAGGGTGTCAAACGTGAAGGCCGATGCCCCGCCGGTTCCGAGCCGGGTGGTGGCTGCCACGGCATGCGGCATCGAGAACTTCGCCGACAGCACCGTCTCGGGTTCGACCGCGCTCAGTGCCAGCCCGGACGGTCCGGCCTCGACCACAATCTCGCGAATGTCGTCCACGCTTCGGCCGTCAAGTCGTTGGCGCAACTGCAGGCAGGCTTCGACCGCCGCATGCGCGTAGTTACAGCACGCAAACATCTTGTGATAGCCGCTTGCGACCGACCATACATCCCCCAGTCCCACAGTGAGCGCCTCGAGGCGCACCCGCGTGCGAAAGCTGGTGGCAAAGACATCATGAATGGTGTGCAGCCCCCCGCCGATACCCACCTCGGCCCAGTTGCACGCCTGCATGCCGATCCAGGCGCCCGCCGCGGTCCAGCCATTACGAACCAGCGACCCCTCTACCGCTGTATCAAACGGACCAGCGAAGGTCATGGACGCTGCCCCCGTGACAGCCGCCTGCATGGTGGCTGCGGAATGCCTGCGAACCAGCGACACTGCGGCGGCGGCGCCGATCGTGGCAAATGCCGCGTGGGGATGCACGTAGAAGCCCGGAAACGGATAGGCGAGTGCGATCCGGGTCGTCAGTTCGTAAGCGAGCGCTACCGCACGGACCACCTCTTCCGTGGTGAGATCACGCGCCTCGGCCTCGGCGAGCAACGCCGGAATCGCGTAGGCGCCGCCATGGCAGGAGGCGAGACGAAAGCCCTCGTCGAGTTCACACCAGGTGATTGCCATGCCATTCGCGCAGGCCGCGGCGGCGCGGTCGGTGACGGCGCCCGTGCGGGCGAATACGGTCGCCTCGCGTGCCCCGCTTGCGGTGGCAAGAAACCCCGCGCGCGCCTTGACAACCTGCGGCTCACGCGATCCGGCGATGATCGCGCCAATATCGTCTGCAAGGATGGTGGCGGCACGGTGCTGCGCAGCCGGCGGCAAGGGACCACCAGCCGCCTCCGCGGTCCAGTCGAACAGTGCCGCGAGCTCGCGCCCCGCTAGCTCACGGCTTTCCTTCGGGTCGGCATTCATCAAGATCACCAGGGTCTGTGAAAACGGCCCCATGGTACAGTCGCCCCGATCCAGCCTCAAGGACTCCCCGCCACGATGAAGCGCGCCTATCTCAGCACCGGCATCGGTCAGGTTCATCTCTACGAACATGGCCAGGGCGAAGCGGTTCTTATGCTACATGAAACACCGCGCTCGGCCCGCAGCTTCGCCGCGCTCATGCAGGCACTCGGTTCACGATACCGTTGCGTCGCGCCCGATAATCCGGGGTTCGGCATGTCGGATCCGCTGCCCGAGGACGCCACTATGGAGAGTCTGGCGCGCGTCATGGTGGAAGTCCTGGATGGCCTGCAGATCGAGCGCGCACATCTGATCGGCTTTCATACCGGCAACAAGATTGCCGCAACCATGGCTGCGCACCACCCCGATCGCGTTGCAAAGACTGTGCTCATCGGGATGACCCACAGCCTGGTGGTCTCCAGACGCGCGCGCAATGTCGCCATCATGGAAATTGTCCGCAGACATTTTGGCGGCTTCGAGCCCACCCCCGACGGTAGTCATCTGCTTCGGACCTGGGGCTCGGATTTTGGCGCGCTTGCCGCGCTCTGGTGGAAGCCCGCAATGCTGGGCGCTTCTCAGATCGATGATCGGGCGCTTGGCGGTCAGGAGCAGCGCGCGATCGAATCGATTCAATGCCGCCGGGCCATCCGAAAAATCTACGCGATGAACTTTGATTTCGATCTCGCTGCCACGCTTCGTCGCGTTCGTGCTCCCACGCTCGTGATCGAATGCTGCGTGCCTGAAGAATTGCACCTGGGCCGCCAGGGCGAGAAAATGGTGGCCCTCATGCGCTCGGCTGAACTGCTCAGCCTTGATCACGCGGGGTTCGATGCCACCGAGGTGCACGCGGCGACGATCGCGCGCGCGTGCCGGCGCTTCTTCAGCCACTGAGACCTGCGCGCGACGGCTTGCGGCTCGACACACTAGCCCTCGCCTGAGGCGACACCGCTCCGACCTGCGGCTGCCCTGCTCTGAAGCGACACCGGCACCAGCTTCAAGCCTTCCTCGCCCCAAAGGACATTCACATGGCCCCCATCCGGATCTGGCATCAAAGTTTCACCGACCTCACCGTCATGCCCATCTACCAAAAGACCCTCAGCGAGCATGCGCAAACCGTGATGGGGTCCGAGGCTGAAGTTCGGGTTCATGGCCTTCGGCCTGGCACCTATGCCGAGGCCTGCGCGCCGATCGCTGCAATCCGGCATCGCTGGGTGGCCGCCGTGCAGGAGCTACAGGTGGCTGACGCCGCGCTGGTGGCCGAGCGCGAGGGATTCCATGCCATGGCGATCGGCTGCTTCTTCGACCCGGGCTTGCGCGAGGCACGCTCGCTGGTTGAGATTCCGGTGGTGTCGCTAGGCGAGAGCTGCGCGCTCGCTGCGTGCTCACTCGGTCGTCGTTTCGGCATGATCACGCTCTGCGCAGATCAATCAGCCGATTATTCCGACATGATCCATACTTACGGACTGGAGCGCCGCTTCGCGGGCGCGCTGGCACTTGACCCCGCCATCGACGAATTCGCGCTGGAAGCCGGTGAGGACACCGCGCACGCGATCGAAACCCGTTTTGACGAAGCCTGCGCGCGGATGGTCGCCCAGGGGGCGGACATTATCATTCCCGCGGACGGAGTACTCAACGAATTCCTGGTGCGGCGCGGGCGGCTCAAGGCCCACGGCAACGTGCCGGTGATGGACAGCCTGGGCGTACTGTTTCAGCATGCTGCGTTCATGGTCCGGATCGCTCGCTCGACCGGCGCGGGCGCAAGCCGCCTGCAGATGTACACCAGACCGCCGGCCGACATGATCGCGCACGTTCGAGGCGCGGCCGGTCTGCGAGCGCTGGGACACGATTTTTCAGGCGACCTCTGAGCGCGCACTGCGAGGTCCGCCCTGCGTCCGGCGCCTTCAGCAGCTGAGCACAACCTTACCAAAAAAGGCACGCGATTCCACCAGCGCGTGCGCGCGCGCGGCTGCCTCGAGCGGAAACACCGTGTCGATCACCGGTACAAGCCGGCCCTGTGCAATCAGCACCATGACTTCCCGAAGCTCGGCGATCGAGGCATTTTTTGACCCCACCAGCTTCAGCTGACGGCGAAAGAACGGGATGATGTCAAAGGGCACCACCTCGCCGCCGTGTCCGCCCACCGTGACCATCGTGCCATCGATGCACAGACATGCGAGGCTTTCGGTGAAGAGACTCCCTCCTACATGTTCCATCACCAGATCGACACCGCGACCTGCCGTGATCGCCATCACCTGCTCGGAAAATTTCGGCTCGGTTCGGTAGTTGATCAGGTGGTGGGCGCCGAGTTGACGGGCCCGCTCAAGCTTGTCGGCACTGCCCGCCGTGGCAATCACCGTAGCGCCTGCGAGCCGTGCCAACTGCACCGCCGCGCTACCGATGCCCGACCCGGCGGCCTGAATCAGTACGGTCTGCCCCGCGCGCAGCGCCCCCCGTGTGATCAACACATGCCAGGCGGTGCCAAACGCAATCTGGCTGGCGGCAGCCTGCTCAAATCCTACTGCGGCCGCAAGCGGATTGAGCGTGCTGACCGGCACGGTCACGTACTGCGCGTAACCACCTGGCAGGTCCATGCCAAAGTAGCCTCCCTTCTCGCACAGATTGTCTCGACCACTGATGCAGAACTCACAGTGGCCGCAGGGAAGGCGACATGACACCCACACGCGATCGCCCTCGCGTAGGGTGACTGGCTGGCGCGACGGCCTGCCGCACCCACTTCCCTCAAGCGGCTGCCCCATGGCCGCAATCTCGCCCGCAAACTCGCGACCCAGGATGTGCGGAAAGCGGATCGGGACCCGCGAGGTGCCCGCCCGAACATCGATATCGACGTGGTTCACCCCGGTGGCACGTACGCGCACAAGCGCTTCGCCAGGGCCGGGGGCGGGGGTCTGCGTTTCTTCGCAGATCAGCACGTCGGGGCTACCGTGCTCGTGAAACCAGCTGACTTTCATGCGCCTCCTGTCGGTAATCGTTCGTACGCCAGCCTGTGGTGCGGCGTTCAATAACCCGCGAGAATACGTGCAAGTGCGCAGCGCACAAATCCGGGCGAGAAACCCTGGGAGGCGAACGCGTCCTTGACATTTTGACGTAGCGCGGTGAGATTGCCGGCAGTCTTGCTAGCCACCCATAGGAGTCGTATATGAAACGCAGCCTCCGCGTGATGCTGAAGTCTGTTGCTGCCGGCGTAATCGGCCTGTCGATCGCGGGCGCCGCAGTTGCCCAAGCGAAGTTCCAGCTTCGCTGGGGTCACTACCTGCCCGACGGCCCATTCCTGCAGCTTGAAAAAGAATTTGCGGCCAATATCGAAAAGCGCACCAACGGCCAGGTGAAGATCGACATCACCTTTGCGGAAGGTCTGGGCAAGGGCACCGAACTTCTGATGCTCACCGCGCGTGGCGGCATCGACATGACCGCCACCGCGCCGGGCTATAACCCGGACCAGCTTCGCTACTGGCGCGCCTTCCAGACTCCCCTGGTGTTTAACAACACCAAGCAGGTGATCGAGGTGCTGGAGAAGGTGGTCGAGGAGTTTCCGGTCTATCGCGCGGAAATGGACAAGATCGGCGTCGTCTGGCTGTTTCAGCAGCCGCTCGGCGAGTACTTCCTGAGCGGAGCATCGCCTGCGTGCACGACGATTGCTGATCTCAAGGGCAAGAAGGCGCGCAGCTTCGGGGCCGATATCCCCAAGGCCTTCACCGCCATCGGCGCGGTACCCGTCACGGTTCCGCCCGTGGGCGTGTATGAAGCGTTGAAAACCAGCAACCTCGATTACTCGTTTATCAACCCAGGCAACATTCAGTCGCTCAAGTTGAACGAAGTGGCGAAAAACCACTGTGGTCCGGTCATGGCGATTTCGGGCCACAACATCACGATCAGCAAGCGCACCTGGGCGAGGCTCCCGGCCGACATCCAGAAAATCTTCCTCGAAGAAGGTAAGGCCACTCAACAGGCCTACATGAACTGGGTGACCGATTTTGAAACCAAGGCGGTTGCCAATATCCGTTCACAAGGCGGTAACGTGGTGCCCATCTCCGCACCCGAACTCGCCAAGTGGCGCGCAGTTGCACCCGACTTCCTCGCTGACTGGGAGAAGGCCACCGCTGCGGCCACGGGCGATGCGGAGACGCCCCGAAAAGTCGCAGCGCGCTGGCGCGAACTGATCGGCAAATGATCCTTCGCTAGCCCTTGACCACTGCCCAACCCGGCAGTGGTCATCTTTCTTGGCAGTCACTGATGAAATCTTTCAACCAACTGGTGCAGACCTCAGCCCTGGTGCTGCTACTGCTCGGTGCCGTTGGACTGATCCTGTCGATGTGTCTGGGCTTTGCCGATGTGGTCGGTACCAAATTCCTAGACTACCCGGTGCCGGGTACCCTTGAATTCACCGAAAGCACCATGGTCCTGGTGGTGTTCGGCGCGCTCGCTTTCACGCAATCGAAGCGAGGCCATATCCGGGTGGAAATTCTCTACAACTTTGGCGGTCCGCGAACCCGTGCCCTACTCGACGCTTTCACGCACCTGTTGGCTTTCATCTATTTCGGACTACTCTGCTGGCTGGGCATTCAGGAAGCGATTTACAGTTGGGAGATCTCAGAGGCTACGATGGGTTCCATCCGGTTCCCGCTATTGCCTGCGCGTGTCCTGCTTGCGGTTGGCACGGCACTGCTTCTACTCCAGCTGGCCCTCGATATTGCGAATGACCTGGTACGTGCCCTTCGGGGTGGCGAGGGATTGAGCGCGCCCTCTCCCGACTCGCAAGCGTTCCAGTAAATCTGCCACAGGCGGTTTGATCCGCCGTCCAATTTTCCTCGGGACTGTTCATGGCCACATTTTCCCCCGAAATCACCGGCTACATCGTGGTGAGCGGTCTGCTGCTCGCGCTCATGATGGGTGCCCACATTGGCGTGGCGCTGGGGCTTGCAGGATTTGCAGGCATCTATCTTTCGGTGAGTCCCGATGCTGCCTTCGCCCAACTTACCGCGATTCCATTCGGGACTACCAACTCATTTACCTTGGCGGTGATCCCGCTTTTTATTTTGATGGGGTCCTTCGCAACCGTCTCGGGGATCACCACAGAACTGTTCCGGATGGCCTATGTGTGGCTGGGCTCGCTTCGCGGCGGGCTTGCAATGGCTACTGTCATGTCGTCGGCCGCCTTTGGTGCAGCGTCTGGCTCCACGATCGTGAATGCTGCGGTATTCACGCGCATGGCGATGCCCGAGATGGCTCGCTTCGGCTACGACGTGCGATTGAATGCAGGCTGTATTGCGGCAGCTGGCACGCTGGCCGCACTCATTCCGCCCAGCATCCTGATGGTGGTCTATGCGGTCATCACCGAACAATCCATCGG
The DNA here is from genome assembly GCA_005798775.1 of Burkholderiales bacterium. GTDB lineage: Bacteria > Pseudomonadota > Gammaproteobacteria > Burkholderiales > Burkholderiaceae_E > SYIM01. Next base: position 26,829 of record SYIM01000043.1, read on the forward strand.
CAAGCTCCTGATCGCAGGCATCGTGCCTGGCATCCTGACCGCGATCATTTATTGCGCCGGCATCTACATCCTCGCGCGCGTGCGTCCGGACCTGGCCCCACTCGCGAACCTGCAGTTCACCTGGACGCAGCGTTTCGAGTCGCTCAAGGGTGTATGGGGCATCCTGATTCTGTTCATTCTGATTGTAGGTGGCATTTATGGCGGCTACTTCCCCGCCACCTACGCTGGGGCGGTCGGCGCGTTCGGCGCGTTCGTAATCGCTCTACTGAAGCGTCGCATTACCGGCAAGGCCATGTCCGAGGTCCTGAAAGAAGCCGCGGTGACCACGTCCGTCATTTTCATCATTGTGATCGGCGGCATTCTCTTCGCGCGCTTCCTCACCTATTCAGGGTTGGTCACCACCATCTCCACGTCCATTCTCTCGCTGGGCGGCACCAAATACATGTACCTGCTTGGCTTCATCGTGCTATTCCTTATCCTGGGCTGCTTCATCGAACCGATTGCGATCATGGTGATGACGCTCCCCATCATGTTCCCCGTGATGAAGGAAGCCGGGTTTGATCCGATCTGGCTAGGTGTCGTTTCGGTGAAGCTTGCCGAGATTGGGGTGCTCACGCCACCGGTCGGACTCAATGTATTCGTAGTTCGAAGTTCCTCGCCCATCCCGGTCACCTTGGGTCAGGTTTTCGCGGGCGTCACGCCCTTCATCGTGCTCGATTTTCTGTCGCTGGGGCTCTATGTCATTTTTCCCGAGATGATCACCTGGCTGCCTAATCTGATGTCGCCTCACTAAGGGCAGACGCCCCAGAGCGAATGTGCGATTTCGTTATCCGGAATTTGATACAGGATTTCCCATGCCGATTGAAGCCTTTCGCGGACAGACATTTGCCTCGCGCGTCCAGGTGCTGATCATTGGGGCGGGTGCCTGTGGCACCATCGCCGGCCTGGCGGCCACCGAGCGCGGTGCTGAGGTGTTGATTCTCGAGCGCGATGCCAAGCCCTCTGGAAGCACTGCGCTGTCGGGTGGCCAGATCCCGGCTGCAGGCACGCGTTTTCAGCGTGAAGCGGGGCTGATGGATGACACGCCAGACCTGCTGTTTCAGGATATCGTCAACAAGGCGCACGGCGAGTGTGACCATGCCATCGCACGGCTCATGGCGGAGGAATCAGCCAACACGGTGACGTGGCTGATCGACCGGCACCGTATCCCGCTTGCGCCGGTGCTCGACTTTCAATACCCCGGTCACAGCCGGCCGCATATGCACGCCACGCCGCGGCGACTTGGCGACGAGTTGCATACCGCACTGCTCGCGGCGATCGATCGCGAGGGCGTACCGATCGCCACGTCGGCGCAGGTCACCGACCTGTTTGCTGATGACCAGGGTGCGGTTCACGGCATACGGGTGCAACGGCCCGATGGCTCGATTGAGGAAATCGGCTGCGACGCTCTGATCCTTGCCTGCAACGGCTATGGCGGTAACCACGAGATGCTTTCGCGCTATATCCCCGAGGGCGCCGATCTTTTTTACGAAGGCCATGTCGGCAATCAGGGTGATGCGGTCCACTGGGGCGAGGCGATGGGGGCATCGGTACGCGATATGGGTTCGTTTCAGGGGCACGGTGCAGTCGCATGGCCTGCGGCCACCCACCTTAGCTGGCCTACCGTCACCGAGGGCGGTTTCCACGTGAACCGGAGCGGAAAGCGTTTCTCGAATGAAAATTCTGGGTACTCGGAGCAGGCGCTTCATGTGCATCGGCAGCCGGAGAAATTCGCCTGGGCGATCTGGGATCAGCGTGGTGAAATCATCGCGTATCGGCAGGAAAGCCATGTCAAGGCGGTGGAATCGGGCTGCGTGAAACGCTGTGACAGCATCGCGGATATCGCCCGCGTGACCAGCTGCGACCTAGCTGCGCTCGAGGCGACATTCGCCAAAGTGGCAGCCTGCGCCGCCGGCTCTAAGACTGATGAGTTAGGGCGCGATTTCACCAAAAAGTCCATGTTGAGCGCGCCCTATTTCGTGTGCCGGATCGTGGGTGCGCTTACCCATACGCAGGGCGGCCTCGAAATCGATACCGGCATGCGGGTACTGCGAACTGACGGTACGCCTTTTCCCAACCTATTTGCGGGCGGTGGCGCGGCGCGCGGCCTGTCAGGGCCCGCTGACTGGGGCTATATGTCGGGCTCTGGCCTACTGATGGCTACCAGCACCGGCAGGTTAGCGGGCGAGGCGGCGGCTCGCCTTGTGCTCGGCCGCGGCTAGGCCCGCCCGAGCGGCGCCCATGACACCCGAGGTACCCGGCATACCCACGCGGCGGGCGCTGTCGCGGCGCCCCCTGGTGCTGTGCGAAAACATGCGCGCGGTACCCTATGTGCCGTTTTATCTCGCCCTCGCCGGCGGCTTCTGGGAAAGCGAAGGGCTTGCGATCCAGCATGTGGTGTCACCCGCCACCACGAACACGCCAGTAAAGCTGCTCGAAGGCAGCGCCGATGTGTCGTGGGGCGGCCCGATGCGGGTGATGATGCATCACGACGCTGATCCGCGCTGTCCGCTCGCCTGCTTCGGTCAGGTGGTGGCGCGCGACCCCTTTGTGCTGGTTGGCCGAGGCCCGCAGCCGCTGTTCCGATTCGCAGACCTCGCGGGCCTCAAGGTAGCCCCGGCAGGCGACGTCCCCACCCCCTGGATGACCTTTCAGGATGATCTGCAGCGGGCCGGACTCGCGCCTGCAAAAATCGCCGGGCGACGCGTTCGGCCCATGGCCACGAATCTGCGCGCTTATGTTCGCGAGCAGGTCGATGTCATCCAGGTGTTCGAGCCGTATGCGAACCAACTGGTGGCTGCGGGTCAGGGCGAGATCTGGCATCGGTTTTCCGAGCGCGGCGACATCGCCTACACCACGTTTTACGCCACCCGACAGACCATGAACCGGCGGCGCGATGAGTGTCATCGCCTGGTCGCTGGCATCGCGCGCGCATTGAAGGCTTTGCAGCGCTCGGCGGCGAGCGATATCGCCCGGGCGGTTCAGCCGTTTCTGCCCGACCTCAATCAGGAGGCGCTGGCATCAATCATTACGGACTATCGGTCAGCCGGGTTGTGGGCCACGACGCCCGATCTGCCACCCGCCGCGCTGCTGCGGCTGAAGGCTGCGCTGATTTCGGGAGGGCTGATCAGCCGCGATCCGTCGTATGAGACGCTGGTGGACAGGGAGCTTTCAACATGACCGAACGAATCGACGTCCCGACCATCGACATTGCACCGTTTCTTGCCGGCATGCACGATGAAGCCGATCGGATCGCCCGTGCGGTAGCGCGCACATGCGAGCAGACTGGCTTCCTGATCATCTCCGGTCACGGCTTCCCGCAAGGGCTCATGGATCGGGCCATGCGTGAACTCTATGCGTTCTTCGATCTGTCCACCGAGACCAAAAACCGCTGGCATCCGACCGGCCCCGCCAAGCAGCGCGGCTATCACGGAATGGCCACGCGCGGGCTCGCCAACACGCTGGGGCACAAGGCGCCGCCCGATCTGCGCGAGTCGCTCTTCCTCGGCCCGGTTGACGATCATCGCGCCTACTATGCCAGCCTGCGCGAAGCGGCCACCAGCTATGCGCCCAACCTGTTACCCGATCAACCTGCCGGAATCGATCGCACGCTGGCAGAGGTGTATCGGGCCTATGAGGCGCTGGCTGCGAACATGATGCGACTGTTTGGTGCGGCGCTCCAGTTACCGCCCAACGCGTTCAACGGCGTGCTGGATCGGCACTTCAGTATTCTTTCGTGCCATCACTATCCGATGCTCGAGTCCGAGCCGATCCCGGGCCAACTGCGTACCGGCGCGCACACCGACTACGGTGCCATGACACTGCTCGCCGCCTCCGACGCGCCGGGCGGGCTGGAGGTGCAGATGCCCGATGGGCGCTGGGCCGGGGTGCAGCCACGCGCGGGCGAGTTCGTGGTGAACCTGGGCGACATGATGGCGCACTGGACCAACGGTCGATGGGCGTCCACGCTGCATCGCGTGGCCAACCCGCCCCTGGGCGTGGCACGCAGTCGCCGGCTCTCGATCGGCATGTTCGTGCATCCGAACTATGACCAGAGCATCGCCTGTGTACCCAGCTGCGTTTCCCCAGGCGAGCAGGCGCGCTTTCCGGCGATTACCGCAGGCGAGCACATCAGGCGAAAGATCGAGGCCAGCCACGCGGCGGCGGCCTGATTGCGATAGGCGAGGGGCCGCTTGAGCTCCAAGGTATGCGGCGGTGGCCTGAGCGCCGCGGCACGCACTGATCCGCAATGCCCGAGACGCCGCGCGGTCGTCAGTCGACCCGGGCGCCGGTGAGTTGAATCACCCGCCCCCATTTCTCCATCTCGGCTTTGACAAAACTCGCGAATTCCTGGGGCGATGAACTGACGGCTTCCACCCCGATACTACTCATCGCGGCCCGATAACCAGGATCACGTGCGGCTTTGACAAGCTCGGCGTTGATGCGATCGACGATTGTGGTGGGAGTGCCCGCCGCGACAAATAAGCCGGTCCAGCTGTCGACCTGATAACCGGGTACGCCGGCTTCCGAAAACGTGGGCAGATCAGGCGCCGTGGCCCAGCGGCGGCTGCCCGAGTTTGCAATGGCTCGCACTTTGCCCGTCTTCACCAGCGTCATGGCGTTGGTGATGGTTTCAATCATGAGGGAAATATTGCCCGCCAGCAGGTCGGTGGAGGCTGCGCCACCGCCCTTGTAGGGGACGTGCAGCATATCGATCTGAGCGCTGGTCTTCAGGAGTTCGGTGGCCAGATGTGAAATCGACCCGTTGCCCGCCGAGGCATAGCTGAGCTTGCCCGGGTTCGCCTTCGCATAACGGATGAGATCATCGAGCGACTGAATCGGTAGCGCCGAGTTTACGATCAGCACGCTTGGATTGAGTGCGAGGATGGAGACCGGCTGAAGATCGCGGACGGGATCCACCGGCATATTCCTGAAGAGCAGCGGCGCAACGCTATTGGTACCAATGGTGCCGTAGAGCAGCGTGTGACCGTCGGCGGGCGACGACACCACAGCCTGCATCGCCGGCCCGCCTCCGCCCCCGGGCCGGTTCTCCACCACCACCTGCGCGCCCATCTGCTCGGCGAGTTGCTTGCCGAGGCCACGCGCCATGATGTCGGATGAGCCTCCGACCGCAAACGGCACGATGATACGGACGGGTTTGCTGGGGTAGGTCTGCGCCGGAGCGTAAACCGGCAGCGCGGCCAAGATACCTCCTGCGGCGATTGTGCTGATCCAGTGTCTGCGTGTCATGGCGTATTCCCTGTGCTGATGTGCGAGCCGAGACGCTCGAGCTGCGCATAAAAGTCGTCCACCCGCTGCTGAGCAGTGGATCCCATGGCGTGAAGAATCTTCGCATGTTCCAGCGCGTCGGCTTGAGCACCGCTCACGCCCACCTGCCTGGACACATCCTGAACGAAGCGGCAGACGGGCGGCCTCAGTTCACTGAACCGGTCGAGCGCACTGTCCACCGGCAGCCCCGAGGCAAGGAGGCAACCCAGCACCACTGCATCCTGGACAGCCATGGCACCACCCTGCCCCATGAATGGCGTGCTGGCATGCGCTGCATCGCCAATGAGCAGCACCCGGTGATGGTGCCAGGGGCCCGCCATCACCACCTCTTCAACCGCCGTATAAAGCACCTCGGACTGGACGGTGAGCTCATCGAGAAACTGCGCAGCGGGACCGTGAAAGACAGCAAACCGCGAGCGCATCAGGGCTGCCCAGTCTTCGCGGGCAAACCACGCCCCTGCGGGTTCGGGTACCGTTCCGAACAGATACAGCTGACGCTGCGAGATGGGCATGATGCCAAGCCGCAGGCCCGGCGCCATCATCATGATTTTGTCGGTCAGATCAGCCGGGCGCCGATGTACGCTTCGCCAGACACCAAAACCGCTGTAGCGCGGTTCAATATCGGGCCAAAGCAGTTGCCGCACCCGCGACCGGATGCCGTCTGCGCCAAGGAGCAGATCGCAGACCAGGCGACTGCCATCAGAGAGTTGTGCATCGACCCTCGCGGGCTGGGCGTGAAGCTCGTCGACCGTGCGCCCCAGCCTCACTTCCACGCCGAGTTCGCTCAGATGCCGCGACAACACGCGGTACATGTCGGCCCGACGAATGCCAAGAATGGGGATCTGGTCGTCGCCTTCGAATCGCGCCGGATAAAACGTTTCCAGAAACGATGAGCCGTCGGCATTGAGGTAGACGTTACGTCCATCGGCGATTTGAAAGCCCGCCGCTACCATCTCATCCATGACACCGAGCGTGCGGAACTGCGCGAGGCCATTGCTGTAGACAAAAATCCCCGAGCTCTGAAACTGCCAGGCCGACTGCTTTTCAATGAGCGTGACAGCCCAGCCGATCCGCGCCAATGCGATGGCTGCGCAACAGCCGGCGATGCCGGCGCCCACGATCAGGACACGGGGTTTCATTGACCGCCTCGGATCGATTGTCTGTTATTCATACGTCGGCGAGTGAATCGCGAACTTTTTTGAGCAAAAGCTTCAGCAGCACCGCTTCGGCCTGCGACAGATCCCGGACCATCCGCTCATTGACTGTCTGGGCGACCTGCATCAGGGTGGGCTCGATCGCACATCCCTGTCGGGTGAGATGAATCCGCACCTTGCGTCGGTCTTGCGCATCGCGGACGCGGGTGACAAGCCCATCTTTTTCGAGTGCCCGCACCATTTCAAGCACCGAGGCCTCCATCAGACCCAACCGCTGGGCGAGTTCGCGGTGGGTGATGCCCTCATCCTCCCAGAGCGCGCGCAGCACGTACCAGCCACCGCGACGCACGCCATACTCCGCGATCCGAGCGAACAGCACGCGCTTGGACGCGCGCTCCGCCTCGGCGATCAGGAACCCCAGGCTTTGTTCGAGCCGGGCGGCAGAGCGGACGCGGCGCCGGAGTTGAGCAGCGGGAGTGGAATGCTTAGGAACCAAAGCTCACCTGAATCTTGTTATACGAAAATCACCCACAATGATATTTGCATACCCTGTTCCAAAAACATAGGATCCTAAGTACCTTTTGGAGACGATCGCCATGTTTACCAGTACCGTCGGCGCGCCAATCTCGGCCCGCACCCCTGACCAGCTGGCCGCGTGCTACACCCACATTACGGTCACGCCTGCATCGCCCCACATCGGCGCCGAAATCACTGATATCGATCTCACGCGCGAACTCACTGCCGAGCAGATCACCGAGGTGAAAGACGCGTTCGTGCGCTATCAGGTACTGTTCTTTCGCGACCAGAAAATCAGTTTTGACGATCACATCCGGTTCGCGAGTCTGTTCGGAACACTCGGTCGGCACGCGGGCGCGCAGACCATCAGCAAGCCCACCGACCATCCGCTGGTTCGCAAATTTCATTATGACGAGACCTCACAGCGCATCTCGGGCGAGAGCTGGCACAGCGATCAGTCGTGCGCCCCCTTTCCGCCGCTTGGCAGCATGCTTTACAACCATACGGTGCCGCCCGATGGCGGCGGTGACACCATGTTCGCAAGCACCTATGCCGCCTTTGACGCGCTCTCGGACCGGATGATGGCCTATCTGTCCGGGCTCACCGCCACCCACGACGGCTCACGCGTGTTCGGGCCTGGTACGCCCAAGTCATCTCATCCGGTCATCATCCGGCACCCGGAGAGCGGGCGCCGGGGCATTTTTGTGAATTGGGACTTCACCAGCCATATCAACGAGCTGCCACGCAACGAAAGCGATGCGGTGCTGAAGTTTCTGTACCGGCATATCGGCCGCGACGAGTGGGCCTGCAGGTTTCGCTGGCGGCCGCACTCCATCGCCTTTTGGGACAACCGATGCGCGCAACACAAGGCGCTGTGGGACTACTGGCCCAATGTGCGCTCAGGCTTTCGGGTACAAATCGAGGGGGCTGCGCCGCCGGTTGCGGGCTGAGGCGCCCCCGCCGCTGGAGCTGTCACAGGTGCCTCACGACCAGCGAAGTTCAAGCGCGCGGGAAGCGCTCGGCCAGCCCACTTCACTTGCCCTGGATACCAAACGACTTGACCAGATCGGCCACGCGAGTGGCATCGCGCTCCATCAGGCGCCGGAACCCATCCGGACCGCGATCAGCCGCCGAAGGGATCTCTGAGGCGAATTGCTTTTCCACCCGCTCGATGTACTCCGGGCTGTCCATGACCTGCGACACGGCTGCCGCTAGCCGACTTGTTATCGCCGCAGCGGCCGGCCTCGCCAGCCTGCTTGTCGCCAGCGCCTACGCGCAGGACCTGCCCGATCGGCCGATCCGGCTGGTGGTGCCTTTTGCCGCCGGCGGCGGTGTGGACGTGCTCGCGCGCGCGCTCGCTGTTGAACTCGGCAAGGCGGTCAATCGATCGGTCGCAGTGGAAAACCGTCCCAGCGCCACCGGCCAGATCGGCGCCGCCGAGGTGGCCAAATCAACCCCTGACGGCACCACGCTCCTGATCAGCTCGGCAGCCTTCGGCATCACGCCCTCGTTCATTGCCAAACTGCCTTACGATATTTTCAAGGATTTCGAGCCGATCACCATCGTGGCCTAAACCCCGCAGGTGCTGGTGGCACCGGTGAGCTTCAAAGCAAACACGTTTGCCGAGGCGCTCCAGATGGCGCGCTCGGGCACGTCGATCAATTTCGTATTGCCTGGCAGCAGTGGCATTCAGCGCCTGGCCACCGAACTGCTGACTACCAATGCACAGATCAACGTGAGCAAGGTTCCCTACAATGGCGCGGGCGTGGCGTTCACCGATCTGATCGCAGGTCGGGTTGTCTGATGTTCGACAATCCGGGGTCGTCGATGGTGCATGTGCGAAGTGGCCGGCTCAAGGTGCTTGCCACCACGGGTTTGAAGCGCCTGTCTACGCTGCCCGATGTCCCCGCGATAGCCGAAAACCTGCCAGGCTTTGAAGCACTCAACTGGTTCATCCTCACCGCCCCCGCAGGAACCCCAGCTGCAGTGCTTGATCGGCTAAACAACGGCACCGCGCAGGCCATGAAGACAGATGCCATGCGACAGGTGCTGGAGCGCGACGGGCTCGAAGCGGTCGCCAACCCCCGTGCAAGCACGAGCGCCTTTCTGCGCAGCGAATTCACCAAGTGGGACAAGATCATCAAGGATCGTAATCTGAGCGCGGACTGACCGCGGGCGCGCTCGAAGGCGCCCGATCAGGCCGCGACTGAACGGCTTCGTCACCGCGGCGAACGGGGTGAAGCTCAGGCCCTGCCTGAGTGAGCGGCCGGGATCAGCTCGGCACGCGCCGCATGCCAACGCTCCATGGCCCGCCTGTGCACACCGAGAGCAGCCGAATCGAAGTCGGCCTGCGGCGGAGGATCAAGATCGAAATGACCAAAGCGATCTTCCCCTCGAACAAGCGTCGCCGATAGTCTTACGCTTGCCGAACATTGGCAGCGCGTGGGGATATAGCTGATCCCCAGACCAATCCGCCGGTCGTTCGAACCGTTGGGCATCGAGTTGTGGAAAGTGTAGGTGTGATGGAGCGAAAACTCACCAGGCTCAAGCACCATTGTGTCGAGGGTTTCCTGCTCCGCCACGGTAACGGTTTGCCCGGTGACAAAAAGATTGGCCGAGCGTGTGAGCTGATCATGCGGCACCTGACCACGCCGATGGCTGCCCGGCACCACCTGCACACAGCCGCTCTCCTCACTGGACGGCGAGAGCGCCACCCACGCTGTGACATGCTCAGCCGGGCTCAGACCGAAGTAGGTGGAGTCCTGGTGCCAGCTCACGAAAGCATCGGTGTGTGGCTCCTTGATCCAGAGCGTCATGTGGTGGACGAGGATGTCGGGGCCGATCAGATCTTCCACTGCGTCGAGCACGCAGGCGTTGCGCACAATATCGTCCATCCACTTGAGATACAGATACATTTTCCGCCGCTGATCCGGAGCGAGCCCGCGCTCGCGCTCGCCTGCTTCGAGCAGTGCGCGATAACGGGCGGCTTCCTCTGCACCGAAAGCGCGAACCGGACTCAGATAGCCCTGGTCCTGGTAAAAACGGACCTGTTCGGCGGCAAGCTGTTTCATGACTCCCCTTCGCGGCGCTGACCCGCTCCTATAATGCTTCGATGAATGCTTCACATTGTCTCGACGCACGTATTGTGCTCGTCACCGGCGCAGCGGGTGATCTGGGTCATGCACTTGTGATGCGCTGCCGCGCAGCCGGCGCCCGCATGGCCGCGCTCGATCACGCGGGCAAGGCCCTCAGGAAACGTTACGCAGACCATGCCGATGTTCTGTTGATCGACTGTGATATCTCAAATCGCGACGCCAGCCTTGCCGCGGTCGAACAGGTCGTAGCGCATTTTGGAGCACTGCACGCGCTCATCAACAACGCAGCGGTCGCGACGCCGCGTCATCGCGTTGCCGACATCCCGCTCGATGACTGGGATCGTGCAATCAGCGTCAATCTCACCGGGTCGTTCCTGATGTCCCGTTGGGCCATCCCTCATCTCATCGCGGCTGGCGGAGGCGTGATCCTCAACATCGCCTCACAACTCGGACACGTCACGGCGCGCTCGGGCGCCGCCTACAGCGCAAGCAAGGCAGCGTTGCATTCGCTCACGCGCACGCTGGCGGTCGACTATGCTCAAGACAACATCCGCGCGGTGAGTCTGTCTCCCGGCGCCATCATGACCAGCCGGCTCACCGACCGTTATGGCGATGAGGCTGCGGTCAATGCGGCACTTGCGCCGCTTCATCCCGCTGGCCGACTGGGGCGGCCCGAAGAAATCGCCGAAACCGCGCTGTTTCTTCTAAGCGACGGCGCATCGTTCATCACCGGATCGGATGTGCTGGCGGACGGCGGGTATACGGCGGTCTGATGCTCGACCTGCCCTTCCTTGACGCCTCCCACCCCCCTACCTAGACTTGGCTGACATCATGCTCGCCTCGATTGCCACCCTGGAAACGCTTCTCGTCCATCTGCCCACGCGACGCGTGCACAAATGGACCGGTCTCACAGAACCCATTGGCCGCTATGTGCTTGTGAAGCTTGGCGACGGCTCAGGCCGCTTTGGCTGGGGTGAGTCGCCCGCACTGAAAGACTGGGGCGGCGAATTTGGCCGATATTTCGGCGAATCACCTGCCATCGCGCGGCTGGTGATTGAGCGCTATCTTTTGCCTGCCATCCAGGGCCACCCGCTGGGCGACTTCGCCGGACTGCACCGCCGGATGGACGCTGCCATCAAAGGCTATCCCTACGCAAAATCGGCAGTCGACTTTGCCTACTATGACCTCACCGCGCAGGCACTCGGTGTGCCCGCCTACACGCTCCTGGGCGGCCTCGCCCGCAGTCGGGTACCGGTCACCCACTCAATCGGGCTGCTGGCGATCGATGAGGCGGTCGCCGAATGCGCACGCGTGGCGGCAGAGGGTATCCGCACCATCAAGATCAAGGTCGGACAGGACCCCAGGCGTGACATCGAAATCGTTCGTGCCATTCGCGAAGCAGTCGGACCGGCAGTCGATCTGTGCGTCGATGCCAACGAAGGCTACGCCACACCGGGCGAGGCGATCCGCACCCTCCGTGCCATGGAGCCCTACGGTCTCAAATATGCCGAGCAGCCGGTGATGGGAATCGAGCGTATCGCGGAGGTCTCGCGCGCCATCGATACGCCCGTAATGGCCGACGAAAGCGCATGGAACGCGCATGACGTGATCCAGATCATCGAGCGTCGCGCCGCCGAGATCGTTTCCATCTACACGACCAAGCCGGGAGGTCTTTATCGTGCAATGGAAGTGGCTGCGGTCTGCAGCGCCGCTGGCATCATCTGTAACGTCAATGGCTCGGTGGAAACCGGCGTGGGTAACCGCGCGAACCTCACCCTGGCGGCGGCCGCACCCGTGGTCACGCTCTCAAATGTCATTCCGGTGTCCACGCCCGCTGAGGCCAACACCGGACAGATCGGCGGCATTTACTACAAGGACGATCTGCTGGTTGAACCCATGCGTCTGGTTGATGGGTTCATTGAAGTGCCCACCACGCCCGGCCTCGGCACCGCCGTGGATGAAGCCAAGATCGCCCGCTACCGCGTTCCCGAATCGGAGACCTGATGCGCGAGGAAATCGTCAACCGCTGGAAAGCGGCCTGTCACACCCACGGGCTCGACGCCATGGTGTCATGCTCTCCTGAAAACTTTGCTTACCTCACAGGCTTTGTGGTGCCGTCGCAGCCCCTCATGCGACATCGTCACGCCATGGGTATCGTCACTGCCGACGGGCAGACCGCCATCCTGGGTGTGGACATGGAGGCCACAACCATCGGGCGCCGAGAGCCCGGCACGAAAACCCGGATCTGGGCAGAGTTCAGCGACAACGCCATGGCGGTGTGCGCCGAGCTACTCACCGAAATGGGACTGGCCCGCGCCCGTATCGGCATCGAACTTGATTATTTGCCTGCGAGCGAGTTCGAAAAGCTCCGGGCAGCGCTCCCCGGCGCCACCTTCGTCGCCAACCAGCAGATCGTCGCGCGGCTTCGCCAGATCAAAACCGCCGATGAAATTGCGTTGCTGCGACGCCTGTCCCGCATCGCCGATCAGTCAATCACCGATGCGCTTCGGGCCGTTCAGGCGGGCGATACCGAAATGGATCTCGCAGGCCATCTCACGCGCAATGTCTATTCGCTGGGCGCCGAGCAGTTCAAGCTGCTGATCGTGGCCACCGGCGAGCGCAGTCAGCTCCCGAATGTAGGGCCGTCGCTGCGCAAGCTCGAGTCAGGAGACGTCTGCAGGGTCGAGATCTTTTCGGTGATCTCAGGCTATCAGGCAGGGGTCTGCCGGACCGCGGTGGTGCAGAAAGCGCCGCCACACGCCGAGCGCATCTGGAAGCATCTGGTCGACTGCAAGTACGAACTGCTCGAGCGGATCAAACCGGGCGCGAGCTGCCGTGAAATTTACGAGCGTTTCATCCGCAAGCTCGATCAACTCAAGCTTCCACCCATTTCGTTCGTCGGTCACGGCATCGGACTCTTCCTCCATGAAGATCCGTATCTGGGCAAGACACCCGAGATCGGTCGCAAGGGCGATGCGCAGCTTGAGGCGGGCATGGTGCTGGGGGTTGAGCCGCTCTGCTATCAGACCGGGTATGGCTATGGCATGCAGCTGAAGGACATGCTGCTGGTCACCGACACCGGCTCGGAGATGCTCTCCGACTACTGCTCGAACGACGAACTGATCGTGGTTCGCTGACGCCATGCGCGTCGCCGTCATCGGTGCGGGAGCAGGCGGCGCAGCAGCCGCGGTGGAGCTCACGCTCGCCGGCCATCAGGTCCGGCTGTGGAACCGTTCACCCGATACGCTTGCGCCTTTCATGGCGCGGGGCGGCATCGACTACGAGGGTGTGCTGGGCGAAGGCTTTGTTTGTCCCGAACGGATCACGCCCGATCTCGTTGAAGCAATGCGGGACGCAGACGCTGCGTTGGTCTGTCTGCCCACGATCTCACACGCACCCGTGGCACGGGCCCTTGCGCAGGCCGGACTGCATCAGGTGCCGGTGGTACTCAACCCTGGGCATACCGGCGGCGCGCTCGAGTTCACCACCGCGTTTCGCGCGGCAAGCGGTGGGCCGGTGCCTGCGGTCGCTGAATTCCATACGCTCAGCTACATCGCGCGGAAATATCGACCCGGGTCGGTCACCATTTCAGGGGAAGCCCGGTTTTTGCGGCTCGCTGCACTGCCTGGCGGAGAGGCCGCGGCAAACGCTGCGCAGACTCTCTATCCGGTGAGCGAGCGGGTCCCCGATGTCCTCAATTCCAGCCTTGCCAACCTCAACATGGTGCTGCACGCGCCCGGCACCATCCTGGGGGCTGCCTGGATTGAGGCCACGCGCGGCGATTTCACGTTTTATGTACAGGGTATGACGCCGGGTGTAGTGCGTGTGATGCAAGCCCTGGACGCCGAGCGACTCGCGGTGGCGTGCGCCTTCGGTCATGAACTGCCCGCGCTCGGCGCCGAGATGCAACGCTATGGCACGGTCGAGGCCTCTGTCACCGACACCACGGATCTGGTGAGTGCCATCAGCGGCGGCAAGGCCAATCAACGAATCAAGGCACCCGACTCCCTTTCCCACCGCTACTATCTCGAAGACTTTGGTCACGGTCTGCTGCCTTTCATCGAATTGGCAACCATTGCCGGTGTCCCTGTTCCAACGGCAGGCTCTCTCCTGCAATTGGGCATCACACTCACCGGCACCAACTATCGTGAAGGCGGCCGCACGGCCGGGGCAATGGGCATCGCCGGCATAAGCTGTTCCGAACTCCTCGCGCATGTGCGCGGTCCAACTTCCAATCGCTCCTGATAACGGCTTCCACCATGCAGATCGGTGTCAGTTTTGATGGCTTTGCCCCCTACGACGAGGCGCTCACTTTCGCCCGCGAAGCCGCGACTGCGGGCGCGAGCAGCCTCTGGATGGCTGATCATCTCGGCTATCGTGAGCCCATCGTGTCCTGCCTGGGCTTTACCAGCGCGATCCCAGGCGTACGCGTGATTCCCACCGCGGTCAGCCCCTATCTGCGCCACCCCATGCCAACCGCCATGCAGATGGCCACGCTCGCGGAGGCTGCGCCCGGGCGCGTCGCGCTCGCGCTTGGTACCGGCAACCCGCTGTTCCTGGGCGAGTCGGGCGAGTCGATCGACAAGCCGATCGGGGTGACGCGTGATTTCGTCAATGCGCTTCGCGCACTCTGGACGGGCGAACCGGTGCACCAGGAGGCCCAGCGCTTTCGGCTGCGCGGCGCACGAATGATGTTCACGCCACCACAGCCGATTCCGCTTTATCTCTCGCCGATGAAGCCACAGATGCTCGCCCTGGCCGGCAAGATTGCCGACGGCGTAGTGCTCTCGGCGGGCATCTCAGCGGGCTTTGTGCGGGAGTCGCTTGCCATCACGCGATCCGGTGCAGAAGAAGCTGGCCGCAGTTATGAGGCGCTTCACACGGCAAGCTACATCTCCTTCGTGGCGGCGGCCGACCGCGGACGCGCGATCGAACAGGTACGAATGAAACTCGCGTTCATTCTTCGCAACCGCTTCATCGATGATGCCATTGCACACTCCGGCATCAAGGTTGATCAGGCCGGGATCATCGAAGCGATGGGGCGGCGCGACTACGCGGCAGCCGCCCGTCTGGTCTCCGATGAAGCCGTTGATGCGTTCGCCGTGGCCGGTACGATTCAGGAATGCTGCGACAAGCTGATTGCCTACCACGACGCGGGGCTCAGAGAACTGGTGCTGCTCCTGGCAGGTGACCTGTCGGATCAGCGCTATGGTCTGTCGGTCATCCGCGAACTTGGCAGCTGACATCCTCTCACCCACCCTCTTCACCCATCCCAGCAGGAGCTCGCCATGAATAAGCCGTTGATCCTGAAACTCGCTGCGTTGTGTGTGGCGCTTGCCCCGGCACTCGCTCAATCTCAGGCGTTTCCGTCGCAGCCGATCACGCTGGTCGTCCCCTGGCCTCCGGGTGGCGGTAGCGACACCGCCATGCGAATGACTGCCGAGGCGGCCTCCAAGCGAATGGGCGTGCCCGTTGTGGTGGTGAACAAGCCGGGGGCGGGCGGCACGGTGGGCATCAAGGAAGTCATGTCATCCAAGCCCGACGGCTACACCCTCGCCATGATCGCCACGGGCGCGGTGTTCGCGCAGTACAACAATCCCAACGCCAACGCTCTCGACGACATGGAACCGGTGGTGTTTTTTGGGGATGATCCTTCCGCGATCACGATCAACCCGAAGCTGCCTTTCAAGAACCTCAAGGAACTGGTGGATCACGCCAAAGCCAATCCGGGCAAGCTGAAAAACGGTAACGATCAGCCGGGCGGTTCCTCGCACGTCGCGGCCTCGGTCTTCGAAAAAGGCCTGGGAATCCGCCTCACCAAGGTTCCCTACGCGGGCTTTGCGCCCACCGTGCAGGCCCTCTTGTCCGGCGAGGTCGATATGGCCTCGATCGCCTTGCCGGATGTGATCGAACAACATGCTGCAGGCAAGCTACGCGTGCTCGGTGTCGCGTCGTCCACTCGTCATTTCAAGGCGCCTGATGTTCCCACCTTCGCCGAGCAAGGCTTTCCAGTCATCTCGGGACTCTGGCGCGTGATTGCTGCGCCCAAGGGCATTCCCGCTGATCGACTCAAGACGCTCGAAACCAAGTTCATCGAAACGCTCTCCGACAAGGAGTTTCAGGAGAAAGCCCGAGCGGTCGGTTTCCTGGTCACGCCGGGTGGCAATGACATGGCGAAGAAACGCTGGGCAGAGGATGACGCTGCGATGTATCCGGTGTTTCTCGAAGCCGGTCTGGTCAAAACACGGCAGAAGAAGTAACCCCGCGCCGCGCAGGCCGTCATGAACCGCCTGGACGATCGTGACCTGTGGGCCGGTATCGTCCTGGCGGCCATCGGCGTCGCTGCGCTTCTCCTCGGGGCCGATCTCACGCAGGGTACGGCGGCCGATATGGGTGAAGGCTATGTGCCTCGCGCGATGGCGCTCGCGATGATCGCGCTCGGCGCCCTGATCAGCGGACTCGCACTGCGACGCGGGCCGGGCAAGCCTCAGGATCGGTTCGAGGGCGTCCGACTGCGGCCTATCGCGTTCGTCTCTGCGGCGGTGCTGGTGTTCGCCGCCACGCTCTCCAGCCTGGGCGTCGTGGTTGCCATCGCGGCCACTGCGTTCACGGCCAACTTCGCCGGCCAGCCGCTCTCCTGGCGTTCGTTGACCGCACTCGTTCTGGCACTCACCACTGGCGTCATCGCGATTTTCGTGTGGGGGCTGGGGCTGCCGCTGCGGATTCTGCCGCCCCTCGCCTGACCGATGGAAGCGATTCTCTCAGGGCTGATTGCCAATATCGGCCTCGGGTTCTCGGTGGCACTGTCGCCCCTCAACCTGGCGCTCTGTCTGGTCGGCTGTCTGCTGGGCACCCTGATCGGGGTACTCCCCGGCATCGGCCCGTCGGCCACGGTGGCGATGCTGATGCCGCTCACCTTTCACCTGCCGCCGGTGGGTGCGCTCATCATGTTGGCGGGCGTGTTTTATGGCTCACAGTACGGCGGCTCAACGACTGCGATCCTGGTGAATCTCCCTGGCGAATCGTCGTCGGTGGTCACCACACTGGATGGTCACGCCATGGCCCGGAACGGCCGTGCGGGCGCTGCGCTTGCGGTCGCCGCGCTCGCCTCGCTCTTTGCCGGCACGGTCACCACCCTGGTGATCGCAGCGGCTGGCCCCCCCGTTGCCAAGCTCGCGCTTCTTTTCCAGTCACCCGATTATGTGGCCGTGATGGTGCTTGGCCTGGTGGCGGCGGTGGTGCTTGCACAAGGCAGCCTGGCAAAAGCACTGGCCATGATTGCACTCGGCGTATTTCTGGGGCTGGTCGGTACCGACGTGACCACAGGCATGCAGCGCTACACGCTGGGCGTGAATGCGCTCTTCGACGGCATCGGCTTCGTGCCGGTTGCCATGGGGCTGTTTGGACTGGCCGAGATCATGCTGAACCTGGAGGCGACCCAGGGTCAGGGACGGGTGGTACGGCCGGCCGATCGGCTATGGCCTTCCCGCGAAGACTTCAAACTCGCCACGCCGGCTGCGGCGCGAGGCACTGCCATGGGGGTGGCACTTGGCATCCTGCCCGGCAGCACCACCGACATTCCCGCTTACGCTGCCTACAGTCTGGAGAAAAAACTCTCGCGCGAGCCTGAAAAGTTCGGGCACGGGATGGTGCAGGGTGTGGCCGCGCCAGAGGCTGCGAACAATGCGTCGGCGCAGGCGGGCTTCATCCCGATGCTGTCGCTTGGCATTCCGCCTAACGCCATCATGGCGATGATGATCGGCGCCATGATGATTCATGGTATCGCTCCGGGCCCCCAGATCATCGACAAGCAACCCGCGCTCTTCTGGGGACTGGTCGCGAGCATGTGGCTGGGGAACGCACTTCTGGTGGTGCTCAATCTGCCGCTGATCTGGGTATGGGTGCGGCTCCTCACCATTCCCTACCGGGTGTTGTTTCCCGCGATCATCATCTTTTGCTGCATCGGCTGCTATAGCCTCAAGAACAACCTGTCCGACGTGGTGATCATGGCGATTTTCGGCGTGATCGGTTACGGCCTTAGAAAAATGCGCTTTGAGCCTGCACCGCTCCTCCTGGGTTTCATCCTGGGCCCGATGCTGGAAGAAAATTTCCGCCGGGCCATGCTGATTTCGGAAGGCGATCTGTCGGTCTTTGTCACGCGACCGATCAGCGCCGGGTTCCTGGCGGTTTCAGCGGCGTTATTGATGATGGTGCTGGTGCCTTCAATACGGCGAGCGCGCGGTGAAGGGCCGGTATAGTCCGCACCTGCCTAATCCGTCAACATCATGCGGAGTCCTCATGCTCAGAATCGGTTACAAGGCTTCGGCCGAACAGTTCACGCCCACACAGCTGCTGGAGTTCACCTGCCTTGCCGAAGATCTGGGCTTTGACTCGGTCTTCATCAGCGATCACTTTCAGCCCTGGCGTCACACAGGCGGCCATGCGCCCTACTCGTTTGCCTGGATGGGGGCGGCGGGCGCGCGAACCCGGCGGATCGTGATCGGCACCAGCGTGGTCACGCCCACCTTTCGCTACCACCCTTCCATCGTGGCCCAGGCGATGGGCACGCTGGGCGCCATGTTTCCAGGCCGGATCATTCTGGGCGTAGGCACCGGCGAGTCACTCAACGAAGTCCCCGCCATTGGTATCAAGTGGCCAGGCTTCAAGGAACGCTTCGGACGCCTTCGGGAATCGATTGTTCTGATGCGAAAACTCTGGACCGAAGACCTGGTGAGTTTTGAGGGCGAGTATTTCAGGACCGAGCGCGCAACCATCTACGACCGCCCCGACGAGCCCGTTCCCATCTATGTTGCAGCCGCCGGGCCCAGCGCAGCCGCACTGGCCGGGGAAATCGGCGATGGCTTCATCTGTACGAGCGGCAAGGCGCCGGAACTCTATCGCGAAACGCTGCTGCCCAATGTGGCGTCGGGCCTCCAGACATCGGCCCGCGCAACCGATTCCATCGACCGCATGATCGAGGTGAAGGTGTCCTTCGATACCGAGCTCGAACGCGCC
>SYIM01000044.1 GCA_005798775.1 Burkholderiales bacterium
ACACCAGCCAGTGCGGCGCCTGTACCGTCCTGCTTGGCGATCAGGCGATCAAGAGCTGCGCCGTGCTTGCCGTGCAGGCGCACGGCGCCACGGTCAAGACCATCGAGGGCATGGCAGCCACGAATGGCACGCTGCATCCGCTGCAGCAGGCCTTCATGGATTGCCCTGGTCTGCAGTGCGGCTTCTGCACGCCAGGCATGATCATGGCGGGCGCGAGCCTTCTCGCTTCCAATCCGCAGCCAGACGATGCAGCGATCGAGAAAGCGCTGGAGGGTAACCTGTGCCGCTGCACGGGCTACACCAACATCGTCCAGGCGGTCCGCCAGGCCGCCACCGCCGGGCGCTAATCCGGTTTCACCAGGCGCACAACCGCTTCGCCTCCCGTATCCACCTGTCACAAGGACACTGACGTGACCGCTGACAACGACTTTAGCCGCTTCGGCAGCGGACATTCCGTGCGCCGGATCGAAGATCCCGCGCTGATCACCGGCCGCGGCCGGTATGTTGATGATTTCGCACCAGCGGGTCTGCTCCACCTGGTGTTTGTCCGCTCTCCCATGGCCCACGCCCGGATCGGCTCGATCGACCTCTCGGCAGCCCTGGCCACGCCGGGGGTGGTCGCCGCATTCACTGGCAGGGATCTGGTCGCAGCCGGGGTTAAACCGTTTGGCGGTCCCCCGCCAATTTTCAAGCGACCCGACGGCACGCCGCCCCCCCCGCCCGACCGACACGCCCTCTCACCCGAGGTCGTGCGCTTCGTGGGAGAAGCCGTGGCAGTGGTGATTGCCACCTCTCCCGATGCCGCCCGCGCTGGCCGTGACGCGACCATGGTCGATTACCAGGAGTTGCCGGCGGTCGGCAGTGTGATCGCCGCACTCGCCGAAGGCGCCCCCCAGGTCTGGTCGGGAGCTCCGGGCAACGTCGTGGCCGAAACCCGTTACGGTAATCGCGAGGCAGCCGACCAGGCCTTCGCCGCGGCCACCCATGTGGTGTCGCTCGACCTCGACAATCAGCGACTTGCGCCGGCCTCGATCGAGCCGCGCTCGGTGCTCGCAAGCTTTGATGCGACCGATGGCCGCACCACGCTGCGCATGAGTTCGCAGATGCCCTCAGGCGCCCGCAACACGATCGCCGACCAGTTAGGGCTTACCAAGGATCAGGTCCGCGTGCTGGTGGGCGACGTGGGAGGCGGCTTCGGCATGAAGACTGGCGCCTATCCCGAAGACGTCGCCGTTGCCTTCGTCGCGCGCCAGATGCGTGCCAGCGTGAAATGGATCGCCGAGCGAAGCGAAGAGTTCCTCACCGCCGTGCATGGCCGAGGTCTGAGAAGCCAAGCCGATCTGGCGCTTGACGCGGAGGGCCGCGTGCTCGCGCTCCGCGTACGCACCCAGGCCAATATTGGCGCTCACCCGTCACCCACGGGCTGCGCCATCCCGCTTCTGATCGGCCCCTGGATCACCACCAGCATCTACGATATCGGCACCATCGATCTGCACATCCAGGCGGTGCTCACCAACACCACGCCACTTGGCGCATATCGGGGTGCTGGCCGTCCTGAGGCGGTTTATGTGATCGAGCGCCTCATGAGCGCAGCTGCGCTCAAAACCGGCATCGATCCGATCGAACTGCGCCGCCGGAACATGGTCCGCCCCGAGCAAATGCCCTACAAGAACGCCATGGGTCAGGTCTACGATACGGGCAACTTTCCGAGCATCATGGCGCAGGGCGTTGAACTGGCCGACTGGAACGGGTTCGAGGTGCGCGTAAAAGCAAGCCGCGAGCAGGGGCGCGTGCGCGGCCGCGGCATCGCCACCTTCCTCGAATGGACCGGGGGTAATGTGCTTGACGACCGGGTGACGGTCAACGTCACCGCCGATGGCTTCATCGAGATCTTCACCGCGACGCAGGCCATGGGTCAGGGAATCGCCACCACCTATGCGCAGCTTGCGGTCGATTCGTTCGGCGTTCCGCTTGAGCGCATCCGGATCATCCAAGGCGACACCGATCGCGGCGAGGGATTTGGCAGCGCTGGTTCGCGTTCGCTCTTTACCGCCGGGTCGGCGCTGCAGGCGGCCGCCGTCAAGATGCTGGACATCGCGAGGCAAAAAGCCGCTGATGCGCTCGAGGCGCCTGCCGCGGATCTCGAGTACGAAGCCGGACGTTTCCAGGTGGCGGGCACCGATCTGCAGATCAGCCTGTTTGATGTCGCGGCGCGAGAAGCCTCGGGCAGCATTTTCCTCGAGTCGGTCACCAAGGTCGACGGACCGAGCTGGCCCAATGGCTGCCATGTCTGCGAGGTCGAAGTCGACCCAGACACCGGTGAAGTGGTCATCGATCGCTATTCGTCCGTGAACGACGTGGGGCGCGTGGTCAACCCGATGATCGTGTTGGGCCAGGTCGATGGCGGCGCCGTCCAAGGCATCGGACAGGCGCTCTGCGAGCAACTGGTCTATGACGACCAGGCTCAACTCGTCACTGCGAGCTTTCTCGACTATGCAATGCCCCGTGCCGGTATCGTCAAACGCTTTGAAACCCAACTCGACCAGTCGGTGCCCTGCAAGGCCAATCCGCTGGGCGTAAAGGGCGTGGGGGAACTGGGCACCATCGGCGCCACGCCTGCAGTCGTGAACGCGGTGGTCGACGCGCTTGTGCGTAACGGCCTGGGTGAACGCGCGACCGCCATCCAGATGCCGCTCACCAGCGAGCGCGTCTGGCGTGCGCTACAGGGCCTGTCGGCCTGACCGCACCATCACGACATGTCCGATCCTCGCCTGCGACTTCCAGACGGAACACCGAAATGAATGCTTTCGATTTCCACCGCCCCGCTTCCACCGCCGATGCCAGCGCGACCCTAGGCCGATCCGCCGACGGACGCCTGATCGCTGGCGGGCAATCCCTGCTTCCAGCCATCAAGCTTGGATTGGCTGCGCCCTCCGACCTCATCGATCTGTCCGGCGTCGCGGCCCTGCGGGGCATCACCCGGCAGCCTGATGCCATCACCATCGGTGCCATGACCGCCCACGCCGAGGTTGCTCGCTCCGAACTGGTGCGCGCGGGCATCCCCTCTCTCGCTGATCTGGCGGACGGTATCGGCGATCAGCAGGTCCGCGCCCGCGGTACCCTGGGCGGAAGCCTTGCCAATAACGACCCCGCTGCGTGTTACCCGGCGGCAGTGCTTGCGCTGAAGGCCTCAATCCGTACCGACCGCCGCAGCATCGAAGCCGATGAATTCTTCACTGGCATCTACCAGACGGCACTCGAGCCTGAGGAAATCATCGAGTCGGTCCGCTTCGCGCAGCCCCTCGTCGCGGCGTACATCAAGTTTCGGCAACCCGCCTCGCACTATGCGCTGGTTGGAGTGTTCGTTGCGCGATTCGCCGATGGCGTGCGCGTGGCCGCCACCGGTTCGGCAGCGTGTGCCTTTCGGGTGCCGGCGCTCGAACAGGCGCTCTCGGCCAGTTGGTCCCCAGCGGCCGCGCGCGGGGTTAAGGTGAACGCAGCCGACCTCAATGCCGACCTTCATGCGTCAGCCGCATACCGCGCCCACCTTATCCCGGTACTCGCCGCACGGGCTGTCGTCGCGGCCCGCTAAGGCAGCATGAACGCGCCGCCCCGCGACCCGTCCCTGATCGCGGGCTGGGTGCTGGCGTTCCTGCTCTCGTTCGGACCAGCGGTATCGAATTCGTTTGCGCGCTTCGCCTACGCGCTGGTGCTGCCGGCCCTGCGCGATGATCTGCTCCTCAACTACGCCGAGGCCGGATGGCTCAATACCGCCAACGCGGCCGGCTACCTGATTGGCGCATTGCTGACCCGCGTCTGGGTGGCACGTGCGGGCAACCGTACGCTCTTTATCGCTGGGATGGTGCTGACTTCGCTTGCCGTATTCGCCACTGGCTTGTCGCGCGAACCGGCAATGCTGAGCCTGATGCGACTCCTGGGGGGCGTAGGCGGAGCCGCTATTTTCATTTGCGGCGGAACGCTATCGGGTAACGTGATGCCGTCGCGACCTGCCCTCGCTACCACCACGATCGCCATCTACTTCGCAGGCGGCGGCATTGGGCTGATGCTGTGTGGCGCAGCGATTCCGCTTCTCCTCGATGCCTACGGTGCAACCGCCTGGCCGCTCGCCTGGAAGGCGATGGGTGTGACCTCACTTGCCATGACCGTGGCTTCAGTATGGGCGGCACTTCAAATCATTGAGCCGGGATCGCGCGCGGGCGGAGGCGCATCGAAGGCCTCGACACCCAACAGTGAGGCTCTCACAGCGTCCGCGCCTCACTCGTCGATCGCCCCGCTCCGCCGGGCACTCATCACCTATCTCTGCTTTGGTCTGGGCTATATCGGTTACATGACTTTCGTGATCGCCTGGATGCGCGAGCACGGCGCACAGACCTTCACCGTGATCACCGCCTGGATAATGCTCGGTGCCACCACGCTACTCGCGCCGGCAATCTGGCGGGGCCCGGTCGAGCGTTGGGCGGGCGGACGGCCGCTGGCGGCCGCCATGGCCACGCTTGCCTGCGGTGCTGCGCTACCCCTGCTGCATGCAGCCGCACCCGTCATGATGCTCTCGGCTGCATTGTTTGGCGCGGCCATGTTTTCCATTCCTTCGGCCATTCAGAGCCTGGTGAAAAAGGGTATCCCCATGCGCGACTGGGGGCATGCCATGGCAGGCTTCACGATTGTGTTCGCCACCGGCCAGGTGGTCGGGCCGGTCCTCACGGGTTGGCTGGCTGATCGCTGGGGATCCCTCGCGCCAGGACTCGCGCTCTCGGTGGTGACGCTCCTTGCCGGGTCGCTTCTTGCCCTCACCCAACACGATGTCGATACCCAACAGGATTTTCGCCATGCTCGATAACCCTGCAACCCATGAAGCCGCAGCGCTGCTCTTCAACTGCTGGCAATCCGGAGGTACGCTGCCGCAATTGCCGGGACACTGCCGCCCGGGCTCGCGCGCCGAGGGCTACGCGATTCAACGCGCCATGCTTTCGATGTCCGGGCGCCACCTGTTTGGCTGGAAGATTGCCGCCACCAGCAGCGCCGGGCAAGCGCATATCGGGGTGGACGGTCCGCTCGCCGGCATGCTGCACGACACACAGGTCATCCCCGAGGGCGTACCGGTACCGATCTCGGCCAGCCTGATGAAGGTGGCCGAGCTTGAATTCGCGTTCCGTATGGCCCACACGCTCCCGGCTCGCGATCGGCCTTATACCGTTTCGGAGGTGATGGCAGCGGTCGGATCGCTCCACCCTGCAATCGAGGTACCCGACTCACGCTATAACGATTTCAGCCGAGCCGGGGCTGCACAGCTTATCGCTGAGAATGCCTGCGCCGACCGCTTTATTCTCGGCGCAGCGAGCGACGAGAATTGGCGTTCGATCGATCTTGCCGCACACGCTGTTGCGATCACTGTGAGCGATCGTGAACCGCTGACCGGCATGGGTCGCAACGTGCTGGGTGATCCGCGCATCGCGCTCACCTGGATCGCCAACGAACTCTGCGCGCATGGCATGGCGCTCGGGGCCGGCCAGGTGATCACCACCGGCACCTGCGCCATCCCGGTGCCGGTCGCTGCCGGCGTGACCATCGAAGCCGACTACGGCCCCCTCGGCCAGATCGCCGCGCGCTTCGTCAGCTAGCCCCGGCGGCGCGATCGCTTTCCTGCTCCTGCAACTGCCGCCACATCACTTTTCCCGAACCCGATTTCGGGAGTACATCAGCGAACTCGATCACGCGCGGTACCTTGAACGCGGCCATCCGTTCGCGCGACCAGTGCTCGATCGCCTCCGCACTGATCCGCCCCCGGTATTCCGCCCGTAACACCACGACCGCCTTGACCGTCTCACCGCGATACGCATCGTGGGTACCGATCACACAGGCTTCCTGGATCGCCGGATGGGCGAAGAGCTGATTCTCGACCTCCGCAGGCCATACCTTGAAACCGCTCGCGTTGATCATGCGCTTCAGACGGTCGGCGATGTAGAAGTAGCCATCCGCGTCCACCCGACCCAGGTCACCGCTTCGAAAAAATCGCTTGCCGTCGAGCTCGATAAACGCCAGCGCGGTTTCCGCTGGTCGCTGCCAGTAGCCCACAAAGATCTGCGGCCCGTGAATCACGATTTCGCCCGTCTCGCCCGGTGGCAACGCGCGTAGGCTGTCGGGGTCGACCACACGCGAATCAACACCGATATAAGGGATCCCCAGGCACTGGCGACGCGCAGCCTGCGGCGGGTTGCTATGCGAAGGCGCGGCGGTCTCGGTCAGCCCGTACCCTTCTACATAATCGAGTCCGTAGCGCTCCCGCAGCCGCGCCGCCACCGCCTCGGGCATGGCGGCGCCCCCACCACCGATATAGCGCAGGCTGGAAAGATCCAGGGCATCCAGGCGGGGGCTGGCCAGCAGGTCGATCACCATCGTCGGGATGTTGGTCCAGCCCGTCACCTGGTGGCGGGCAATGAGTCTCCCGGCAAGGTCGCGGTCCCAGCGCGGCATCAGCACCACAGTGGACCCGAGATAAAGCGTCTGGTGCACACAGAACTGCATGCCAGTGATGTGAAAGGCAGGCACCACGCCCAGCATCACATCGCTTGCACTGGTGCCATTCCAAAGCGGTCCGGCGCGCACGTTGTGCCCCAGGCTGCGATGCGTATGCATGCAGCCCTTGGGCTTCCCGGTGGTGCCCGAGGTGTAGCAGATGGCGGCTAGGTCATCGGCAAGGCCGCGATAAGCGGCCGGAGTCAGGGCCCGCTCCATCACACTGGTCCAGCGCACGGCGTGAGACGGCAGCGCCGGATCGGCGTCAAGCCAAGACTGCCAGGCGGCCGGCGGCTGTTCCGCTTGGTGGATCACAGCGGGCGTGGCGTCGCGGTAGCGGGTCACGACAATCTGCCGCAGCTGCGCAGCAGGCGGAAGGTGATCGGCGCTTGCCGCGACGTGGTCGAGCAGATCGGCTGCGACGATCGCCACCCGGGCCCCTGAATCGCCGATGCTGTGCGCGAACTCAGCCGCCTTGGACATGGGATTTGACGGAACGATAACTGCGCCGGCCCGCAGAATACCTAGGTAGGCGATCACCAGCTGCGGCGAATTCTGCAGTGCCACCAGCACCCGATCACCATGCTGCACCCCGGCCTCATGCATCAGCCACCCGGCGAGCTTCTCTACCTCACGATGGAGTTCTGCATACGGGAAAGGTCGCCCGAAAAAAATCAATGCGGCTTTCTCGGGATAGCGGCGCGCGGTGATGTCAAGGTTATCCCAGAGCGTGGTTTCGCAGCTCGGCAGTTGCCAGGGCACGCGCGCGGGCCAGGCTGCGCGATGCGCGGCAGGAACCTCAAACAACGGATGCATGGCAGGATCTCCTGGTGGACAACGTCTCATCACACGCCGGAGTGATTCTGCACGATCCGACACCGGGGCTGCACCGATGCGCGGGGCGTGCGAAGATCGTGGGCGAGGCGGTCAGCCTACCCCGGCGAATAGATCGCGCTGCCCGACACTATCGTCCCCTGCCAGTCCGATCTGCCGGCATGGGCCAAAATAATTTGTATTGCCGCCATGACGACCAACGCTGCAAAGCCCGACTCTGAGCACGATTTTGCACCTAGCTTTTCACCTGATTGGGATCAGCCGGTCCGTTATATCGAGCGAACCCATCGCTGGTACCAGACGCTGGGCTACGGCGCCCCGTACCGGTATGCGCACTATCTGGATGTGCCGTTCACGCCCCTGGCTGCGCCCCTCGCCACGCTAAGACTCGCGGTCATCACCACTGCCGCGCCCTATCGCGCCGAATGCGGCGACCAGCGCGTGCGGGCGCCCTACAATGCGGCGGCTAAATTCTTTGAGGTCTACGCCGGCCCAACCGACGCCGATCACGATCTGCGTGTCTCGCATGTGGCAGTTGATCGCGACAATCTTGTCGATGACCCGAACCTCTGGTTCCCGCTGTCTGCGCTGCGGCGGGCACGCGACCGGCATCGCATCGGCAGCCTCACCAAAAACTTTATTGGCGTACCCACCAACCGCAGCCAGCGACGCACCATCGAAACCGATGCTCCGGAGGTCTTGAGGCATCTGCGAGCTGAAGGTACGCAAGCCGCCGTGCTGGTTGCCAACTGTCCCATCTGTCATCAGACGCAATCGCTTACCGCCCGCCATCTCGAGGCGAACGGCATACCGACTGTCGTGATGGGCTGCGCACGCGATATCGTCGAGCATGTGGGCGTACCAAGATTTCTGTTTAGCGACTTTCCACTGGGTGCTGCCTGCGGGCGACCGTTCGACCTGCCTTCACAGGAGGCCACGCTCGAACTCGCTTTACGCGTGCTGGAGTCGGCACCCGCGGCGCGCACCACTGTACAGAATCCCCTGCGCTGGTCCGGTTCGCCCGACTGGCGACTGCGCTACATGAACCCGGACCAACTCTCAGCAGCCGACATCGCTCAGCGGCGCGCAGCGCACGAACAGTCTCGCGCCATCGCGGCTGGGCTACGGCGCGATACCGCCTGAACCCTAGCCTGCCAACCGGCCAACTTCCCTCTACGCCACCCTCGCCCCCATCATGTCGAATCTCGCTCACTATCTTCTCAATCGCGCACGCAGCCACCCTGTATCGCCCGCCGTCACTGGTAACGGTCGCACCCTCAGCTTCGCCGAGCTTGGCGAGCGCGTGCTGAGGCTTGCCGGCGCGCTGCGTGGCAGGCTGGGGCTTGCCGACGGCGACCGGGTGTTGATCTGCATGGAGAATCAACCCGAATTTTTCGAGCTGCTCTTTGCGTGCTGGGCGGCTGGGTTGTGCACCGTACCCGTCAACTCAAAGCTACACCCGCGCGAGGTGAGCCATATCGTGGGTGACGCGGGCGTACGCGCGGTCTTCACCACCGATCGACTGGTGGCCGATCTGGCACCCGAACTTGCGCAGCAGGCACCGGCACCGAGTATCACCGTGGTCGGGAGCGCCGCCTACCTCAGCCTTCTCAACGAACCGCCAGCGCGCTGTGTTGAGTGCGCGCCAACCGATATTGCGTGGTTGTTCTACACCAGCGGCACCACAGGTCGCCCCAAGGGCGCCATGCTTTCGCACCGCAACCTGCTCGCCATGTCATGGATTTACTCCGCTGATATCGAGCATGTGGAGCCGGGCGACACCAAACTTCACGCGGCGCCGCTCTCCCATGCCTCCGGGCTCTATGGTCTGCCCCATCTCTTTGCGGGGGGGCATCAGGTAGTCCTACCCGGATTCGAGCCCGATCTGGTGTTTGACGCCTTCGAACACTACCCTCGGGTCACCATGTTCGCGGCGCCCACTATGGTCATCCGGCTGTTGCAGTCGCCGTCGGTACGCGCAGCCCACCGGGGGCTTCGCACCCTCTATTACGGCGGCGCGCCCATGTATGTGAGTGACCTGCAGCGCGCACTGGAGGTCTTCGGTCCGCGGTTGTGGCAACTCTATGGGCAAGGCGAGAGTCCAATGACCCTCACCGGACTTGCGAAATACGATCATGCGGGCGATGGCGGCACAGACCATCTCGCGCGGCTGGGTTCCGTGGGAGTCACGAGGACGGGCGTGGAAATTCGCGTGGTGGGCGATGATGGCCACGACCTGCCCACGGGCGAAATCGGCGAGGTGGTCACGCGAAGCGATTGCGTGATGGCGGGCTACTGGAACAATCCCGACGCCACACGGAACGCGCTCCGAAACGGCTGGCTCTGGACGGGCGACGTCGGCTCATTTAACGACCAGGGCTATCTGACACTGCGTGACCGTTCGAAGGATCTGATCATCAGCGGCGGCAGCAATATCTATCCAAGGGAAATCGAGGAGGTGCTGCTGCGTCATCCGGCCGTGCTCGAATGCTCGGTCGTGGGCGCCCTGCATGCCGAGTGGGGCGAAGAGGTGGTTGCATTCGTGGTGGCGCGACCAGGCTCCGAGGTGTCGGGCGACACGCTGGACGAACTGTGCCTGTCGCACATTGCACGCTTCAAGCGTCCCAAACGCTATCTCTTCACCGACGCATTGCCGAAGAACAACTACGGCAAGGTGCTGAAAACCGCGCTCCGCGAGCAACTCAGGGCCGGTGCCTGAGCCGGCGCCCGCGCGATGACGGCTTCCACGCTTTCCGCGGGTCGGTTTCGCATCGAGTGCCAGCGGCAACCGGTGAGCGGCGCGCGCGGCGCAGCGGTTACCAATCATCCGATCGCCTCTGGCGTGGCAATGCAGATGCTCCTTGAGGGCGGCAATGCCGCCGATGCCGCAGTCGCTGCGCTGTTTGCGCTTGGCGTGGTCGAGCCCATGATGGTGGGGGTCTTGGGCGGTGGCCTTGCGCATGTGCGATTTCCAAGCGGTGAGCACATCATCCTGGACGGACTTGGCTGCGCCCCCCAGGCGGCACACCCTGCGCTCTATCAGCCCATTAGTTCATCCAACATCGCGGAGCGCCGCCTCACGGTGGACCGCGCCAACGAGCTTGGCGCACTCGCCGTGGCCGTACCGGGCGCGCTGGCAGGCTGGTGTGCGTGTCTTGAGCGATTTGGCCGCATGTCGCTGGCCGATGTCATGCGGCCCGCTATCCGCCTCGCTGAGCGCGGGTTCCGTGTCACGCCTTATCTCGCGACCAACGTGACCGAGCAGGCGGACGCGCTTGCCCGCCAGCCGGCGCTTGCTGCGCTGTTTTTGCCCAAAGGCCGCCCTCTCGAGGCGGGTAGCGTGCTGCGCCAACCCGAGTGCGCTGAAACGCTTGCCTTGATCGCGCGCGAGGGACCTTCAACGCTTTATCAGGGGGCGCTCGGCCGCACGCTGGTCGGATTACTCGCTGGTGCGGGGGGCATCGTGACGGAAGCCGACCTCGCGCATTACGCGGTTCGCGACCGAATACCGATACGAGGAACCTACCGGGGCCATGAAATCATTGGGCCGCCGCCGCCCGCCTCCTCAGGCGTCCATATCGTTCAGATGCTAAACGTGCTCGAAGCCTTTGATTTGCGCGGGGCGGGGTTCGGGTCAACGGATGCCACGCATTGGCTGGCGGAGGCCATGGCACTCGCCTTTGCCGATCGCTCGGTGGCCACTGCCGACCCCGATTTCGTCCATGTGCCGGTGACGCAGCTCACCTCCAAGGCGTATGCGGCCGCGCGCGCCCGCCAGATCGATCCCTTACGCAGGCAAGTGTGGACCAGCGGACTCGCCCACGCATCGGAATCAGGCGACACCACCCACCTCACGATTGCGGACGCCGAGGGCATGGTGATCGCCAGCACCCAGACACTGAACGGCGCGTTTGGTGCCGCCATGATGATCGACGGCACCGGGCTTCTCGCCAACAACTACATGTAC
>SYIM01000045.1 GCA_005798775.1 Burkholderiales bacterium
GGCGCCATTTCGTTTGGCACCAAAGACGACATGGTGAGCTACGGCGAGAAGCGTGCGGGTGAGCTGAAGGAGCGGGGCTTCCAGAATGCGGGGCTCTACAACCCCGCAGGCGTGGGCGGCACGCATGTGATGTATGTGCTCAAGCACGCCGACAAGCCGCATCTGGAGGAGCTTCCTGCCAACCCGCGCATCGATCCGATGGTGTCGCTCTGGAAAGGTCTTGCCAAGCCACTCGCGGTCGCTGGCATGATTGGCGCCATGGTGGCCGGATTCTTCCACTACATGAAGGTCGGTCCGGTCGAGGACAAGGCCGAGAAGGAGGAAGCGTAATGAACAGGCTCCTGCAACGCTACAAGGACGGCGACCGGATAAATCATTGGTTCATCGCGCTCATGTTCGTGCTCGCCGCGCTTTCGGGTCTCGCTTTCTTCCATCCGTCCATGTTCTTCTTCTCGAACCTCTTCGGCGGCGGCAGCTGGACCCGGATCCTGCATCCGGTTCTGGGCCTACTGATGGTGATCGGTTTTCTGGTGCTATTCATCCGGCTCTGGAAAGACAATCTGATCACTGCCGCCGATCGTGAGTGGGCCAAGCACATGGGCAGGATGCTGAGCGGCGACAAGGCAGGGCTCCCGCCGGTGGGCAAATACAACTACGCGCAGAAGCTCACCTTCTGGGTGATGGCGCTCTCGCTGGTTGTGCTGCTCGTCACCGGTGTGATGTTCTGGCGTCCATGGTTTGCACCCTACTTCTCAGTGGAAGCCATGCGCGCGGCGGTGCTGTTGCACGCCATCTCCGCGGTGATGCTGATCCTCAGCACCATCATGCATGTCTATGCGGCGATCTGGGTGAAGGGAACCATCCGTGCCATGACCCGCGGCACGGTCACCGAGAGTTGGGCGAAAGCCAACCACCCGCTTTGGCATCAGGAGGTCACCAAGGGCCGCTGAGCCCCTGGTTGCGCATCACCCGATGGGAGTCACAGCCACCGTACGGGTGATGTCGCCCGAAGAAATCGCCGCCCGCTCGGGTGGCGAGACACCCTATCTGCTTTGGCCGGAGCGCGGCACGCATTTCGCCGAACGTGAAATGCGGCTGCGCCAACTGGCCGCCAACCACCCCATGCGCGAGTTCCTGCTGTTCGCAGCCGATCTCGCGCGTGCGCAGCAGGCACAGCTTGCTACCTACCCCGTGGTGGCGTTACCGGATCATGAAGCGCTTGATCGTGCAGCCAACCAGCTCGCGCCGCCGCTTGCCGCGATCGACTTTCCGCGCGATCCGGGCTGGCGAAGCGAACTCCGTGCGCTCCTCGCGCGGCTGCCCGATTCGCTTCCTGCCGCTGCCCGCGACACGATCGGGCGCGTCGCCCGCGCCGAAGACTCGTGGCTGGAGACGCAGGCCGACTGCCTGCTTGCGGGCGTCACGCACGGCCTGGATCTGGCGGCCGCCCCGCTGGTGGCTGCCGGGCTACAGGTGTATTTCACGCATCTGCTGCTATCCGTCCAGGCGAGCGCAATCGGCCGCGGTCAGCCCTTTGGCCGCATCGAAGACGAAACCGTCTGCCCGGCGTGCGCGAGTAAACCGGTGGCCAGCGTCACCCGCAATGCTGGCGAGCTGCTGGGCCAGCGCTATCTCGGATGCTCGCTCTGCGGGCTGCAGTGGCACATGGTGCGGATCAAATGCGCGCACTGTCTGTCCACGCAGGCCATCACCTATCAATCATTGCAGCGTGCAGCCGACGAGCCCGATACCGAGGCTGCGGCCTCGGCAGTCGCGCAGGCCGAGGTCTGCGACAGCTGTGGCCACTATCTCAAGATCTTTCACTCTGATCGCGACCCGCATGTCGACGCGGCGGCCGACGACCTCGCCACCGTCACACTCGATTTGCTGGTTTCAGAGTCGGGCGCGCGCCGCCACGGCGTCAATCTGATGTTGCTCTTCGGTGAGCCCGATAGCCAGATCGACGACAGCGCAGACGACGCGGCAGAGGGTCACCCGCGCACACGCACCGAGATATCGGCCGCGGGGCGACCACCCAATCCCCCCGACCCGGGTCCGCGCTGATGGACCGGCCCGCGCAATCCGTCGTCGACGGTTCGAAGGCCAGACCAAAAGACCTTCCCTCCATTGACCGACTGCTGCGCGCACACGCGGGCGTGGCGCTCGTCTCGGAGCATGGCCATACCCTGGTGGCGGCCGAAGCCCGCGCGCTGCTTGAGACGCTCCGCGAGCGCATACTTGCCGGTACGCTGCCCGGCGCCGAGGTGAGCCTAGATTCGCTCATCGGGCAGCTTCACGCCTGCGTGAGCGCGCGGCTCGCTCCGCGTATGCGTCGCGTCATCAACCTCACCGGCACGGTGATCCACACCAATCTCGGCCGTGCAATCCTCGCACCCGAGGCGCTCGCCCACCTCGCCGCGATGATGGCAGGGCCGAACAACCTCGAATATGACCTCGCCTCGGGCGGGCGTGGCGATCGCGACGCCATCGTGGAGGAGTTGCTCTGCACGATCACCGGCGCGCAGGCCGCCACCCTCGTCAACAACAATGCAGCGGCCGTGGTGCTCACGCTGGCTGCCTTTGCGCGCGGCCGCGAAGTGTTCGTCTCGCGCGGCGATCTGGTCGAGATTGGAGGCGCCTTCCGCATGCGTGATGTGATGGCAAGCGCGGGCGCGAAGATGGTTGAGATCGGCACCACCAAC
>SYIM01000046.1 GCA_005798775.1 Burkholderiales bacterium
GAAAAAATGCAGCCCTGGATGGGCGCGCTCGAGGACAACCTCGAGGTGCTTCTTCAGGGAGATCCGGCGGCCGGCGAATGGGGCCGCTCGGCTTCCACCGATCTGGTGCGCACCCGGATCAAAGTGAAGGCCCTGTCATTCATGCGCGGGCGCACCTTCATCAACAAGTTCTTGATTATCGATGAGGCCCAGAACCTCACGCCCAAGCAGATGAAAACGCTCATCACACGGGCGGGGCCTGGCACCAAGGTGGTGTGCCTGGGCAACATCGCGCAGATCGATACGCCCTATCTCACCGAAGGATCGTCCGGCCTCACCTATGTGGTGGATCGATTCAAGGGCTGGGCTCACTCCGGGCATGTGACGCTGCAGCGGGGTGAACGCTCACGGCTGGCCGATTTCGCAGCCGAGGCGCTCTAGGGAAGTACCTCAAACGCAGGCGATCGCTGGTCAAGCCAGCCCGCTCATCGCTGTTGAGTCCGAACAATCAGGACTGCGGCCCGGATGTGTAATTCTCGAACTTTGTGTAGGCGCCAATGAAAGTAAGGCGCACACTCCCGATCGGGCCGTTACGTTGCTTGCCGATGATGATTTCGGCCGTACCCTTGTCGGTGGAGTCGGGGTTGTAAACCTCGTCTCGGTAGATGAAGATGATGACATCGGCATCCTGCTCGATGGCACCCGATTCGCGCAGATCAGACATGACGGGCCGCTTGTTTGGCCGCTGTTCGAGCGACCGGTTGAGCTGCGATAGCGCAATCACAGGGCAGTCGAGTTCCTTGGCAAGCGCCTTGAGCGAGCGCGAAATTTCAGAGATTTCGGTGGCGCGATTCTCGCCGGAGGTCGAAGCCGACATCAGCTGCAGATAATCAATCACCACCAGGCCCAGCTTGCCGCACTGACGGGCCAGCCTCCGCGCGCGCGCGCGCAACTCAAGCGCATTGAGCGCTGGCGACTCGTCGATATGAAGCGGCGACTCCTGCATCTTGGAGATTGCACTGGTGAGCCGCGGCCAGTCGTCATCGATCAGACGGCCAGTGCGGATACGCTGCTGGTCGAGCCGCCCGGATGAACACAGGATACGCATGGCCAGCTGCGTGGCACCCATCTCCATGCTGAACACCGCCACGGGCAGTCCCTGCTCAATTGCCACATGTTCACCGATGTTCATGGCAAGGCTGGTTTTGCCCATTGAGGGCCGACCGGCCACGATGATCAGATCACCAGGCTGCATGCCCGAGGTCATTCGATCAATATCGACATAGCCGGTGGGTACGCCGGTCACGTCGCTCGTGTTGTCCTGGTTGTAGAGCTGATCAATGCGCTCGACCACCTTGCCAAGCAGGTCTTGAAGCGGCTGGAACCCCACTTCGCCGCGGGCGCCGTCCTCTGCAATCTGAAAGATCTTTGACTCGGCCTCATCGAGCAGCTGCCGGGTGTCGCGGCCCTGCGGATTGAGGGCCGAGGTTGCGATCTCGTCAGAGGTGGAAATCAGGCGCCGAAGCACTGCGCGATCTCGGACGATTTCGGCATAGCGGCGAATGTTCGCCGCCGACGGTGTTTCGGTAGCAAGCGTGTTCAGATACGCCAGGCCTCCAGCCTCCTCGGCGTGCCCTGCGGTCTGCAGTGATTCGAGAACGGTCACCACATCGGCCGGCTGACTGCGTTCGATCAGCCGGGCAATCTGCTGCCAGATCAGACGGTGGTCGTACCGATAGAAGTCCCCCTCTCGCAGCAGATCGGCGACCCGGTCAAATGCGGTGTTGTCCAGCATCAGCCCGCCCAGCACCGCCTGCTCCGCCTCGGTGGAGTGCGGAGGCATGCGCAGCGCCGCGATCTCGGGGTCACGTGTGCGCAGCTCGGAATCGGCGGAAGCGTCGGGAAACATGAGGTCCAGGCGAGGAAAATAGGCGAGGGATTGGTCCCGTCGGCGGATTGAAATTCGTATCGGTCAGGATACCTGACCGGCACCCTGATAAGCCATTCAGATGGGCCGCCCCTGCCCAGCAGATACGAAAAAGGGCGCCTGCGCGCCCCTTTTCCTTCGGCCGGATCCGGGGTACCCCGGAACCGGTCAACATGAGAGCCTGTCAGGCGGTATCGCCAATCACCGACACCGTGACCTCGACCACCACATCATGGTGGAGGGCGATCTCGAGCTTGTGGTCGCCGATGCTCTTGATGGGGCCAGTGGGCATGCGCACCATGGCTTTGCCGACCGTAAAGCCCTGGCTGGTAAGCCCCTCGGCGACATCAAAGTTGGTGACCGAGCCGAACAGCCGGCCATCAACGCCCGCCTTGACTGCCGTCCGCCAGATGTGGCCAGACAGACGTTCGCCCAGCGACCGGGCCAGGCCCAGCTTGTCGGACTGAACTTTTTCGAGTTCGGCACGGCGGGTTTCGAATTCTTTCAGCGCGACATCGGTGGCGCGTCTCGCCTTGCCCTGCGGGATCAGGAAATTGCGGGCGTAGCCGTCTTTGACGCGGACCACGTCACCCAGTTGGCCCAGATTGGCAACGCGTTCGAGCAGGATGATCTGCATGGTTCACCCCTCCTCAGTGGTTGTCGGTGTCAGGCAGCAGCGCGAGGATACGTGCGCGCTTGATGGCATCGCCGAGCTGACGCTGATAGCGGGCGCGGGTGCCAGTCAGACGGGCCGGGATAATCTTTCCCGTCTCGGTGATGAAGTCTTTAAGCACATCGACGTCTTTATGGTCGATCCACTCGATTTTTTCAGCGGTGAAGCGACAGAACTTGCGGCGCTTAAAGAGCGCGCTCTGAGTGTTGCGGCGAACTTTTTTGTCCTTCGTGCCACGACGCATGACCATGGTTGAGCCTTTCAGAAAATTCGGAACAGGGTTTAGACAGATCCGGAAAGCGAAGTCGGTGTTGGGTCGTGCTGAAACTCGGTGACGTGCAGCAGCACCGACTTGCTACCGCGACGGCGAGGCGCAAGAAAACCCCGCACGCGAAGCACCCCGCCAAGTGGTGTGCGCGCCAGCTGCTCAGCTGCCCGATCAGCAAAGCGCGCCTGCAGATAAAGCTCGACCTGACGGGGATGCCCACCCTCGCGCTGCGTGGAGCGATGCGACAGGACCGCATCGATCATGGCGACGCCGCCCGGCGTGTAGCGCAGGGACTGCATGGACAAGAGCACTGCTTGCAGCGACACCGAGTTGGATTCCGGACCCAAACGAACCGATCAGACCTGCGGCGCGGGGGCAGGCGTCGCTGGGACCGACTCGGCGGCCACCTTGCGTGCCTCTTCGCGCTGGATCTGCTTCCACATCGGGGAAGGGCCGGTGTGCGCCCGCTTCATGGCCAGCGTGAGGTGCCGCAACACCGCATCGTTGAACTTGAAGGCGTGCTCGAGTTCGTCGAGTACGGGCTTGCCGCACTCGAGATTCATCAGCACATAGTGGGCTTTGGCGACTTTCTGGATCGGGTAAGCGAGTTGTCGACGGCCCCAGTCTTCCGTCCGGTGGATCTTGCCCTGCTGCGCCTCGACCATGGCCTTGTAGCGGTCAATCATGGCGGGGACCTGCTCGCTCTGATCGGGATGAACGATCAAAACGATTTCGTAATGACGCATGTACGCTCCTTTTTTGAATTCGGGTGCAGCGCAGCAGCACGCAAATCTGCCCGAAAGTTCCTGCTCTGCAGAGGGCTGCAGACCGGAAAATTCGGGACCAGACTATTGCAAGCCTGTCGCGCTGGACCCCGGTTACCGGAAACGCGTCCGGTCCGCCCCTGGCCCCGGTCAAGTAAAATTGTGCGGGCGAACCCAGGTTCGCCCGAGGACCCACCTACTAGCCCGGTTGAACCCGAACAACCCGCTGAACGTGCTCAACTCGCTTTTACTCACCATCGGCCGCCGAATCGTTGCGTCTTTTGGGGTGACCCGTGCGGCAGGAAACCAAGGATAATAACGTCAGGTCGCGTGTTCGGCAAATCGGGCAAGCACCCACACCGTCTACCGCAAGGACCCGCTGCATGTATGAATCCGACATCACCTGCTTCCTCAAAGACCTGCGAGCCGAGCGTCCGCATCTCGAGCAGGCCCAGCGCGACGGCCGGGCCCTCTGGTGGGACAAACCGCAAGATATCGACACCGCACAGCGCAATCGTGAGTCGCGGATCGCCCAGCGGTCCTACGTCTACTCGCAGACATCTTGAGCCAGCAGCCACCCGCCGGGGATGCCGGCACGCCGGAACAGCTTGAGCTGCGGATCGTTGCCCGCCTTTACGGCGCACCGCTCGAGTCGCTCCCGCAAGATCTTTTCATTCCGCCCGACGCACTGGAGATCTACCTCGAGTCGTTCGAGGGCCCGCTTGACGTCCTGCTCTACCTGATTCGCAAGCAGAACTTCAACATCTTCGACATTCCGATGGCCGAGGTGACACGGCAGTACCTTGTGTATATCGAGCAGATCCGCGAGCGCGATCTCGAGCTCGCCTCCGATTACCTGCTGATGGCCGCACTACTCATTGACATCAAGTCGCGAATGCTGCTGCCGGTCAAACGCGCTGACGGCGAAGAGGAAGCGGCCGATCCGCGCGCCGAACTTGCCCGCCGGCTGATTGAATACGAGACTATGAAGCTTGCCGCTCATCGCCTGGACACCCTACCCCAGGTAGGGCGCGATTTCCTGCCGGCAGCAGCTGCCGCCCAGACCGGCGGTATCGTGCAGCTTCCCGAAGTGAGCCTGGATGACCTGCGCCATGCCTGGGCGGACATCCTGCGCAGAGCAAGCCTGGTGCAGCACCACCGCATCAGCCGCGAGGAACTCTCGGTCCGGGACTTCATGACCCGAATTCTGCGCAGCCTTCACAACCGCCGGTTTGCCGAATTCGAAGATCTGTTTGAAGCCGAGCAGGGGACGCAGACAGTGGTCGTCACCTTCATTGCGTTGCTCGAACTCGCACGCGAATCGCTGGTTGAAATCACCCAGGCTGAAGCCTTCGCCCCGATCTACGTCCGGCTTGCCTACCAGCCGAGCTGAGAACCCTGACGCGCGCCTGATGCCACTTGCGATCACCGAATCGGCCGATCTCACCGCGCTCAACGCCTTCGGGATCGCTGCCTGCGCGCGTCGACTGATCACGCTCAGTGAAGAATCCGATGCGCCTGAGGCAATCGACCAGCTTCAGTCCGCCCCGGCATCGCTGTTGCTTGGCGCGGGCAGCAATCTGCTTTTCACGCGCGACATCGACGGTACGGTTCTCAAGGTATCGCTCACCGGTCGCAAGGTGTTC
The DNA here is from genome assembly GCA_005798775.1 of Burkholderiales bacterium. Lineage (GTDB taxonomy): Bacteria > Pseudomonadota > Gammaproteobacteria > Burkholderiales > Burkholderiaceae_E > SYIM01. Next base: position 5,258 of record SYIM01000046.1, read on the forward strand.
GGGGCCACGACTGCAGGCATCGGGCCCGATGACGCCAATGTTCTAGTTGAGGCCGCAGCCGGCGAGCCCTGGCATGATTTCGTCCTCTGGACACTCGCCCAGGGGTTGAGCGGCCTGGAAAATCTCGCACTCATCCCGGGCAGCGTGGGCGCCGCCCCCGTGCAGAACATTGGCGCCTATGGTGTTGAACTAGGCGAACACCTGCACTCGGTTCGGGCCCTGTCGCTCGAGGATGGCCGCCCTTGTGAGTTCGCTGCCTCTGAATGCGGATTGGGCTACCGCGACAGCCGGTTTCGCAGCGCCACCGGACTCTCGCGATGGCTGATCCTGTCGGTGCGCTTCGCTCTCTCACGCAATTCTCGGCCGCGACTCCACTACCCGGATCTGCAGTCAGCCTTTCCGCCCACTGCCCCGCCGCCCTCGCCACTCGATATCGCCCAAGCGGTCTGCACGATTCGGCGACGCAAGCTCCCCGATCCGGCGGAACTTCGTAATGCCGGTAGTTTTTTCCGCAATCCGGTGGTCGACGCAACGCATGCCGATCGGCTGTCCGCAAACCACCCCGGGATCCCGGTCTACCGGGATCCCGCAGCGCCCCACCATGCCAAGCTGCCCGCTGGCTGGCTCATCGAACAGTGCGGATGGAAAGGTACCCGGCGCGGCGATGCCGGCGTGCACACTCAGCACGCACTGGTGCTGGTGAATTACGGCAGGGCGCGGGGCAGCGATATTGCCGCGCTGGCAGCCGACATCCAGGCCTCAGTCATTGAGCGATTTGGTGTACGACTCGAGCCTGAAGTGGTCTTCGTCTGACGACCATGCCGCGGGGCGTTGTACCGGTTACGTCTAGCCGCGGCGAAACACCCAGTTGTCGCTCTGCGAGGCCGATGGATCGAAGCGATAACCATCGCGATCGAACGCTTTCAACGCATCGGGATCTTCGATTCGCCGGTCGATTGCGTAACGCGTCATGCTGCCGCGAGCGCGCTTGGCGGAAAAGCTCACCACCTTCCAGCCCGATTCACGTCGCTCTTCAAATACAGGCTGAACGATTCGCGCGCCCAGGGCCTTGGGCGGTACGGCCCGGAAATATTCATTGGACGCAAGATTAACGACAACCGGGTGCGAATGCGTGGCCAACTCGGTCGCAAGCGCATGGGCAAGCCGCTCGCCCCAGAAGCGGTACAGATCGGGGCCGCGGCCAGTTTCCATTCGCGTCCCCATTTCAAGCCTGTAAGGCTGGATCAGGTCGAGCGGCCTCAACACGCCGTACAAGCCAGACAGAATACGGACCCGTGCCTGTGCCCACCCGAGGGCTGCCTCGTCAAGCGTAGGCGCCGACAACCCCTCGTAGACATCACCCGCGAAGGCCAGCGCGGCCTGCCTGGCGTTGGCGTGGTCAAACGGCGGTTTCCAGGCGCGAAAGCGCCCAGCATTTAACTGAGCGAGCGCCGGGCTGATCTCCATCATCTCCTCAAGCCGTGCGGCAGGCAGCTTTTTCAGCCGGGACACCAGACGGGCCGACTCCTGCAGAAAATCCGGCTGCGAAAAATGTGAGGTGACCGGTGCGGATTCAAAGTCCAGCGTCTTGGCGGGCGACAAAACAATGATCATGCTTGGCGTGCGGCGCCGCGTCGATGCGCGGATACCGATGGGTAACGGGGTACCCTGATGATGGCACGATTGGCAATGCCCCTTCGGGTTCACGGAGCTTCGGGTGCGATGCCCGTCTCCCCCGGGTCTGGCGGGCGCCGCGCCACGGTTGCCGAATGCGCCAGATGACGCTCGATGTCTACGCGCCCCATACGGCCGATATCGCTGGCAATTTCGAGTTCTCAATGGGTTTTGTACAGCGGCGAAAGCGCTGCGCGCAGCGCCCCCACCACGGCTGGCGGTGCGACCCGTGCCCGTCTGCAGAAGCTACCCTGCGCAAGCCCACGATCGATACGATCGGCTATCCGCTCAGCGAACCGATGGCGTCTCAATGCGAGAGGGTTGGCGTGCGGCGATATCGCGAGCCGCGCGCCACCCACCCTTTCGAACGATCGCCCACCAACCGGCTTCCATGATGGCACCTCCGTCGCGCCTCGCGCCAAACGTCAGCTAGCGGCTGGTCAGCCGCTACCGGGTCGACCCTAACGACGCCCCGCTACCGCCTCATCGACCATGGGCCTGGCGCGTCTTTTTTCCTCCTTACCGTCCGATGAGCGGTGCCACTCGCCTTGCTGGGCTGGGCGTCAGGCGGGTACGCTTCGGAAATGAAATTTCGGATCGCAGTGTTCGCGGCCATCGCTGTCGGCATCGTGGCGTCCCTGGCAGCCGCCCTCATCGCACGATTTGATCCCGATGCCGCCGCCGATGAGGTGCGCGGGTTTGTTCGCGAGCGCTACGGGCGCGAACTTCGCTTCGAGGGTCCGCTCGCGCTCTCGCTATGGCCTGTGCTCTCGGTTGCGGTGCCGCGCGCAACCTTGTCCGACGTGGGCTCGGAACGGCAGGCCGCCAGCATCGAACGCGCCAACGTTGAAATCGCGTGGTTACCCCTGTTTCGCGGCCGGGTGATTGTCGAGCACGCCCGGGTGACAGGGTTGCATCTGAGTATCGAGCAGCGCGCCGATGGCACCCGTAATATCGACAACCTGATTGCCCCGCTGTCCGCCACCCCCGATGCAGCACCAGGCGATGAACCACCAGCACGCCGCCCGCGAATCGAAATCGGCAAGGTCGAACTATCGGAGGCGAGCATCGAGTATGCCGATGCCGCGCGCGGCATCATTGTCTGGCTCGACGACATTGAACTCAAGCTCGATGAACTCGATTCGAAGATGGTCACGCCGATGTCGCTGCGTGCCCGGTGGGTGTCAGCCCCATCTGGTGTCAGCGCGCTGCTGCGGGTCAGCGGCACGCTCGACATCGACCCCACAAAGCGGACCGTGGGCCTGCGGGGGGCGGAAATGAGCGTGCGGGGCTTCATGGATGGACGCCCGCTAGACGCCAACGCCCGGGCACGTCGAATGTCGATCACCCTGGGTCGCCCCGGCCTGGTCGGCCGCCTCGAATCGTTTGCAATCGGATTGAAGACAGGCGGTGACGACTGGGCGATCGACGCCGCTCACGCCCGCGGCGCCGCCCTCGACTATGACGGGATCCGGTTGGCGTTTGCCGCCAGCGGGGTGGAGGTCAACGCACGCGGGCGCGTGCGTCAAGGCACCTTCGAGACCAGTCTGACACTTCCTGAGGTTGTCATCGCCAATCCGACGAGCCGCGGCAAACCGATCGATGCGGCACTGCGTTGGCGCGATTCGCGTGAACTCGACCTGAAGATCACGCTCGACGGCTTGTCGGGCGGCGTGCAGAACTTCTCGGCCAGCCGTCTCACGCTGACGGCTGATGCGACGGCCGGTGCGCTCGAGACCGGGCTCCGGCTCACCGGAGCACTACGCGCCGACCTCGATGCAGCGAGCGTGAATCTGGGGCAGATTGCAGGCACCTTGACGATGGACCCGGGCTCGGGGCAACCCGCTATCCGGTTACCGCTCAGCGGCTCACTTCATACGGAAGCCTCCGCCCGGACGATCGACGCTGACCTCGAAACGCGCCTTGAAGCGAGCCTGATACGGCTACGCACCCGCTATGACCCCGGCCGGGCAGAGGGTCGTCTCGGGGTCACGCTGGCCGCTGATCAGCTTGATCTCGACCGCCTCGACGCCCTGCTTTCACCGGTACTCAACGCGATGGAGGCCCCCGCGCGCCGTGCCGACTCCCAGATTGGACGGCAAGCGGAACGACCCGGAGAGTCGGGACACGCTGGTGCCCCGCCCCTGTCTGCGAATGCGCGCCCGCGTACGGCCCCTATCGACCCGGTCAAACGGCAGCCCCGCACACCCGCAGCCACGCTTCAGCGCGCAGCGGGCGGCAGCTGGACTGCTGACCTGCAGATCGGACAACTGAAGGCCGACTGGGTCCGCGCGGCCGCCGTCAGGCTCTCCGCACAGTCCTATGAAGGAGGATTCCGGATCCCCGCCCTGTCGCTTTCTATGCACGGTGGCACGCTGACCGGGCAGGCCGACTTCAATCGTCTGAGCGAACACTTCACGCTCTCCACCCAGGCGCGCGCGATCGATATCGCCGCCTTGCTCGACACGCTGGGGCAGACGCGTCGCCTTGAGGGTCTTGTAGACTGGCGCGCCGATCTCAGCGGTCAGGTCGCCGATGCGCCTCTGGTGGACAGCCTTCGCGGCGAAGTCGCTCTGACAGTCGCCGACGGACGGCTTCACGGGGTCGACCTGGCTCGGGCAGTACGCGATGCGGCCCAGCGTATCCGGTCAGGCCGTGACGCCCGGGCCGAGGCCACTGAGGACGCTCACTCTCCCACCGGCACCGCCGCAAGCTTCACCGAATTCAACCGCGTGGCAGCCCGCTTCAACCTGCGCGATGGCAAGGCGAGAAGCCGCGATCTATTCCTCGAAACGTCCATCATACGAGCCTTTGGCAGTGGCACCGTCGATCTGCAGCAGCAGGCGGTGGAAGCGAACTTTCGCTTGGGGCTCGTGAACCCAGGCAATGACCCGCTGGCTGTCGCCTTAAATCGGATCAGCGTTCCTGTGCAGCTCAGAGGCCCACTCAGCCAGCCGGAGTGGCGAGTGGATATTGCTTCAATGCCCCCGCCGCGGTTTCGGCGCTGAATAGCGAATCGCTGGTTTTCCGAGACTCCGCCCCCAAGTATTATCCGCGGATCGATTACTCCCCACTCAGGAGCCCCTCTTGCAGGATCCCAACAAGCCGGTACGCCTTCAATTCCAGGCCAGTGTGCAAGGCGGTGGACCGGTAGCGAAATTCATTGCCGGAATCGCCGGCCTCGCGGTGATCGGTGCATTGCTGTTCCTGTCTGTCTTCATGTTCGCCGGCCTGCTTGTGATCGGCGTGCTCGCCGGCGGGTGGTTCTGGTGGCGAACGCGCAAGTTGCGCAGGCGGCTGCGCGAGTCAATCGACGCAGCCGCGCGCGACGCCCTCCAGCAGGCGCAAGCGCGTACCGCTACGAATCCGGCCAGCCAGGGAACGGTGATCGAGGGCGATTTCATCCGCGCCAAGCCAACCGACCCGGCGCAGGGCTCTGAGCCGCGTCGGTAGGCGAACGGAGCTGCTTTGACACCCGGTCGCTCGGCGACCCGCACGCCCGATCGACATCGCAACACATCGCCGCGGGTATCGGTGCAAGGCGGCGCCGGCTGGGCTTCGAATTCGTTGATTGCACTGCCCGCCCGGCGCAACACCGGGGAGGCTGATGCGAACGGCTACCAGAGCCAAAGCATTCAGTTGATCGACCCATGGACATTCAGCGCGACGGGGTGAGCCGCTGGGCCAACCGCTAGTACCCGCAGGCGTGCGCTCAGGCTCAGCACACAAAAAAGCGGCCTCGAGGAGCCGCTTTTTTCCGTCAGTCACCGCCGCCGGCGCTGACGGCCGGCGGGTGAGGCGTTTGCCGGTCAGCTGAGATGCTTGCCCACCAGCTTGGTCATCTCGAACATGTTGACTGACGCCTTGCCAAACACCGCCTTCAGCTTGTCGTCAGCGTTAATTTGACGCTTGTTGCTGGCGTCCTGGAGCTTGGCCTTCTTGATGTACTCCCACATACGCTTGACAACTTCGGTACGCGGCAGCGGCTTGTCACCCACCACGGCAGCCAGGGCGGCGCTGGGGGTCAGGGCCTTCATGAATGCAGCGTTGGGCGTACGAGCTTTCTTGGCAGCCGGCTTTTTCGCAGCGGCAGCTTTTTTGGCTGGCGCGGCTTTTTTGGCGGGAGCAGCTTTCTTGGCTGGCGCCGCTTTTTTCGCGGCGGGCTTCTTGGCCGCTGACTTAGCGGCGGGCTTCTTGGCGGCGGGTTTCTTAGCGGCCTTCTTGGCAGTTGCCATGTTCGACTCTCCTGGTTCGAATCCGGGGTGGATAGCGGTCTTGCCGGTTACGGAGAAAAAAACCTTGAACCCCGTATCCGTGCAAGACCGAAGAATGCCGGATAATTGCCCAAGCGCCAATAGGGAGAATGCGGTTTTTTATCGTGTTGTGCCGAAGAGGCAGCATGTCCGATCCGTCAAAGCCTCAGGCGGCCTCTCCCTCGCGAGACGCGCGCCGCCGCTCGTGCTCTTTCAGGAAGCGCTTGCGAAGCCGAATCGACGAAGGCGTGACCTCGACAAGCTCATCATCGGCGATGAATTCGACCGCCTTTTCGAGGGTCAGCTCAACTGGCGGCGTGAGCTGAATGTTTTCGTCCTTGCCCGAGGCGCGAACGTTGGTGAGCTTCTTCTCGCGAATCGGATTGACCACCAGATCGTTGTCGCGAGTATGGATCCCAATCACCATGCCCTCATACACCGGGTCGTTGGGCCTGACGAACACCCGCCCGCGGTCCTGCAGCTTCCAGAGCGCGTAGGTGACGACTGCGCCATCGTCCTGCGAGATCAGCACTCCGTTGCGACGCGCATCGATTTCACCGGCCCACGGGGCGTACTCGTCGAACACATGGCTCGCGATTCCTGTGCCACGAGTAAGGTTCAGAAACTCATTGTGAAAACCGATCAGGCCCCGCGCGGGCACGCGATAGTCAAGCCGCACGCGACCCCGGCCATCTGGCTCCATCGCAACCAGTTCACCGCGCCGGCCGGCGAGCATCTCCATGACGCCTCCCTGATGCGCATCCTCGATATCGATCGCCAGTGTTTCAAACGGCTCGAGCCGCTCGCCATCAACCACCTGTATGCGGGGCTTGGGACGCGAAACAGCCAGCTCATAGCCCTCTCGCCGCATATTCTCGATCAGGATGGTGAGATGGAGCTCACCGCGGCCAGACACGACAAACGTATCGGAATCAGCCGTAAATTCCACTCGAAGCGCTACATTGCTTTTCAACTCGCGCTCGAGCCGCTCACGCAGCTGCCGGCTGGTGACGAAGCGGCCTTCGCGTCCCGCCATCGGCGACGTGTTGACCAGAAATTCCATGGTCATGGTTGGCTCATCGACGCTCAGCATAGGAAGCGCCTCGGGCTGAGCGGTATCGGCGAGCGTGCAACCGATTCCCACTTCCTCAATGCCGTTGACCGCCACAATGTCGCCCGCCTGCGCTTCATCAACCACCACTCGCTCAAGCCCCTTGAAGCGCAACACCTGATTGACTTTCGCCTGCACCGGACTCACCCCGCTGGTGGCCGGATCCCCGTGCAGGATCAGCACCGACTGCCCGGTACGAATGCGTCCGCGATTGATACGACCGATGCCGATTCGCCCCACATAGCTCGAATAATCGAGCGCTGAGATCTGCAACTGAAGCGGACCGTCCGGGTCATCGGCGCGCGCCGGTACGTACCGCAGGATTGCCCGAAAAAGCGGATCCATGTCGCACTGGCCCGCCTCAGCAGCGGGAAGCTCGCGAAGCGAATCCAGCGCATAACCGTTCACTGCGGAGGCGTAAACCACCGGAAAATCGAGCTGCTCTTCGCGCGCGCCCAGCCGGTCAAACAGATCGAAGGTCTGGCTCACCACCCAATCAGGACGCGCGCCCGGCCGGTCAATCTTGTTCACCACCACAATCGGGCGAAGTCCCAACGCGAGCGCCTTGCGCGTGACGAAGCGGGTCTGTGGCATGGGTCCTTCCACCGCGTCCAC
>SYIM01000047.1 GCA_005798775.1 Burkholderiales bacterium
AACTGGAGACCCAACTGGCCGAGAAGAAGGTCGACGTCACCTTCACCGACAAGCTGCGCAAGCACCTGGCGAAGAAGGGCTTCGATCCGCTGATGGGTGCGCGCCCCATGCAGCGTCTGATCCAGGACACGATCCGTAAAGCGCTCGCCGACGAACTGCTGTTTGGTCGGCTGGTGGGCGGCGGCCGCGTCACGGTCGACCTCGACGATGCGGGTGAGGTGGTGCTCACGTTCGGCGAGCCTGGGAGCGCCACCGGGCCAGTCGCGGGGGGGGCGTCGGGCGGGCGTTCAGCGGGTGTGCCGGTCGATGAGCGGCGCGACGGCGAGTCTGCTGAACCCGCGGAAACCGCCACGGTTTAACCTGCGCCAAGGCCGCGACAAGCGGCTGTCTCCATCGGCGCAAAGGTGGGGCGGCGCGCGCTCAACTGGGCATCAGGTTTCGCGCACCCACCCGGGGGCCCGCCCCGCTTCATCGATGCGCCCCGCTTCATCGATGCGCGAACGCAGCGCGAGGCATCAGCAGATTGATCACGGATCATTGGCCGCAGCAGGCTTTCCGCATAGAATCTGGTTTCAATGTTGCTCTCAACAAGGAGGAGACTCATGCGTCTGCTGCCCTCGGCCCTGCTGGCCACCGTGTTGTCCTTGTCAGCGCTCTCGCCGGCGAGCGCACAGTCCTCTGACGCTCGCTACCTTGCCGCTAACTGCGCCAATTGCCATGGTACTGACGGTCGTTCGGCTGGCGGTAGCGGTATGCCGGGGCTTGCCGGTTTGTCGGCTGCATATTTCATCGAACAGATGAATGCGTTTCGCAATGGGTCGCGTCAGGCCACGATCATGCATCAGCTTGCCAAGGGCTATACCGACACGCAGATCGCAGCCATGGCGCAGTACTTCGCCGCGCAAAAGGCCGACAAATGAACGCCGACATCCAGGAGACCATGATGTCTGACCAACCCGTGAAGCCGCAGCGTCGCCGTCTGGTGGGCGCAGCCCTTGCCGCAGCAGGTGCCTCGTCGTTTGTTGCAGGCTGCGCCACCGAACAGCAGGCGCCCGCAGTTGTTACACGCAAGCTGGGCCGTGTGCTGGTGGTCGGTGGCGGCTATGGCGGCGCAACGGCAGCCAAGTACCTCAAGAAGTGGGGCGGTGACGCCATCGACGTGATGCTGGTTGAGCGCGAGCGCGCGTTCGTGTCTTGCCCGCTTTCGAATCTGGTACTGGGCGGCTACCGCAAGATTGAAGACCTGACGATGTCTTACGACGGGTTACGGCGCGCCGGTATCCTCACCATGAATGATGAGGTGCTGTCGATTGATTCAGCCAAACGCAGCGTCTCGTTCCAGAAGCTGGCCACCCAGACCTTCGACCGTATCGTGGTGGCGCCGGGCATAGAGTTCAATTTCGGTGCCGTCCAGGGACTGAACGCTGACGCTCAGAAGCGTATCCTTCACGCCTGGAGGGCGGGCCCGCAAACTGTCGAGCTACGCCGTCAGCTCGAAGCCCTGCCAGATGGCGGTGTCTATGTACTGTCCATCCCAAAGGCGCCCTACCGCTGCCCTCCAGGACCCTACGAGCGCGTCTGCCAGGTGGCGAGCTACTTCAAGGCCGCCAAGCCGCGTTCCAAGATCGTCGTGCTCGATGCCAATCCCGACATCCAGTCCAAGAAAGGCCTGTTCCTTGCCCAATGGAATGGTCAGTACAAAGGCATGATCGACTACCGTGCCAACAGCATGGTGACGGAGGTCGACGCCAGGACGCTCACCGCCATCACCGAACTCGGCGACAAGGTGCGGGCTGATGTGTTGAATATCGTCCCCCCTCAGGGTGCCGGTGACCTGGTTCGCAAGGCGGGGCTGGTGAACGCCAATAACCTCTGGTGCGCGGTCGACTGGGTGACGCTCGAGTCCACTGCCGCCAAGGGGGTTCATGTGCTGGGCGATAGCACGCTGTCGGCGCCAGCCATGCCGAAGTCCGGCCATATGGCGAATCAGCACGGCAAGGCGGCTGCGGCCGCGATCGTTGAAATCATGAACGGGCGTACACCGCAGCCCCTCATGATGGCCAACACCTGCTACAGCTTCATGGACGCCAACACCGTTGCGCATGTGGCGTCTGTTCATCGCTACGACGAGGGCAAGAAGACCATGGTGACGGTCGACGGGTCCGGTGGTCTGTCGAGCGCCGCCAATCCGCTCGAGGGTGTCTACGCCAACGCGTGGGCGCGCAATATCTGGAACGACATGCTTACCTGAGTGCCTCGCCGGCCGTGTCCCGTACGCTCCACGTCTTGATCGGCGGGATGGCGATCGGGGCGCTCGGCCTGGCTTGGGTGTTGCAGCACTGGTTCGATTACCAGCCCTGTTCGTGGTGCGTCCTGCAGCGGTTGCTGGTGAGCGCGATTGTGCTTGTGGCGATGCTTGGTGCGGCGGCGCCCTGCGCATGGGCGCTAATTGTCACCTCCGCGCTCACGGCGATGTTATCGCTCGCGGGCGTTGCGGTGGCGCTTTATCAGCATCAGGTGGCAGCGCAAGTCGCCTCGTGCAACCTCACGCTCGCTGATCGCATCATCTCGACGCTTGGGGTGGCTGAGATCTGGCCTGCCATGTTCGAGGCGACCGCACGTTGCGACGAGGCTGATCGCCCCTGGTTGGGTATGCCGTTTTCGCTTTGGGGCGCTACCCTATTTACGTTTCTGGGCATGGGCGCACTGTTGGCATTGCGACGAAGCCTTCGGTGGCGTGCCCGGGTGCGCGCGGCCTCTTTTTAAATCGGATCGATCAATGAACGCTCTTGAAAGGCTCCGGCAGTGCACCACGGTCGTTGCCGATACTGGCGATTTCCACTCGATGCGCGCCTATTCGCCGCGCGACGCCACCACTAATCCCACGCTGATCGTGAAGGCCGTTGCACGGCCGCAATACCAGGGGCTGCTGGCGGAAACCGTTACTGCGCATCGCGGCGAGGCCCTTGCACAGGTCACCGATCGGTTGCTGGTGCGGTTTGGCTGCGAAATTCTCGCCATCGTACCGGGCCGCGTCTCGACCGAAGTGGATGCGAGGCTGTCGTTTGACACGGCAGGGACGGTGGACTGTGCCCGCCGCATCATCGAACGCTATGCCGAGGCCGGTATCGGTCGCGAGCGTGTGATGATCAAGATCGCCGCTACCTGGGAAGGTATTCGCGCCGCGGAGCGACTCGAGGCCGATGGGATTCACTGCAATCTCACGCTGCTGTTTTCATTTGCTCAGGCTGTGGCATGCGCTGACGCAGGCGTGACCCTGATTTCGCCGTTCGTTGGCCGCATCATGGACTGGTATCGCAAGCGCGACGGCCACGACTTCGCGCCTGAGCAGGATCCGGGCGTCTTGTCGGTGCGTCGGATCTTCGATTACTACAAGAAGTTTGGATATGCGACCGAAGTGATGGGGGCGAGCTTTCGCAACACCAGCCAGATTCTCGCGCTGGCGGGATGCGACCTGCTCACCATCAGCCCCGAGCTTCTCGAGCAATTGCGGCAAAGCGATGTGCAGGTGGCCCGCAATCTCGATGCCGATCGCGCCCGCGGGCTCGCGATTGACCGTGTGCGCTTTGATGAAAAGCACTTTCGGTTTGCAGTCAACGAGGACGCGATGGCCACTGAAAAGCTGGCTGAAGGTATCCGGCTGTTTGGAGCTGACTCGGTGAAGCTTGATCAGCTTATCGAGGCGCAGCGGGCCGCTTGAATCAGCCGTGTTGCACTCGCGCGGCGAGGCTTGGGCTCTGACGCGGCGAGAGGCTGACCCGGAAGCGCACTGGGTGGCGCACCCCACCCCGCTCCGTCTGGATCGGCGCGCTGCTCAGCGCTGACCAGTGCTTCCGAAGCCCCCTTCACCGCGGCTGCTCGTATCAAAGCCTTCAACCACCCGGAACTGTGCCTGCACCATAGGCACAATGATCATCTGCGCGATCCGATCCAGCGGGTTGATGGTGAACGGCTCGCGGCCGCGATTCCAGCACGAGACCATCAGTGGGCCCTGGTAGTCCGAGTCAATCAGGCCGACCAGGTTGCCGAGCACGATCCCGTTTTTTGCGCCTAGCCCTGATCGGGGAAGGATCATTGCTGCAAAACCAGGGTCGGCCAGATGCATGGCCAATCCGGTGGGGATGAGCTGCGCGTCGCCTGGCTGCAGAGTGAGCGGCGCCTCCAGGCACGCGCGCAGATCCAGTCCGGCGCTGCCTGCGGTGGCGTAGGCGGGCAGGAGGGCGCGTACCCGTTCGTCAAGAATTTTTAGATCAACCTGCATCGAATTTTCCTGAGAAAAAATTGCGCGCAGTCAGCCAAGCCGCTCGGCGATGTGTCGGATCAATTCATGGGCGAGCAGATCCTTGGGCGCGCGTGCGAGGCGCGTCTGGCCGCTGTGCTCGAGGATAAGCAGCTCGTTGTCGTCAAGCCCGAAGGTTTCATGGCCGATGTTGGCAACCAGCATTGGAATGCCTTTTCGAGCGAGCTTGTCGCGGCCGTGCGCCTCCAATGTTTCACTCTCGGCAGCGAATCCCACGCAATAGGGCGGGTGGGAGCGCCGCGCCACGCTTGCGAGGATGTCTGGGTTCTGTGCGAAGGCAAGCTCGGGAACCGGACGGTCGTCGGTTTTCTTGATCTTGCGGTCGCGGTAGGTGGCCGGGCGCCAGTCGGCCACTGCAGCAACCGCGATGAATAAATCGTGTGGGCGGGCTGCGGCGCTGGCCGCGTCGAGCTCGGCATGCACCGCATCGTGCATCTGACGGGCGGTCTCGACACTGATACGGCGTACCCCCCAGGGGGAAGCGAGGGCAACCGGACCAGCCACCAGCGTGACCTCGGCCCCGGCGGCCACACACGCCCGCGCGATGGCAAAGCCCATCTTGCCCGATGACCGATTGGTGATGCCGCGCACCGGATCAATAGGTTCGAAGGTGGGGCCGGCTGTGATCAGCACACGACGGCCGGCGAGCCGTTTCGGGGCGAGCCAGGCGTCAATCGCCTCGACCAGCGCATCGGGCTCGAGCATACGCCCCATACCGGTTTCGCCGCAGGCCTGGTCACCGCTGTCTGGGCCGATCACTTCAATACCATCGTCGCGGAGTTGCTGGGCATTGCGCTGCGTGGCGGGGTTCTCCCACATCTGTCGGTTCATCGCGGGGGCGACTGCGAGCGGGCATTCTCGCGCCAGACACAACGTGGCAAGCAGGTTACCGGCGTGGCCCTGGGCAAGCGAGGCGATGAAATCGGCGCTGGCGGGGGCGATCACGATGGCATCGGCAGCTCTTGAGAGCTCGATATGTGCCATGCCATTGGCGATGCGCGTATCCCATTGGTCGACGAACACAGGTTCGCCAGTAAGCGCCTGGAAGGTGGCGGGGCCCACAAAGCGGGCGCCTGCCTCGGTCATGACCACCTGCACGCGGGCGCCTGCGCGCTGCAGCTCGCGAGTGAGCACCGCCGCCTTGTAGGCTGCCACGCCGCCGGTGATACCCAGCACGATCCGCTTGCCGCTGATACTCATGCCATTCTCCGTGCTTACCGCTTACTGCCCATCTGGGGGAAATCGTGAATCTGCCTGGTCACCGATGCACCCAGCCTCATCGAGAGCGTCGCACGCGCAGCAACTCATCGACGATCAGTAGCGCGGCGCCTATTGTGATCGCACTATCGGCTACGTTGAAGGCCGGAAAGTACCAGCCGCGCCAGTAAAAGAGCAGAAAATCCACCACCTCACCGCGCAGTATGCGGTCGATGATGTTGCCTGTCGCACCACCCAGAATAAGCGAAAGCGCGAACGAGAACAGTCGTTGCGATCCGTGGCGCCAGAGCATCCAGCAAATGAAAGCAATCGCTGCCACCCCGATGCCGATGAAGAACCAGCGCTGCCAGCCACCCGCACTAGCCAGCAGGCTGAAGGCTGCGCCGCGGTTGAACAGCAGCGTGAGATCGAAGAAGCCCGCTATAACCGGTAGGCGCTCACCGGTCTTGAGCGATAGCAGCATCGCCTGTTTGGTGAGTTGATCGGCGAGCACCAGCGCAAGCGCCAATGCAACCCAGCGGGCAAATCCTGCGCGAACCGATGGCATGCGGCGAGCCACTGGACACTCGCTCAGGCAAAGCGCCGGGGCTCGCCCGCGCCGAACAGATTCATCACGCAGCGGCCGCAGAGGCCAGGCCGCGCGGGGTCGTGTCCGACATCGCTTCGCCAGTGCCAGCAGCGCTCGCATTTTGTCTGAGTGCTGGGGGTGACGCGGACCCCTGGCGCGGTGGCACCGGGCGCGGCGGCACGCGCCTGCGCCTGCGACGTGATCATGACAAAGCGCAGATCATCACCGAGCGATTCGAGCAGCGCGAGGTCATCGCCGGCTGCGCTGATCTCGATTTCAGCCGCCAGTGAGGAACCGATGGCGCCCGCTCCCCGGACGGCTTCGAGTTCGCGCAGCACCTCTGCGCGAATTTCGCGCAGTCGCGTCCAACGGACGATAAGCCGGTCGGCATCGGGCACCTCGGGGAAACTGTGCCAAACCTCGGTAAAGATGGTTTCGCCGCCCACCCGATGGCGCTCGGGCGCGAACATCGGCCAGGCCTCTTCGGCCGTGAAGGACAGCACGGGGGCAATCAGGCGAAGCAGCGCATGGGTGATGTGCCAGATTGCGGTCTGCGCCGAACGGCGGGCGTGCGACCCCGCCGCTGTGGTGTAAAGGCGGTCTTTCAGGATGTCGAGGTAGAAGGCCCCCAGATCCTCTGAGCAGAAGGTCTGGATCCGCGCAATGGCCGGATGAAACTCATAGCGTTCGAAGTCGGCGGTGATGGCCTGCTGCCAGCGAGCGGCAAGCGCAATCGCGTACCGATCGATCTCAATCATGTCGGTCACCGGAACACCGTCGCGTTCAACGCGGAAATCGGACACATTCGCGAGGAGAAAGCGCAGCGTGTTACGAATGCGGCGATAGGCTTCGACGACCCGCTTCAGGATTTCATCGGAGAGTGAAAGCTCGCCGGAGTAATCAGTGCTCGCCACCCACAGGCGCAAAATCTCCGCCCCCAAGGTGTCGGATACTTTCTGCGGGGCGATCACGTTGCCCAGCGACTTGCTCAGCTTGCGGCCCTCGCCGTCGACCACAAAGCCATGGGTGAGGAGCGAGCGGTAAGGCGCCACGCCGTTGAGCATGGCCGAGGTCAGGAGCGATGAATGGAACCAGCCGCGGTGCTGATCGGAGCCTTCCAGGTACATATCGGCGGGAAATTGCGACTGCTGGGCGTGCGACCCACGCAACACCGTCTGATGGGTGGTTCCAGAATCGAACCAGACGTCCAGCGTATCGCGGTTCTTTTCAAAGTGCTCAGCGTCGTCGCCCAGCAATTCGCGCGGATCGAGCCGCTGCCAGGCCTCGATGCCCTCGTGCTCGATGCGCTGTGCGATGGCTTCCAGAAATTCGGATGTACGCGGATGTAGTTCGCCAGTTTCGCGGTGTACGAAGAACGCCATCGGCACGCCCCATTGGCGTTGCCGCGACAAAGTCCAGTCGGGACGGTTGGCGATCATGCCGTGGAGTCGGGCTTTGCCCCAGCCCGGGAAGAATTGCGTGGCCTCGATGCCAGCAAGTGCGGTCTCGCGCAGGCTCGCGCCGCCGTCCCCGGGTTTGATATCCATGCCAGCAAACCATTGGCTCGATGCCCGATAGATGATGGGCGTCTTATGCCGCCAGCAATGCATGGTGCTGTGGGCGTTCTTGCGCGATGAGAATAGCGCGCCATGCACGCGAAGGTGTTCGATGATCTTGGGGTTGGCCTCCCAGATGGAGAGTCCACCGAACTCGGCGAGCGAATGGGCGTAGGTACCATCGCCCAGCACCGGTTGAAGAATGTCGGCATCCTTCATGCCGTAGCGCTTGCACGAGACGAAGTCTTCCACGCCGTACGCCGGGGCCGAGTGCACGACGCCAGTGCCGCTTTCCAGGGTGACATAGTCACCCAGGTACACCGGCGAGGTACGCCCTGCGAACGGATGCGCGAAGTGGATCATTTCAAGCGAGCGACCAGCGCAGCGGGCGACGATATCCCCCTCCAGTTGCCAGCTTGCGAGGCTACTCGCCACCCGGTCGGCGGCGAGTAGCAACAACGCGGGCTCGCCCTGCCATAGGGTGCGCACCAGGGCGTACTCGAATTCGGGATGGAGATTGAGCGCCTGATTGGCCGGAATCGTCCAGGGCGTGGTGGTCCAGATCACGCAATAGCCACGTTCCACAGGCAGTGCGGGTAGCCCGAACGCGCGCGCAAGCTTGTGCGCCTCGCCTGGCATGAACGGAAAGCCGACGTCGATTGCCGGATCGTTACGATCAGCGTATTCGACCTCCGCCTCGGCGAGTGCCGAACCGCAATCGAAACACCAGTTCACTGGCTTCAGTCCACGAAACAGAAAGCCGCGATCAAGTATCCGGCCAAGCGCCCGCAGTTCATCGGCTTCGTTGCGGTAGGCCATCGTGAGGTAGGGGCGATCCCACTCGCCCAGGACACCTAGTCGGATGAAATCTTTTTTCTGACGACCGATCTGCTCGCTGGCATAGGCACGTGATTTGGCCTGAATCTGATCGGCGGGAAGGTTTTTCCCGAACTGTTTTTCGATCTGGATTTCGATTGGCATGCCATGGCAATCCCAGCCCGGCACATAGCGCGCATCAAATCCCGCCATGTTGCGGCTTTTGACGATGATGTCTTTCAAGACCTTGTTTACCGCGTGACCGATGTGGATGTCGCCGTTGGCATAGGGGGGCCCGTCATGCAGCACCCAGATCGGGCGACCTTTGCAGATCTCGCGAATGCGCCGGTAGGTACCTTTGTCCTGCCACGTGGCGGTCCAGCCGGGTTCGCGCCGGGCGAGGTCGCCCCGCATGGGGAACGGTGTGTCGGGCAGGTTCAGCGTGTTGCGCCACGCTTGCTTATCGGCGGCGGAGGGTTTGCCTTCGGGCATGTCAGTCTCTTGAATAGGGGGCAGATTGAAACGGGTGGGCGGCATGCCAGGCCCGGGCCTGATCCGCATCGCGGGCGATTTGTTCGGTAAGGAGTTCGAGCGAGTCGTAGTGGCGTTCTTCGCGCAGTCGGCTCATGAACTCGACGCTGACCACCTGGCCATAGACCTCTTCGGAAAAGTCGAACAGGTGAACTTCGAGCAGCAGTCGGCCGTTGGTTTCCACCGCCGGCCGGGTGCCCAGGCTCGCCACGCCCGGGAGCGGGTGATTCCGAAGACCGTGGACCCGGACCACGAAGATGCCAGCAAGTGCTGGTCGTTCGAACGGAATCCGCAGGTTGAGTGTTGGAAACCCGATCGTTCGGCCGAGTTTGCGGCCGTGGAGAACATGACCGGTGAGCGTGAAGGCCCGCCCGAGCAAATGCTGGGCTCGATCAAAGTCACCACTGGAGAGCGCCTCGCGCACAGCCGAGCTTGAGACCCGCATGCCGTCAACTTCGAAGGACTCGATGCGTGCGCAACTCCGGTTGCGCTCAGCGCAGAGCGCGCTCAGCATGGTGAAGTCACCTTGCCGCTGATGACCGAAGCGGAAATCGTCGCCTACCAGGAGATCCCGGGCATCCAGCCCTTCAACGATGATGTCTTCGAAGAAATCGCGTGCTGACAGGTTGGCCAACCGCGAATCGAAGGGGGCGACGCACACCCGGTTGACGCCGCATTCAGCGAGTGCATTCAATTTGTCGCGGGTGGTCTGGATGTGGGCAGGCGCACGCGACGGGTCACCTGAGCTCTTGGCAAAATACTCTCGCGGGTGAGGCTCGAAAGTCAGTACGCACGTGGCGAGCCCCCGGGCGCGGGCACGCGCTGTCAGGGTCGCTATCACCGCCTGATGGCCGCGATGCACGCCGTCG
>SYIM01000048.1 GCA_005798775.1 Burkholderiales bacterium
ACAGCGACGGCGTACTTCGCGAAGCAGCAGGACTGAAGAACGCCTGGATCGAGCGACACCGCGCGCGATGGCCGGTGTCGCGGAGCTGCAAGGTGTTGGGCGTGAGCGCGAGTGGCGATCACGAGCATTGCCGTCGCTCGATACCGCTGCCACGGCCCGGCAAGCGAATCGGCAATGAAGCATTGCTCGTGCATATCCGAGCGGTGCACACCGAGAGCCGTGGCGAATATGGCTGGCCACGAGTCTGGAAGCAGCTGTTAATCCAAGGTATTCGGGTCGGTAAGGAAAGAGTACGCAGGCTCATGCAGGATCACGGAATCAAGGCCCGCAGCAAGCGAAACTCCAAGGCAACCCCTGATTGGCCCCATCCACGAAGCCTACAAAGATCGCAACCACGATGCTCTGGACAAACTCGTCACATCCCACGCGGTCGCTTTAGGGGTGACGCTGGTCACCAACAACGAAGCAGACTTTGTGAATCACGCCGGCCTGCATGTTGAAAACTGGGTCAGCGACCACTGAGATTAAATCTCTTTGATCTGAGCGCGAGCCTTCAGAAAATCAGGGTGCGCTGCAGGACCAGCGGTGCAGGACCGGTGCAGGACCGGCGGTGTTGGACCGGCGGTGTCGGACCGGCGGTGTCGCGGGTGTCGCGGGTTGACAACGCGGTCCCACGGTGAAACCATCAGTCGGGCAGCTGATAGCGTCCGCAACGCGGCGTTCGATCTGCGGCCGACATCAAGAGAGGGGGCAATGGAACAACCGCATACACGTCCGCACGAGCCAGGCACCGTTACCTTGTCGCTCGATGCCTGCGCCTACCCGATTCGCGAAGACCTTCGCCTATCGCATGCACAGGCATGGGCAGCCATCGCGAAGCCTGGCACCTGGCTCACCGGCGCTCGAAGGGTCGCCGTAGCAGCTGAAATACGGCAAGCTCGTCAATGTCGCCTCTGCGCGCGACTGCGCGACTCCCTGTCCCCCAACGTTAAGGGTGAACATGAAAGCCTGGATGCGCTCGGCCCGGCTGAGGTGGAGCTAATCCACCGGGTTGTGTCCGATCCAGGACGCCTGAGCGAGCCCTGGACTCAGTCGGTGCTCGCCATGGGGCTCAGCGAGGGGGAGTACGTGGAAATCGTCGGGGTCATCGCGTTGGTGATAATCATGGATGCGTTCACACGTGCCATTGGGGTACCCGAACAGCCCCTACCCCCACCAATCTCTGGCGAGCCATCGCGCTACCGGCCGCCAGGCGCCAGAAAGGATGCCTGCTGGTTACCGATCGTCGAACCCCCGGATGCGGTTGAGTCCGACGGTTTCATGTATCCCAGTCCAAAGGCGGGCTATATCTATCGCGGGCTTTCGCTGGTCCCAGAGTCGCTACGTAATTACTGGGCCTTAGCGAATATTCATTACTTGCCCGGCCAGGTCATTTATCAGTTTGATAAGTCGATTCGCGCAATTTCTCGCCCGCAGACGGAAATACTGGCAGCCCGCGTCTCAGCCCTTCATCAGTGCGCCTATTGAACCACCGCCCACTCCTACATGCTCCGTGAGAGCAGTCAACGTAGCGAGGAAGCGGTACAACTGTCCGATGTGACCCAGGGCCTGAGCGGTCAGACCCAACTGAGGCACGCCGATATTTTGATGCAGTACGCCGAGGCGGTCGTGCAAGGCGAGCAGAGCCAGGTGGCCGCAGCGCGCGAGGCTGTTCATCGCGTGATGGGTGGCGAGGCACTGATCGATGCGGCAGCAACAATTGCAGCCTTCCATGGCTTTGTGCGCATCGCTGACGCAATTGGCATTCCTTATAAGACAGCGGCGGCCGGTGGCGATGTGCCCGAGATCCGCGAGCAGGTGGGCGTCAACCAATTTCATCGGGTACAGACCGACGGCGACTGATAGTGAAAGACTGAACGAAACGAACGACGGTCTTATTGCTGCAGACACCTTGGCCAGCCCAAGCGGAGATCGGCCTTGATCATCGGAACCGCGGGTCACGTGGATCATGGCAAGACAACGCTGATTCGGGCGCTGACTGGTATTGACCCAACCCGATACGCCGAGGCACGCGAACGTGGCATGACCATCGACATTGGATTTGCCTCGATGATGGCCCGCGCACCGGGCGAACTAACAATCGCTCTTGTGGATGTACCTGGGCATGAACGCTTCATCCGCAACATGATTTGCGGTATTGGAGGGATTGACGCAGCATTGCTGGTGATCGCCGCCGACGACGGGCCCATGCCGCAGACGATCGAGCATCTTCAGATGCTCGATCTGCTCGGCATCGATCGGGGAATCATCGCGCTCACCCGGATCGATCGCTGCGATGAAGCTCAGCGACTGCGCGCGCGCGCGGCGATCCGGGCGCTGCCGCCAGTGGCTCTAATCTCCAACGCACCCGTCATTGAGGTGTGCGCAGTGGACGGGCGTGGCATCGGTACGTTACGCGATTGTCTGCATTCCCTGTCGCGATCACGACCGCGCCGCATGCTCGATCAACGATTCAGGCTCGCGGTCGACCGGAGCTTCACAATCACCGGTATCGGTCTGGTTGTAACGGGTACGGTATTTTCCGGGCAGGTGAATAAGGGCGACACCGTTCACGCTGTTCATTCGGCAAAACCCGCTCGCGTCCGTGGCATCCAGATCCAGCATCAACGATCGGAGTCTGCCCAGGCCGGCGAGCGCTGCGCGCTTAACCTAAGCGCCTCTTCTCTTACGCCGGAGATGATCGCCAGAGGGGAATGGGTGGTCAGCTCGCCAGCCTCTCCGGCATCGCGGCGACTGCATGTGCGGATGCGCTGCACCGACGATGTCAACCCGCGACTATTCCACCGGTCTCGGCAGAGTCTGCGACTGCATCTTGGCTCCTGCGAAGCGGGTGTGCGGTTGAGCCTGATCTCGGGTGAACCCCAGCCTGTCAGCGGCGCACCGGAAGAAAGCAGAACCGCTGCATCTTCTCAGGCCGGACTGCTCGTGCAACTGCTGCTCGACCGTCCGCTGGGTGCCGTCTGGGGTGATCGATTCATTCTGCGCGACCCTGCTGCGCAGAAGACGCTCGGTGGCGGAGTTGTAATCGATACCAACCCCATCGCTCGCCTGCCCGGGGGCGTCACTCGAGAGCAGTGGCTGGCGCGTCTGGAAAGATCCGACTTCGTCAAGGCGCTATGCGGCGCCGCCGCTCTCATGCCCCACGGCATCGATCTCGACGTGTTCTGTGGCAACCGAAACCTCGAGCGCAAAGCTGCACTATCGCACCTTGGAGACGCCGATCTGATAGTGATTGAGGCTGAGACCCGAATGCAGCTCTTTTCCGCATCGGCGTGGAAAGTCATGACACGCGAGCTGACCGCCCGGCTTGCGCAATGGCATAGCACCCAACCCGAGTCAGCGGGCATGCCACCGGGGTGCCTTTTTCGGCCGCTTTTAAAGTCTCTCTCCATGCGTCTGATCGAGCGAATTATCGACCGACTAGTCGCCGAAGGTACGATCGAGCACTCCTCCGTCGGGCCCCGATTACCGGATCACCGCCCGCGCTTTGGCGAAGCGGACGAAGCTGAATGGCGGCTTATCGAGGCTGTGCTGAATTCAGCTGGAATACGATCGCCATCGGTACTTGATATTGCACGACAACTAAAACTACCGCGCTTCCGGGTGCTCGAGTTCATGACAAGGGCTGCTAGGCTGGGCCGCGTAATTCCGTTGAACCAGAGCCGATTTTTTCTACCAGAAGCGATTGGTCTCTGCGAGCGACAGGCTCGTCATCTGGCTTTGGCTGGCGAAGGAATGCTAACCGCAGCAGCGCTGCGGGACGCGACCGGCCTGGGGCGTAATCTGTGTATCGAGTTACTCGAATATTTTGATCGGCAGGGGCTCACGCGACGCGAGGGCGATGTTCATCGATGGGTCGGATGTGAATCAACTAGCGAGGTCCCATGCTAGATTAACGAGCGGCCAAGCTGATAAAAACAGGGGCTCACCCCGCAAACCGAGAGGAGACTTCCCATGTCAAACCGTGTAGCCGCCAGTCTCGTGCTGGCATCCATACTCGCCATGAGCGAACCCACCATGGCCGCCGACAAGGTCAAGGTCGGATTTGTCAGTACTTTGTCTGGGCCTTCGTCAGCACTTGGTATCGACATCCGCGATGGTTTCCTTCTCGCAGTCAAACTCAACAGCGGCAGGCTGGGTGGACTGCCCGCCGAAGTCGTCATTGCCGATGATCAGTTCAAACCTGATGTTGGGAAGCAACTCTTTGAGCGGATGATCAAACGCGACAAGGTCGACTTCATGACAGGCGTGGTGTTCTCAAATATTCTGTTGGCGGGGTTGCCTGAGGCAGTCGAAGGAAAAACCTTCTATCTGAGCCCCAACGCGGCGCCCTCTCCGATTGCAGGCAAAGAGTGTTCACCGTACTTTTTTGCAGTGTCCTGGCCCAATGACGCCTATCACGAGGCAGCGGGTCAATACGCAACCACCAAAGGCTTCAAGAACGCCTACCTAATCGCTCCGAATTACCAAGCGGGGAAAGACTCGCTTGCTGGCTTTAAGCGCTTTTATAAGGGCAAAGTCGCCAACGAGGTCTACACCAAGCTTGGTCAACTCGACTACGCAGCCGAACTCGCGGAGATCCGCGCTGCCAAGCCCGATGTTCTGTACATCTTTTTGCCGGGTGGCATGGGGATCAACTTCATCAAGCAGTTCGTGGCCTCCGGACTCGGCAAAACCACCACGCTGCTCGCACCGGGCTTCGGGTCGGATCAGGATGTCATCCGACCGGTAGGTGAGGCCATGCTAGGAATTTACGATACCGCCCACTGGGGTATCGATCTGCCCAATGCCGCCAACAAGCGATTTGTGACCGAGTTTGAGAAAGAGTACAAACGGTTGCCCTCGGTCCTGGCCTCGCAGGGCTATGACACCGCAATGCTGATCGACGCGGCAGTTCGAGATGTCAAAGGCAATTTTGACAACAAAGAGGCGCTAAGGGCCGCAATCAAGGCTGCACGGTTTGAATCAACACGGGGCGAGTTTAAATTCAATACCAACCAGTTCCCAATCCAGAACTACTACCTGCGCCTCATCGAAAAAGATCCTCAGGGCAGGTTGGTCAACAAAGTCAATGGCCCGCCCGTGTTCGTTAACCGCGGCGACGCCTATGTGCAGGACTGTCCAATGAAGTAAGCAGCGAGCGCCCGAGGTGAGCGCAATACCATTCGCCGACCTCGCCCCGCTCAGTAGAACGCAAGGGTATCTCTCGCGTATCCGTCATGGAGTGCAAGGATTCGCTCAAACCACACGTGAAGCGGATCGTCGGCCGGCAGGATCGAAACCGGGCTCACAATGCGGGCCCACTGAAATACCGAAAACAGGATGTAGTCGGCATAGCAGGGCTCGCTGCCACCCAGAAATTGCTGGCGCTTCAGCGTTACACGAGCGGGATCAAGCGCAGCGCGGAGCCGCTCGAAAGTTTTAGGCTGCTCAACCTTTAGTGAATCGGGCGATCCGCCTGTAAACTTTTCGATCGTCGCCCGGAAATGCTCCTGATCGGCTGGATCCTGGATCAGGATCGCATCGCAAGCCAGGCCACGAAAGGCCAGAGGTACCACGCTTCGGTCAACCCAGGTATTGAAAAAAAGGCATAAGGCCTTACCCGTTAATCCGCCAAAGAGCGAAAGACCCTGCGGATAAGTCTCCTCAAGATACTCGGCGATCTGCCACGAATCGCGAATGACGGTCTCTGAGTCGCGAATCACCGGTACTGTCCTGCCCCCCGAGAATGCGATTACTGCTTTATCGGTCTGGAGCACAGGTTGCTCGGTAAATGCCAGTTGTTTATGCCGTAGCGCCATGCGGGTACGCCACGAAAACGTGCTGTATCGGCGATCACTCTGCCCTACCAGCTCCCAGAGTTCGATCATCAGGATACCCCAGTAGTGCGTTTAGCCACGAGCGATGTTGTCAGCAGGGTACGTCGCACCTTTTGAGTGGGCGTGACAGGGAATTCATCAACGAACTCGAGACGTTCGGGCCATTTAAATTTGGCGACACCGGCTGAGTTCAGCGCCTGAACCAGCGCCTCGAGCGTGACATCCGCACGCCCGTCAGGTTGCACAAACGCACAGGTGCGCTCGCCAAGAACCGGATCGGGCATCGGCGCGAGGATACAGCGCCCAACGCCCGGTACGGAATCGAGTAGCGCCTCGACGTCAACCGGGTTGAATTTAACACCGCCGCGGTTGATAAGTTCCTTGACCCGCCCCGTGAGCACCAGGCCGTCGTCGTTGCGCAGAACCGCGGTATCACCGGTATCGAACCAACCATTGCTGAGGCAGGCCTGGCTTTCTGCCGGATTGTTCAGGTAGCCGTCAAATACCGAAGGTCCCCGAATCTGAAGCCGCCCCTCTTCGCCTCGCGGTAGCGGACGGTTGTCATCGCTAACCACCTGTAACTGCATGTCGGGCGCCGCGCGACCCGCGGTTTCGTGCCGGATCGAAGCAGAGTCATCCGGGCGTCCATAACTGCCCGCCTGCAGTTCGCTCATACCCCAGAGTTGTATGACCACCCCGGATGGCAGACGCGCCTCAACCGCACGCGCGAGCGCTGGCAGCACAGTGGTACCTGAGAGGCAAACGAATCGGGTAGAAGCGAACTCATGCGGTTGCATGAGATTCTGATCGATCAGAGGTTTGAAGTGAGCAGGCCCGGCAAATATGACTGTAGGCTGGTCGCGCCGCACAGTATCAATCAGTTCGGCTGGCGAGAAAGCGGGAAGCAGGCTGAGGCTCGCGCCCGCCACCAGCGCGCACTGGAGCACGAAAAGACCATAGAGGTGCGTAAAGGGGGCGACGCTTAACACGACGTCTGAAGCACAGTACTTCAATTCGCCGACAGCCTCGCCCGCGTTGCCAACGAAGCGCCGAGCTGAGGTGAGAATTCCCTTGGGGCTGGTTGTGGTGCCGGATGTATACAACAGGACATACGGTGAGTCGATATCGTCTGCGCAAAGCTCTATTGCTGGCTCAGCTTCAGCTAAGGCCGTCCAACTGTGGCTGCCAGCTATCGACTCGCCCGCCGAGATGATGTGGTTGAGGGCGCTGGATCCCGAGGTAGCTTGGGCTTTCAGATCAAGCACCGTCCGGACGGGCGAGTAATCTTTAAACTGGGTAAGACCGATGAATGCGCAGGCCTTGCTGTGCTCAAGAAGCGAGCTGAGCTCCGCCCGGCGATAAGGCATATGAACGGTCTGCGTGATCGCTCCGATCCTGCTCGCCGCAAGCAGAGTCACGATGAATTCGAGGCTGTTTGGCAACTGCACGGCCAGAATATCGCCCGCACCAATTCCGATGCGCTGAAGCCCCGCCGCCAGTCTGCGCGCCAGGCGGTCAAGCGATTGATAGTTGATTACAGACTCGCGTAGGCGCACCGCACAGGCATTAGGCTGCGAAACCGCATGCCTACTGACATGTGCGGCCAGAGTGATGAGAAGATCGTGGGGCAAGAAGTTCTGTAATCGGTTAGCTAGGCTACCGAGCTTCTATTGCTGCCAGAAGTTTCGCGAGTCTTTGGAATGTCTTTCGGACAAAGAGCGGATCATGTTAAACGCCGCCCTCGCTGGCAGTCCTTTGCCCTCAAGTTCCTTCAGGCGAGACTCGATGACATCGTCTCCGGCTTTTCGAAAACGTGCAATCTCGCTCGCCGAAAGCGCGATAGGTTGCCCCCCGCCGGCGACAAGTAGCTTTTTACCAACGTCATCGAGCTTGTCGAATCCCTCCCCGACCTCCTTCTCCACACCCTTGACGGATTCCATCAATAGCCGCTGCAGGTCCGCGGGCAGTTTGGAATAGGTGTCCAGGTTCATTGCCAGCCCAAACGATGATACGTAGGCATACATCTCGGTCATGTAACCGATTGCGCCGCCAAGCTTGAAAGCAACACCACCGCTACCGTAGTCGATGAGGGTCCCGTCCAGCGTACCTTTCTGTAATTGATCTAACTGATCGGTTGGCGGTACGCCGACCGGAGTGCCTCCAGCTTTGAGGATGAAGTCGCGCGTGTTGGGCGAAGCCTGGCGAATACGCAGTCCCTTAAAATCGTCGAGGTTACGTATTGGTCGTTTGGTAGTAAGAACATTACCCGGTGGATGCGTGAACAGAAGCAGGATTCGGACGCCCTTGTGCTCGGAGTCGAGGTGACGCGAGCGCAGCCCTGCATCGTTGATGACCTTGGTACCGATCTCTGCACTCCCGACAACAAATGGGAGGTGCAACAGTTCGGTAAGCGGGAAGCGGCCAGGGGTACCGGCGTGGAAAAACCATGCGATGTCAGCCTGACCATTGCGCGCAAGATCATAGTGCGTGGCCGCAGGCCCCAGCTGCGACCCGGGGAAGTGCTTGAAAGCGAGCCGGCCGTCGGAGGCTTTTTCCAGCCGGGCAGTCCATTGCATGAGCCACTGCGTCATGAAGTGCTGGGGCCCGACCGGCTCAGCAACTTTCAATTCGAATTTCTGTTGCGCTGCTGCGCTGGATGCGACAGCAAGGCAAAACAGCGCTGCGATACTGAATCGTTTCATTTAGTTTTTTCCTTGCTCGGAACGCTCTGATATACGACGAGCCATTTTTGCCAGAAGGTTTAGCCTGACCGGAGGGCGCGTCCACGGGCAAACCGCGAGGCAGATCGCGCACGAGGCAGCCTCGACAAAGTAGGGAATGCACCTGTCAAAATCGACGTACCAACGCTCTGCACCTCTAACCACTTGCTTCAAATTGGATATTGCGCCTGGGGGGCACGCGTTGGTAGAAACCTGGCAGTGCGTGCAAAATTCGTCAGCCCCAAAGCGATCTAGCGTCGTTGGAATGAGCGGCAGGTCTGTCGTGACGCCTGCCAGGCGAAAGCCAGACCCAAAGTGGCGACTGATCATGGAACCGTGCTTGCCGAGTTCCCCCAATCCGGCGCTGATCGCAGGCGGGATGAGCAGCAGAGCGCTTGCCGCAGGCCCGGGATACGGTTGGGCCTGGTATCCCTGGGCTCGGATCCAGTTGGTAAGTGCGTACGAGGCACGCGTGCCGCGAGCATATTGCCGACCTACTTCTGTGACGCCAGCGCCGTTGGTTTCGTCAGAAGGAACCTGTCTTAACTGCTCATAGTCATGCGCAAACGCAAGCACGATGACGCGAGGCTCATGAATTTCATAGCCCTCAAATATCCATAGCGGGTTCATCTCGGCAATCCCAAACCCGTCAGCCTCATTCGAGAGAGCAAACGTACGGGCCTCTGCGCCGAACACTTCAGCCGTACCGAATCGCTTCTCTGCAGCGACTGGAACCAAATCGGGATAGGCGTACGCGGCTCGAAACTGCTCCGCTGCGCCAGGACAGTTTCGCGACTGTATGCGGGCAGCCACCTGAAGATCTCCAAAGGGATGCAATTCCGGTGGATGCCAAAAGAATGGCGATGGGCGTCTGGGGGTACGCTCTCCCAATCCGTTGATCTTGTTCCGTGAAACGCACAGCATCGCCTGCGCCTCAGGCTTTGGTCGATATGTCTTCACGACGCAACTCCCAGGTCCCGTCTGAACGCATCCTAAACGCTTCAGCGTATCTGAACAATTCCCTATCTACAGAAGAAAATCGTTTTGTGCGCCCTCGGGTGGCCGTGCCGCTGAGGCTGGACTGCTAGAAAAATTGCTAACTCGATGGGGTGACAGTTTGGGGATGCACAGGCTACGATGAAGTTTCTCATAAGCCTCTGGACGACGTTGCCTTGCGAATGCGAATCCTCGATGTCTGCGCTCAGGTGTGTATTGCACTTGCGGCGGCATTTCTATCAGGGATGATGGTGCTGACAGTTGTGGATGTTGCGCTGCGCAAATTCTTGGGCTATCCACTGCGAGGCACTTTCGAAATTATCGAACTCGGTCTTGCCTGCACCATTTTTTTCGCTCTGCCTGCGGTATTCATTCGGCGCCAGAATCTTGTCGTTGATTTTCTCGACCGGCTGATTTCTCCGTCGGCCACAAACACCCTCGATTGGCTTGGGACAGCGCTGTCAACTGTGGTCTTGTCAGTGATGCTTTGGCAGATGGTGCTTCTGGCCGGGGATATGCGTGCCATGGGGGACATCACCGCCGATCTTGCGATCGCAAAACTCTGGTACTGGATCCCCGTGCTCGCCGGTGTGGGTGCGTCGGCGGTCGCGTCGCTGATTTTCGTGATTCGGGCGGGGCGACAACAATGAGCACGCTGCAGATAGGCTTAGCGGGAGTTGCCGGCCTGCTCTTGCTCCTCACCCTGCGTGTCCCAATCGGCGTCGCGCTCGCGGCTGCGGGCTTATGTGGATATGCAGCGATTGACGGCTGGGGCAAAACACTGCGCCTTGCGGCGTCCATTCCATTTGAACTCGCCAGCGCTTACTCCCTGTCGGTGGTACCGCTGTTCATCCTCATGGGGGCAGTCGCATCCAGGGCTCAAATGTCCCGTGAGCTATTCGAAGCGGCCAACGCCCTGTTTTCGGGATTCAAAGGAGCGCTCGCTAACGCGACGATTGGTGCCTGCGCCGCATTCGGCTCGATTTGCGGCTCCTCAGTTGCCACGGCAGCCACGTTTTCGCAGGTCGCAATACCAGAAATGAAGCGGCATGGCTACGACCAGGCCCTCGCATCGGGGTCTGTGGCTGCGGCAGGTACCTTGGGCATACTGATTCCGCCATCGATCATCCTTGCAGTGTATGCGCTCGTGGCTGAGCAATCGTTATCGAAGCTCTTCGCGGCCGCTCTGGTTCCTGGCCTCTGCCTTGCGGCGCTATACGTTGTGATGGTGATGATCGTTGTGCGCGTTCGCCCAGGTTGGGCTCCGCGCGTTCCCGCGATGGCAATGCGCGAGAGACTTCGAGCGGCAACCGGGATGTGGAAACTACTCCTGCTGTTCACCTTTGCGGTGGTCGGTATCTACGTGGGGTGGTTCTCTCCCAACGAGGCCGCAGCAATAAGCGCATTCACAGCGATCGTTATTGGATTTTCGACAAAGACCCTGAACTGGCGCGCGCTCTACGACGCGCTTTCTGAGACTGTCCTGTCCACCGCCATGCTGTTTTTCGTAATCGCGGGTGCATTCATTTTTTCGCGCTTTATCGTTTTGACGCGTCTGCCAAACGAACTCGCCGACTGGGTTCAGGCGGCTGGCTGGTCTCCAGGGCTGATCATCACGGCGGTAATCGCTCTCTACTTTGTTCTCGGCACCGCGCTGGAGGAGGTCAGCACGATCCTGATCACGGTGCCGGTGATCCTACCCCTCATGTCGAGCATCGGCTACGACGGCGTCTGGTTCGGAATTTTCGTAACGGTGATGGCCACGATTGGCTTGATTAGCCCACCCGTCGGACTAACTGTCTTTGTGATTCAGGCGCAAAATCCAGAGATTCCGGTAACTCGAATTTACCTCGGGACTATCCCATTTCTGGTTGCCGATCTCATACTTGTAGCCCTACTCATCGCCTTCCCAGGCTTGGCGCTTTGGCTGCCAAGTTCCCTGGGGCTCTGATCAGATCCGCTCTTGATTGCGCCAACATGAAGTCACACAGCCTCACAGGCTTCCAGGACCACTAAACTCAAATCCAGTACGGCTACAGGGTTCCGACCAAATCGCTTAACCTATTGTTCTAGCAAGATTTTTTTAAACTCACTCAGCTAGGCAGCTCTGAGCAAAACAGCGTCCTAATCGCGCTGAAGCCCTTGTTGAGAGCCACTTTCTTCAATCTCCAGTCAGGAAGTTTCCTTCGCTCGGCTGGTGATCGGTTTCGAATGGTGGAGGGTCACTGACACAGTTTCGGGACTCGTTAAGCAGGTCTGACAGCCCAGCCCCTGCCGCATGTCCGCAGGGCTCAGGCGGGTCGGCTACCCCAGCCGCCCCGCCAGCGACAAGATGGCGCGCAGCATGTCGTTGATACGGGTCTGCCAGCCATCTCCAGTGGCCCGAAGGGCAGTAAGAACGTCAGGGTCCAGGCGCAGCTTCACGGGCTGCTTGGTCACCTTCGCGACGCTGCCGGCTGGGCGACCACGGCGACATTTCACGATTTGCTCTGGCGTGCGTGCGCGCCCAGCGAGCCCCGCCTTGGCCTCAGCCAGTGATTCGCGAAGACCGGGTAGCGCCTGGCCCGCGTCAGCCTCGATGGGCGCGGCCACCTTGTTCACGTTCAATTTTTTCCGCACCTTCACACCATTAACTCCGCTTGATGTCCGTGGGCTTGACGCTTGTGCGTTCGGTCTTGGCGTAGACCATGACCAGAAGGACCAACTGATCACCTACTCGGTAAAAGTAGATCACTCGTGCCCCACCCCGCTTCCCAGAGCCCCCCTCGATGCCAGCGCACCTTGCGCGCGCCGTCGGCACCCGGAATGACGTCGCCAGCTTGCGGATGCTGGGCGATGAAGTCGATGAACGCCTCGCGCTCACCTTCTGTCCAGATCGCATCCGCCGGCTGCTGAAATATAACAGTCTCGATGACTGCCAACACAGTTTTGTTTGTACACCCAATATAATCGACTTGTCGAGCGCATTGCTCAGCAAGTGCGCCGGTCTGAAGGAGTTGCTAGGTTGAGCGTTGGCAAAGTGTGCGGTCGAACACTTCTTTCGCGCGCGGATAGCGGTTACGTTGTTCGATCACGGGTGTCGAAAAATGGTCAGACCCGCACAGCCGGCCGAACTTCCGGCTTAGGGGCTGATCATGGATTTTCGGGACGCCTGGTCAAATTGGTGTCGGTGGCAACAACCTGCAAGTCATGGACCACAGCCCGCGCTTCTGGGACATGGTGCGCACCGTGATGCCCGATTGCGCGCAACTGCGCGGGTAGCTCAAGAACGAGCCGCTGCCGACCTGGCGAGCAGCTCTGACCCGGCAGTCGAGGCTCCGTCTCGCAGTCGGCTTCGGACGTGCGAGATACTAGCCGCACAACGATTTGGGTTACCCATGCGCAAATCCTCACTGCGAATCCTAGATATCCCGTCGGTTGCCGCGCCAGCAGCCCGCCGCGTCGAAGTGACCCGATATGCGCCGGATCTGCCGCTGGAGCAGCGGGTGAGCCTCTGCGAAGATATGCAACCGTCGCTCGGGCCGGGGCTGATCCGCATCGGCCTGCTCGCCATGACGGTTCACCCCGCCGACCTGCTTCAGATCGACGGACGGTATGGTGTGCAGCCTCCGCTGCCTTACACGCCAGGTCACGAAGGGGTGGCAATCGTGCTGTCTGTTGCGCCTGATGTCGATACGTTGAAGGTTGGGGATCTGGTAGTACCACTGGCGCCTGGCGGTACCTGGCGGGATGAGCGGGTACTTTCCAGTCGCCAAGTGGTTGTCCTTGACGGGGATGTGGATGTGCTTCAGTGCGCGATGCTAAGCGCCAACCCGATGACAGCCTGGGTCCTGCTGTACGGCATCGTTGCCCTTGAGGGCCCGGTGTGTCTGATCCAGAACGCTGCAAACTCGGCTGTCGGGCAGTGCGTGCGCCAACTTGCGGCCCAGATGGGGATCCGGTTGATTAACGTGGTGCGAAGAGCCGAAGCGTTGGACGGCGCTCGGCTAGGGGATGAGCACTGGATCATCGACGAGGGAATGTCGGTCACCGAGTTCGTGCGGCGCATCAAGGCGCTGGCCGATGGACGACCCGTCCCCTTGGCGCTTGATGCGGTAGCGGGTGAATCGACCCGCAAGCTCGCAGCGGCCGTCGATGTGGGCGCAAAGGTTGCCGTGTATGGACTTCTGAGCCAAAAGCCTTCCGAGGTCATGCCTGAAGACCTCATTTTTCGGACAGTCTCGGTGGAAGGCTTTTGGCTGGCCAACTGGTTCGCTGATCCGGCCCACCGCGCCGCCGCGAAGTCCGCGATGTCTGCCCTGCAGAGGCTGATGGCCGAGGGGGTGCTGAAGATGGCGGTGCAGCAAACCTTTGACCTCGGACAAGTCGCTGGGGCCTTGGCTTGCGCCGCCAAGCCTCACCGCACGGGTAAAGTGCTGCTCACTGGTGCCTGGCTGGCTCACCTGGCCGAGCCGCTGGGAAAACCCTAAGTCGCTCACCAACCAAACAATTGTTTGGTGAAGCAGGCTCTGATAGGCTCGCGGCCGACTCCCAGGCACAGCATCCATGACCCCTCTACTCGTCTACGACCCGACCGACGAGGCGATCCGGAAGAATCCGTTTCCCCTTTACGAGGCCCTTCAGGAGCACGATCCTGTCCACTGGAGTCCGGCCATCCGCAGCTGGATCATCACCCGCTACGACGATGTCCGCCAGGTAGCCTTGTCGCCCACCATGTCCTCGGACCGCCTGCGCCCGTTTTACGAGGCGCAGCGCGATGACCGGCGCGAGATCCTGTCGGGCGTGATGCGCTACCTGAACGAGTGGCTGGTGTTCAAGGCGCCGCCGGAGCACACCCGCCTTCGAAAGATGATGAACGGCGTGTTCTCCATGCAAATGGTCCAGTCGTTGGCGCCGCAGATCCGCCGCACGGTCGACGACCTGTATGGCCGGCTGCCGCGCGGACAGCCCTTTGACTTCATGCAGGAGGTGGCAGTTCTGCTGCCTGCTTACGTGATCTTGGACATGATGGGCGTCCCGCGCGCTGACTTTCGCATGATCAAGGAGTGGTCGGACAACCTGCGTCTGTTCATTGGTACCTCGCGCGCCGACGAGGACAAGTACCGCAAGGCCCGCTCGGGCGCGGACCAGATGTCGGCTTACTTTCGCAGCCTGATCGCGCAGCGCCGCGGCCGGCTCAGCGACGATGTCATCTCCAACATGCTGCAGGCTCAGGATGACCGGGGCGGGCTCAGCGAAGACGAACTGATCGCCATGTGCATGCTGGTGCTGTTCGGCGGCCATGAGACCACGGCCAACTTGCTGGGCAGCGCGGTGGTGGCCATGCTGGAGTATCCCGAGCAGCAGCAATTACTGCGGGACAAGCCAGAGTTGATCGATTCAGCAGTCGAGGAGTTTCTGCGCTACGACGGGCCCAGTAACAGCATCGCACGGGTGGTGGCGGTCGACCACGAGTTGCACGGCAAGGCCCTGCGGGCCGGCGACCGGGTGTTCGCCATGATCAATGCGGCCAACCGCGATCCGCGCCGTTTCGAGCGTCCGCATGTGCTGAATATCGAGCGCTCTCCCAACCGCCACCTGACCTTCGGCCAGGGCCTGCACTTCTGCCTGGGCGCCCCCCTGGCGCGGCTGGAAGCCAAGGCCTGCCTGGGCGCCCTTGTGTCGGGTTTTTCCTGGATGCGTCCGGGCCCGGGTGAGGTCCACTGGATCGATGCCCTGGTGATGCGCGGGCCGTCTAGCCTTCCGCTTGTCCTGCAGTAACGTCACTGCTCCCCTGGAGAAGTACCGATGCAAGACGTGTATGTGATTGGCGTGTCCTGCACCGCCTTCGGCAAACAGCCAGACAAGACCTTCAAGGACCTCACCCGTGAGGCCTACACCGAGGTGTTGGCAGACACCGGGGTCGACCTGGCGCAGCGGATCGAGCAGACCTGGTTCGGTAACTGCGGCATGGGCACCTTCGGCCAGCGCAACATCCGCGGGCAGGTCTGTTTCACGCCGCTGGTGCGCGAAGGCCTGTTCCCGCAGCGAGTGCCGTTGATCAACGTGGAGGGCGGGTGCGCCACGGCCTCGATGGCTTTTCATGGCGCCTACAAGGACATCCTGTCGGGCGAGTCCGGTCTGTCGCTGGCCATCGGCGTGGAAAAGACCTTCTTTCCGGGCGATGCCGCCCGCACCCTGGAGGTCTTTGAAGGCGGCATCGACCAGTTCGACCCGCAGGAGTGGCAGGCCTATTACCGGGACGCTGGCGAACGATCGGGCAAGCCCTTCCAGGTCAACGCGGGCGGCGGTACCCTGTTCATGGACACCTACGCCATGCAGGCCGCTTATCACATTAAGACCTTCGGCACGACCCGAGAGCAGATCGCCTACGCAGCGTCTAAGAATCACGCCATGGGTGCGCTCAATCCCAAGGCCCAGTACCGCTTCACGGTGTCGCCCGAACAGGTGCTGGCCGATCGCGAGGTCAGCTGGCCTCTGACGCGTTCCATGTGTTCCCCTGTGGGGGATGGCGCCTCGGCTGCCTTGTTGTGCTCTGAGCGTTTCCTGCGCGATCTACCCCCGCGGGTGCAGGAGCGCGCCATCCGCGTTGGCGCCAGCGTCCTCACCGGGGGCAAGTATCGCGACCTGGACGAGCCCGGCCTGTCGCACCTGGCGGCGAAGAAGGCCTACGCCAAGGCGGGCCTGGCGCCGACAGATATCGATGTGGCCGAGGTGCACGACGCCACCTCGTTCTGCGAGATCT
>SYIM01000049.1 GCA_005798775.1 Burkholderiales bacterium
AATGACGTGGTCGCCCTTCTTCAATGTCGTCACGTCCGTGCCCACTTCGACGACGATGCCAGCGCCTTCGTGGCCGAAGATGGCAGGAAACAGGCCTTCGGGGTCGGCGCCGGACCGCGTGAACTCGTCGGTATGGCATACCCCGCTGGCCTTGATCTCCACCAGCACCTCCAAGGCCTTGGGGCCCTCGAGTTGCACCGTGTCGATGACCAGAGGTTTGCCGGCCTCATATGACACCGCTGCCTTCACGTCCATAACTTGTCCTTTCACTGCAGTGCCATGGAAGTGGCCCTGATGAAGGCGATGTTCGTCGAGGTTCGCTCTGGCTGTCAATGCGGAAGTGGACACCGTGGCAGCTCGGACAGGCCAGACCGGTGCCGCACAAGAGCGCTCCGCACAAGAGCGCGACACGCACAAGAGCGCTCATTGACGACAGCCGATGGTATCGATACCATGGTCAGGCGTTGAATCTCGGTACCCAAGTGAGTTGACCGGCCCGGCCTCGACATCGGTCGCAGCCGTCATCGCCTTACCGCGCCGAGTGCTTCAGGCCCGACCTGATCCAGGAGCCTTTCATGTCCGCAGCCCCTCCCGTGCAGACCCTGCGCAGCGCCTGGTGGGAACCGAAGATCGACCGCGTCACCCTCAAGGGGCTGATGAAGCGCGCCGACGGCCCTGGGCTCTTCTTGCTGGCCGTATGGGGCGCGTTGCTGTCGACCGCGGGTTGGGGCATTCACCTGGCGCGCGATACCCTATGGGTGATTCCTGCGGTGGTCGCGTATGGCGTGGTGCTGGGCTTTGCCTACGCGCCCTCGCACGAGTGTGCGCACGGCACGGCGTTCCGCACACGCTGGCTGAACGAGGCCGTGCTGTGGGGGAGTTCCTTTGTCTGGGGTGAAGCCCCCACGCACCGGCGCTTTGCCCACTCGCACCATCACACCCACACCTGGCACTGGAAGGTGGATGCGCAAATGGGGTACACCAACCCGGTGGGTCTGCGTACCTGGTTTGGCGATGTGATCGGCCTGCTGGAATTCTGGCCGCGCGCCAAGCTGATGGTGCGTCACGCAGCCGGGCGTATCCTCGAGCGGGAGCGCGTCTACCTTCCTGCGGGGCAGGAGCGCATTGTCGTTCGTGAAGCGCGCTTGCTCATGGCGGGCTACCTGGGTCTGCTGGCCTGGGCGTTGATCGGCCAGACCTGGGCGCCCATGCTGTACTTCTTCATACCCCGGTTTGCTGGGGCTTTCGCGGTGTATGCCTTCATCACCACGCAGCACATGGCGATGGCGCAGGACGTTTCTGACCACCGGTTGTGCACCCGGTCCATGCGCAACGGCTGGCTCAGCCGGGTGCTTTACTGGAACATGAACTACCACATCGAGCACCACATCTATCCTTCGGTACCCTTCCACGCGCTGCCGGCGCTGAATGCCGCCATCCGACAGCAGTTGCCCGAGCCCAGCGCCGGTTTGATCGCCGCTCACATCGAGATCGTACGGGTCATCCTGGCGCAGCGCAGCGACCCCAGCGCCACGGCCTCGCACCCGTTGCCCGCCGCGCTGGACGCGGGCGGCTGAGCGTCTGGAGTGGGCGATGTGGATCACGCTGTGCCGCCTTAGCGACGTACCGGACGAGGATGTCCTGGAACTCGACCTCGACGGCCATGTGTACTGCGCCTACCGCTTGGCCGGGCGACACTACGTCACCGATGGCCTGTGCACGCATGGCGTAGCCCGGCTGGCCGAGGGTTTCGTGATCGACGACATCATTGAATGTCCGATGCACAACGGGCGATTTCACATTCCTACAGGGCGCGTCGATGGGCCACCGGCCTGCGAGCCGTTGCGCACCTACCCGACCCGCGCCGAAGGCGACTGCCTGCTGATTCAGTTGCCCGGCTGAAAGCTCCACACAGCATGGAACAACCATGAAGACAGGTCGCTCGACCGGTCACGTGCGCATGGTGGATGTGGCGCAGCGCGCGGGTGTGGGTACGATCACCGTTTCGCGTGCGCTGCGCACGCCGGGCCAGGTATCACCCGAGATGCGAGAACGGGTGATGTCAGCGATGCAGGCCACCGGCTACGTGCCGAATTTGGCTGCGGGCACCTTGAAGTCCCAGCGCTCGCGTGTGATCGCGGCCATCGTCCCGACCTTGCGCAACACCATCTTCGCCGAGACGGTCGACGGCCTGTCTGAAGGGCTGCGCGAGCACGGGTTTCAGCTGCTGATCGCCAACTCGGGCTACTGCCTCGAGGCCGAGGTCTCGATCCTGCGCAACCTGCTCGGACAGCAGCCCGTGGCGGTGGTGCTGACAGGTACCGCTCATGACCCCAGCGTGCGTGCGATGTTGCGCGCGCGGGGCCTGCCCGTGGTGGAAACCTGGGACCTCTCGGAGGACCCCATAGATCGGGCCGTAGGCTTTTCCAACTTCGATGCGGCGCGCAACATGACCCTGGCGCTGGCCGCGCGTGGCTACCAACGGATCGCCTTCGCCGGTGCGCCGCCTGAACGTGAACATCGAGGCGCACAGCGGCTGGCAGGCTACCGGCAGGCCTTGGCCGATCTGGGCCGCCGGCCGCAGACCGTCACGCTGGAAGACTTTGGCGCGACTTTCGCCAGCGGCGAGCGCGCCGTGCGTCAACTGATGGCCCGCGTCAAGCCGCCCGACGTAGTGTTTTTCGTCAATGACGTGGCTGCCTTCGGTGCCGCGCAGGCTTGCGCGCGACTGGGCATCACGATACCCAGTCAGCTGGCGATCGCGGGATTCGGCGACTTCGAGCTCGCCAGGGCCTCAAACCCCCCGCTGACCACCGTCCGCATCCCGGGCGAATACATCGGCAGGACGGCAGCCCGGCTCATCGTCGAGCGCCTGGCGACCGGTAGCAAAGCGACCGTGTCATCTGACCGATCAGTGGATCTTGGCTTCGAGATCGTTGAAAGAGAAAGCGCCTGAGCGCGGTTGGCGGACCGCTGTGGCGCCCCTGCCCTGAAGCAAGAGAGGACCATCATGCAGGAGTTCCTGGTGTACCAATCGTTGTGGGCCATGGAGCGCCGCCGTCCCGACGGCGCTGAATGGTCGCTGGACGAGAAGCTCGAGATGATCCACGCCGCAGGTTTCGACGGGTGTGGCGTACGCTTTGCAGACCGCGACTTCGTCCGTACCGTGACCGGCTTTCTGCGTGATCACGGTATGAGCTGGCAGGCGCAGTGCTACCCGCGTACGGTAGACGACCTCAAGCCCATCATCGAGCACGTGCAGGAGTTCGGGGCCGACCACATCAATCTGCAGGCCGATGTGCGTCCCTATCACCTGGAGGACTGCGTGCCCTACATCGAGGGCTGGCATCGACTGGCGGCCGACGCCGGCATCGCGCTGCACATCGAGACGCACCGCGACCGGATGACCACCGACCTGTTCTTCACGCTGCACCTGCTGGACCGGTTCCCGAACCTGCGCTTCACGGCCGACTTGTCGCACTACCTGGTCGGCCGAGAGTTCGCATGGCCGGTGGATGAGCACAACCACGCGCTGATGCACCGCATCCTGGACAACACCTGGGGCTTCCACGGCCGCGTAGCGAGCCGGGAGCAGGTGCAGATCCAGACCAGCTTCGCCCATCACCGCCCCTGGGTGGACCTCTTCATGGACTGGTGGGGCTGCGGCTTCCAGAGCTGGCGAAGGCGCGCGGGACCGGATGCCACGCTGACTTTTCTGTGCGAGCTCGGCCCTGTACCCTACGCCATCACAGGGGCCGACGGCTATGAGTTATCCGACCGCTGGCAGGAGGCCTTGGCCATGAAGGACGAGGTGCGCAACCTGTGGGCCGCCAGATCTGAAGTGTGATCACAACAGGGTGGCGCGAGCGGCCTGCGTGATGGCCACCACACCCGGGTGCGCGATGCGCCGCTCCACCGAGATGGCGTAGAACTACTCGACGAGTCCCAAGAAATCCGATTTCGCTGAGTTCATCCCCCGGGTACCGCTCGTTGGCCGGCGATGGTCAAGACCGCAGGCGCCAAGGCCGATTGAAGGATTGGCGATGCGAGCGGGCTATCGCGGGTCTGAAACCCCGATGGCTCGTCGAGATGTATGGTCCATTGATCGCAGGGCGTTGCTTGACAGTGCATGGTGGCCTCTCTAGATTTAAGTGGCCTACCCCGCAATCATCAGACCCGCCGAGCCCTCGATTCGTTTGAGTTCTATCGACGTGCCGGCGCTCCATCAAGGAGATCCGAACTGTGAAGGCTTTTGCTCGAATGCTGCAGGCGCGGTCCCTGGTTGTATGCGCGATCGCCTGCCTTGCCACCGCTCCCGTACCGGCTCAGCCCTGGCCTGCCAAGCCTGTGAAATTTGTCGTGCCATTTGCGCCAGGTGGGCAGTCGGATGTGGTGGCTCGAATGGTTGCCGAAAAGCTTGTAATGCGTTGGGGCCAGCCCGTTGTGGTCGAGAACAAGGCGGGTGCAGCGACGACTATAGGCGCTGATCTGGTCGCCAAGGCGCCTGCGGATGGCTACACCATGCTGCTTGCGCCGGCGCCCTTCGTGATCACGCAATATGCGTACCCAAAGTTGCCTTATGACAGCCGGCGCGATTTCACGCCGGTGGTTCTCCTTGTCACCAATCCCTTGGTGGTTGTGACGAACCCTGGGCGAATGCCTGGCCAGTCGGTCGCCGAATTTGTCGGACACCTCAAAAAAAATTCTGGGGTAATGCCCTATGGCAGCCCAGGCAATGGCAGCCTGCCCCACCTGGCCGTGGTCCTGTTTCAATTGCAGTCGGGCACCGAGGCGCTTCATGTGCCCTACAAAGGGGGTGGGCCTGCCGTGGTCGATCTGATCGCAGGGCAAATGAGCTTTATGTTCGCAAGTCCGCTTGAGGTCATGCCGCATGTCACCTCGGGCAAGCTGCGCGCGCTCGCTGTGACTGGCGATCAGCGCGTGTCCTACTGGCCCCAGGTGCCGACGCTTGCCGAGTCGGGCTATCCGCAGTATCGAGCCACCGCGTGGTTTGGCGTGGTCGTGGCGGCTGCAACGCCACGGGACATCATCACGCGTATGAATGCCGATATCGGTGCGGTGCTGCGCCTGCCCGAGGTGGCCGAGCGGCTGAAGGCGCAAGGTGCTGATGTGGCTGCAGGGACACCCGAAGCGTTCGGGCGCTTTCTTGATGCCGAGCATCAGCGCTGGTCGGCTGCCGTCAAAGCCGCCAACGTTACGGTTCAATAAGGGGTCGCGGTGTCCACACTCAACACTTACCCCGAAGGCGGACGATTCACAGGCCGCATCGAGCGCACAGCGGGTCAGTCTGAGCCCGCTTGGCCACAACCACCCAAGGCGCAACCCGGTGCGCCCAATGTGCTGGTGATTCTGCTCGATGATGTCGGCTTTGCGCAGCTCGGGTGTTTTGGTTCAGACATTCGCACGCCCAATATGGACCGGCTTGCCACGGGCGGACTGCGCTATCGCGACTTTCACACCACCGCCATCTGTTCGCCCACGCGCGCCTGTCTGCTCACCGGCCGTAATCATCATTCGAACGGCGTGGGCATCATCCAGGAAATGGCCACCGGCTATCCTGGCTACAACGGTATGATCCCCAAGGAAAACGGTTTTCTCTCCGAGATCTTGCTCGCGCAGGGCTACGCCACTTTTGCCATCGGCAAATGGCATCTGACCCTGGCTGCGGAATATGCCTCGGGGGCATCCAAGGCTCGCTGGCCGCTGTCGCGGGGCTTTGAGCGTTTTTATGGTTTTCTGGGCGGCAAAACCAACCAATGGGCGCCTACGCTGGTGCATGACAGCCACTACATCGATCCGCCCTACAGCTGGAAGGAGGGCTATCACCTCAATGCCGATCTGGCCGATCAGGCGATGCGCTATATCACCGACCTGCGCACCGTTGCGCCTGACAAACCCTTTTTCATGTACTACTGTCTTGGCGCGGGCCATGCTCCGCATCAGTGTGAGCCTGAGTGGATAGAGAAATATCGCGGGCGATTCGACGGAGGCTGGGATGCCTGGCGCGAAGCCACCTATCAGCGCCAATTTGCCTCTGGCATCATTCCACCCAACACCGTGCTGAGCGAGCGTCCGCAATGGGTGCGCGCATGGTCGGTTCTCTCAGCTGACGAGCGCAGGCTCTATGCTCGGCAGATGGAAGTGTTTGCCGGCTTTTTGGAGCAGACCGATTTTCATCTGGGCCGCCTGTTGGCTGATCTTAAACGGCGCGGCGAACTTGATAACACGCTGATCCTTCTTGCTTCCGACAACGGCGCCTCAGCCGAAGGCGGTCAGCATGGCTCGTTCAATGAGTGTCAGTTTCCGAACCGTATCGAGCCCACAGTAGCCGACAATCTCAAGCGCCTCGATGAGTGGGGAAGCGCCAAATCGTTTGCCAACTATGCCTGGGGCTGGGCCTGGGCCGGCAACACGCCGCTGCGCCGCTGGAAGCGTTATCTCCATCAGGGGGGCATGAGCGATCCCTTGATCGTACACTGGCCTGGCGGCATTCGCGCCCGTGGCGAAATCCGCTCGCAATATGTCCATGTTGTCGATGTCATGCCGACGATTCTCGAGGCGCTTGGCCTTGATGCGCCGGAGGTGCTCAATCACGTGCCACAGCGGCCCCTCGAAGGCGTGAGCTTTGCGCACACTTTCAACGAACCGCAAGCGCCCACACGCAAGCGGGTTCAGTATTACGAAATGATCGCCTCGCGGGCGATTTGGGCTGACGGCTGGAAAGCGGTGGTCGAGCAACCGCAGGGCGAGATGCTCACCGATGAGATGTTATCGGCGCAAACCTGGGAGCTCTACCACGTCGCTGAAGACTTCTCCGAAGCGCATAACCTCGCAAAAGAGCATCCCGAGCGGCTCGCGAAGCTGGTGGAAATGTGGTGGGCTGAGGCTGGGAAATACAACGTCTTGCCGCTTGATTCACGCATGCAGTTACGAATGGGCGAGCGCAAACCCGGCAGTCGTACGCCGGCCCGCCGTCATGTGTTTGAGCCCTTTGGCGCGCCTCAGTTTGAATACACCGCCGTCAATTTAAAGAACCGTTCGCACAGCATTACTGCATCGGTGAGCATCCCCACCGAGGGTGCGCAGGGCGTGCTCTTTGCTCACGGCAGTTGGTTCTCAGGCTATTCGCTTTATGTAAAGGGCGACCGGCTGATTTATGTTCATAACTATCTCGGTCTCGAGGAATACCGCATCGTCTCTACGCGTGCGCTTCCGCGCGGAGTGTGCTCGCTTGCTATGGTCTTCACGCGTACAGGCGAGCACTGTGGCGTGGGCCGCCTGCTCATTGATGGACTTCCTGCCGGCGAGGGCGAAATTGCACGCACGATTCCGGCTGTAATCGAAACATCTGGCGAGGGTCAGTGCTGTGGCTATGACAGTGGTCTCCCAGTCACCGAGGACTATGACGCCCCGTTTCGCTTCACTGGCACGCTGCACCAGGTGGTGGTTGAGGTCGATCCACTGCCCGGTGAAGATTTTGAGGGGCAGCTTCGCGCTGCCCTGACCGACCACTAAATCCTGATCGGATTTGTCATGACGTATTTCCATTCTGCCCGCCGCCGCTCGCTGATGGCCGCCGCTGCACTAAGCCCGTGGGCGAGCATGTCGTTCGCGCAGACCTGGCCCGACAAGCCGCTTCGTATGATTGTTCCCTATCCACCGGGCGGCAACACCGATATCGTCGGCCGGCTGTATGCGCAAAAGCTCTCCGAGCGGCTCAAGCAACCCGTGGTGGTCGACAACCGGGGCGGGGCGGCGGGCGTGATCGGCATGACCGCTGCAGCGCGCTCGCAAGCCGATGGCCTCACCATTGTCGTGGGCGACTCAGGCTCGCTCATTATCGCGGGCCTCGCGAATCCCAATCTCGCGTATGCACCCCTCAAAGACTTTGATCCCATCAGCCTGGTGAGCTCAGTGTCCATCGTCGTATGTGTTCGGCCAGAATCACCGATTCGCAGCATCGCTGATCTGATAGCCACAGCGCGCGACAAGCCTGGCAAGATCACCCTAGGGACGGCTGGTATGGGCGGGCCAGCTCATCTGGCTTATGGTTTGCTTGCATCGATGACGGGTATCGACCTGCTGCATGTGCCTTACAAGGGCG
Source organism: Burkholderiales bacterium (assembly GCA_005798775.1). Taxonomy (GTDB): domain Bacteria; phylum Pseudomonadota; class Gammaproteobacteria; order Burkholderiales; family Burkholderiaceae_E; genus SYIM01. The sequence goes on from SYIM01000049.1 coordinate 8,126, forward strand.
GGGCGGCTGCCTCCACAGCAACGATTGCGGGCGAGGTTGATGTGATGATTGACGGCGCGGCCTTTGCGCTTGTCAAGGCTGGTCGCCTGCGCGCCATTGCCGTTACAGGCCCGCGGCTTCAAGCCTTGCCTGATGTGCCGTCCATTGGCGAGACGGTGAAAGGTTTTGAATTCACTAACTGGTGGGGCATGCTGGTGCCTGCTGGCACACCCGCCGAGGCGCTATCGCGGCTGAATCAGGAATTTACAGCAATTGCGGGAATGGCCGATGTGCAGGAGCGCTTGCTCGGCCTCGGGCTCGCTGCGCGGAGCACCACACCCGCCGAGTTTGGTGCGTTTTTGCGAAACGAAACTGACAAAATCCACAAGGTCGTAAAAACTGCGGGGATCAAAGTCAACTGATTGTCTGCGGTCGGTGCGGCGGCCGTTCGCATCGGGTCTGTGCTTGTCCATCAGGAACCGTTAATGGCTAGTCGTCCGAACATTCTCTGGTATTGCAGCGATCAGCAACGCTGGGACACCATCCGCGCTTTGGGCCAGGCGCATATCTCGACCCCTACGCTCGATGCACTCTGCGCGGGTGGCGTGGCGTTTCAGCGTGCCTATACGCAAAGTCCTATTTGTACGCCAGCCCGGGCAAGCTTCCTGACCGGCCGCTATCCGGCCACGCATCAGGTCTATCGCAATGGCAATGCCTGGTTTCCGTCGCAGGAAACGCTCGTCACCAGGCTCTTTGCCGATGCGGGCTATGACTGTGGGCTGGTCGGTAAGCTTCACCTCACGGCGGCTAAATATTACGAAAAGCGCTCGGACGACGGCTACCGGGTTTTCCACTGGAGCCATCATCCGCATCCGGACTTCATGCGTGGTCACGACTATGAAAACTGGCTGCGGCATGAAAAAAAGGTTGATCCGGTTGAGCTCTATGCACCACACAACGCCTTTTGCGGACCTGGAGTAGCCACTGAGTATCACCAGACCACCTGGGTGAGCGAGATGGCGATTCGTTTTATCACTGAACAACGTGATGGCCCCTGGATGCTGTCGCTTAACCCTTTCGATCCCCATGCGCCATTTGATGCGCCGCCTGAATACCTCGCCAAGGTTGACACCGAGTCGCTGCCGATGCCGTTATTCAGAGAAAGCGATATCGAGCGCCAGCGGGCCTTTACCGCAATTGATCAGCAGACTAAGGTTGCGGTGGATCCGCGCGTTCGAAACAAGATTCAGGCTGTCGTTGAAACCGAGCACGACCTCGTAGCCTCCGCCCCGCCCAGAGCCTATGACGCACTTGAGGTGAAAGCGAATTACTACGCGATGATCATGCTGATCGATGATCAGTTGCGCCGTATCATCGATATGCTGCGCGCGACCGGGCAGCTTGAACGGACACTGATCGTTTATATGAGCGATCACGGCGACTTGCTGGGGGATCATGGGCTCATCCTCAAAGGCTGCCGGTTCTTTGACGGCCTCGTGCGTGTACCGCTGATTTTCAGCTGGCCTGGTCAGCTCGCAAGCGGGTTACAAAGCGAGGCGCTCGTCGAAACAGTCGACGTGGCGCCCACGCTCCTGGAGGCAGCGGGGCTTGCTGTTCCTCGCTCCATGCAAGGACGGTCGCTGCTGCCCTTAATGCAGGGCAAGTCTGACCCGCATCACCACAAGTCGGCGGTGTTAAGTGAATTCAAGGATTCGATCGGTGGGCCGCAGCATACCGATCACAGCCACGGCTCGATGGTTTGTGACGGGCGCTATAAGACCGTTGTCTATCACGGCCATCGAATTGGCGAGCTGTATGATCTGCATAACGATCCGGGTGAGTTCAACAATCTCTGGGACGATCCAGCCGCGCGCGACCTAAAGCTCGAACAACTCAAGCGCCACCTCGACACTATGATGGCAAGTGTTAGCGCGGGGCCTGAGCGAAGCGTTGCCTATTAAGAGCCAAGCATATTTCGCGGGTCTGTTAAGCACGGTTTGCCCGCCGGCGGTAGCCTGATGACTCAACGCGCGCTTTAAACCTGCCCTGGATTTGGTGCAAACACTGGTGCGTGACCACCGCAAATGTCTGAAGGGTTTGCGCGTATTCCAGCCGATCGGCGAGCAGAGGATTGGTGTGAAGGCTCACAGCCAGATCTACCCGGCCGATGCCTGGTCGACCTTCAGAAGGGCCCATAGGTTCGAACGGAATCGTTGCGAAGCGTATCGAGGTGTCCCCGCATCGCGGCCATGGCGCGGGTCTCGTCCATCGCAAAAATGGCATCGGCGATACGCTCGTGTTCCTGCGCCGACAGCGCCATCAGACCTTCGCGGAAGGTCGCTGCGCGCCAAAAAGGCTCAAACCGGTTTCGGAGTAACAGCGTTCCCTGCTGCAGATAGCGGTGTTAGCTCGTGGCATAAACGGCCTCGTGCCAGCGGGCGTTGGCGCGATAAAAGGCTGCCGGGTCGAGCGCCCGCTGGGCGATGACGCAGGCCTCATGAGCCGCCTGGATTGCATCTCGGTCGGCCTGGGTGTGGCGCCGTGCAGCAAGGCTCGCACACGCCGCCTCCAGCCAGGCCATCGTCTCGAACATTTCGACGAGCAAGGCGATGCCCAACTGCATCACCTGGGCGACTTGACGCGGACGGTTTCAGCCACGCCCCGGGATTCGAGTTGGCGGAGCGCCTCGCAGACAGGGGTGTGCGAGGCATTGAGGCTTTTACAGGCTGAGGGTCTCGTCGAAGCGCAATTTCAGCATCGGATGCGCGTCACGGCGGTTAATGCGGATGAAGCCGACGAGGTGTGTATTCCATCTGGATTCTGGTGCAGGCACTAGCGGTTCGCCTGGCAGTGCCGTCGTCGACCGTCATACCGCTCGGATGTTGCCTTGCAAAAATCTCTCGCCACGTCTTCTCGCTATGATGCAACCGCTCGCTTTAGATCGGATCTGGTGGTAACGCCGCACGCTCGTCGTTCATCATTGTGCCCTCGTTGTCGTTGCACGAGGGCGCGAGCATTCAAGCTCTGATCAATGACTGGAAGCACGCCGCCGGGTGAACGGTTAAACCAGAAAGTAGTAATCAATAAAAAAGTCAGCATACGCTGGTGGCTGCCGTCCTCCGAGGCCCTTGATCTGAGTGCGCGCAGTCTCAAGGAGTGGGTCGGTCAGCGGGTATGGTGATCGCCCGTGCCAACCGGGTGGCGGTTATCAAAGCCCAGATGGCGTGACAGCGCCGTAGCGGTATCAGCTACCAGAGGGCCAAGTTGAGACTGGCGCTGCGGGCCCATACGTTGCGTGGGCCCTGACACGCTGATAGCCGCAAAAACCCGGCCCGATGCATTACGAATCGGTGCAGCCACGCAACGTATCCAGAGCTGTAGCTCTTCGTTGTCAAAGGCAAAGCCGCGTTTGCGAATCCGCGCGTATTCGCGCTCTAGGGCGCTAAGGCCGGTGATGGTGTTGACTGTATAGGCCTGTAAACCAGGTGCCGCGATTTTGCGGATGAGATCGGTGGGCAGCCAGGCTCCCACCGATTTGCCTACGCCGGTGCAATGAATGGGTGCGATCTCTACATGGCTGGCCAGGCTCTTGCGCGGCTCATCAAGGTCTTCGCGCTCGATGACCACGACGCTTTGACCGTTGAACACGCCCAGATGGACTGAACACCCACTGAGTCGCGCAAGCTGGTCGACGAAGGGTTGCGCTTCGCGATGCAGGTCCATATTGGCCAGCGAGAGACTGCCTAGTTCATACAGACTGATACCCAGCATGTAGTCGCCGCCCTTGGCATCCTGCTCGATAAATCCGATGTCGCGCAGGGCCGCCAGAATGCGATGCACAGTCGGCCGAGGCAGTCCGGTACCTGCCGCAATTTGTGCGACGCTCAGGCGGCGCGCGCTACTTGAAAAAGACCGTAGCACATCCACCATACGCTGGTAGGACTGGATGCGATTTTTATCGTTGCGTGCATCGGGTACGCGCGTGCCGTCGGTCGCTGATACGCGCGGCTCGCGAGCAGCTGTTCCCATTTTGCCTGCGCCTGATACTAGCCCGCTGCGGCAGCGAGGCTTTGTTGCCGCGGTCGCACGGTGCGCCAGAGCACCACAACCCAGATCGCGATGGCTGTGATCCCTAGCGTAGCGGCAATGGGTCTGTCGAAAAAGCCTAAAAAATTGCCGTCAGCGATCACCATTGAGGTGAGGAAGTTGCGTTCGACCATGGGGCCCAAAACCAGTCCGAGAATAACAGGACCTATGGGAATACCCACGCGATCGAGCAGCCAGGCGACTACGCCAAAAAGCAGCATCACACCGACGTCGAAGCTGGAGTTGTTGATGGCATAAGCGCCTAGTACGCAGAACAGCAGTATGGTCGCGTTGAGCTGTTGGCGGGGGATGCGCAGCAGGGGCGTGGCCAGACGGATGGCTAACCAGCCCAGGGGCAGCAGCAACAGATTGGCGAGAATGAAGACGAGATAGATCGCATAAAGCGTAGGCGCCTGGGCTTCAAACAGCTGTGGCCCAGGGTTGAGCCCCTTCATGATCAAAACCCCAATCGCGATGGCTGTCACCGCATCGCCGGGAATTCCGAACACCATAGCGGGCACCCAGGCGCCGCTGAGGGCCGCATTGTTGGAGGCGCCGGCCTCGATGACGCCCTCGGGATGGCCCGTGCCAAAGGCCTCGGGCGTGGACGAGAAGCGTTTTGACATGGCGTAAGACACCCAGGCTGCGAGATCGCCGCCTGCGCCGGGCAGTACGCCGATCAGGGTGCCAACCACTGACCCCCGTACGACGCTGCGTCGATACTGCGTGATAAGCCGCATGACCCCGCTGAAGATGCTGCCCACGGCCTGCGGCGCGGGACCCACGGTGCCTCCTGCACGCGATTCAAGACCCTTGAGAATTTCGCAGACAGCGAACATGCCGATCATGATGGGAATGAAATCGAGCCCACCCATCAGGGTAGTAAAGCCAAGCGTGAAGCGCGGCGTGCCGGTGACGCCATCCATACCTACCGTTGCGATGAACAGCCCCATCAGCAGTGCAATCATGCCGCGCAACAGATCGCTGGAAGAAACTAAAGCGGCACACGACAAACCGATGAGGGCGAGCCAGAAATATTCGAAACTTGAAAATCGCAATGCAAATGAGGCCAGAACGGGTGCAAGCACGATCAATACGGCCGCGCCTGCCAGTCCGCCAATGACGGACGACACCAGACTGCTGCCCAGGGCCTGCGCCGCGCGGCCGCGCCGTGTCATGGCGTAGGTTTCATCGGTGTAGGCCGCAGACGCCGGAGTGCCTGGCATACGAATCAGGCAGCCTGGAATGTCGCCCGCGGTAATGGCCATGGCCGTACAGGCGACGATGGCTGACACTGCCGCCAGTGGGCTCATAAAGAAGGTCACTGGCACCAGTAGCGCGGTGGCCATGGTCGCTGTGAGTCCCGGAATGGCACCCACGAATAGACCGAAGACTGAGGACAGCAGGATGACCGTGAGCAGCTGCGCATCGGCCAGCATGCCCAGGGCGGTAGCGAGATTGGTCGCGAAATTTTCCATTAGCGCAGCAGTTCAAGCAGTCCGGGCGGGATCTGTACTTTCAGCAGCACGGCAAAGCCATACCAGGCAGCCGCCGTGCTGGCAGCGACAACCAGTAGGGAGCGCAAAAACGGCTCGCCAACCAAATGCAGATAGCCCAACAGAAAGATGGGCACCATGATTAGAAAGCCCACGGTATTCATGGCCCAAGCGATACCGGCAAGGCCAGCCAGAACCCAGACGACTGCCGCCCAGTTGGGGCCGACGCGATTCAGCGTGTCCGCGTGCTTAAGCGTGTCCGCTGTTGAGCGATCGGACTGGCCTGGCGCGCCAGTACTCGCCTGGCCTGCGCGTGCCCGATCATTGCCCCCCCGTTCGGCGCTAGCCTCATTACCGAGTGCTCGATCAACGTCCGCCGATGGATCACCGGTACCACGATGGACATGACGGCCCACGGCGCGCGCGGCCATGAGCACACCACTTGCGCTGAGCGCGTAACCCACCAGTTGGGGGAAAAATCCCGGCCCGTAGGCCTGGGCCGGAATCTTGGGTAGGCTGGCCGACTGGTGTGCGATGTAAAGGCCAGCCGCGGTAAGCGCGACCCCCAGCAGTACATCGACCCGCGGAGGGTAGCGCGAACTCACTTGGCCAAACCTGCCGCTTTAGCAGCAACCCCGAAGCGGGCCTCGGCATCCGTCAGATACTTGTTGAAGCCTGTCGGATCAGCGTAGGTAACACCGAACTTGCGCGCATCCATGAGCTTTTTGAACTCGGGATCATTCACGACTTTATTGAGCGCCGCGCCCAGTCGGGTGACGGCTCCCTGGGGCATGCCCTTGGGCCCAGCGATTCCCCGCCAGGCACCCATGCTCCAATCGGTGCCGATAGCCTCTTTGACGGTAGGCACGTTGGGGTAGGCCGGGTCACGGGCAGTACCCATCAGGGCGATCGTACGGACTCGTTTGGCATCAACCATGGATTGTGCTTCGGGCAGCGTTGTAACTACGACGGCGATGGCACCTGAGGCCAATAGTTGCAAGGCCGGAGCTGAGCCCTCAGTGGGAACCCAGGGCATGGCGGTCATGGGTTGCTGAATGCCGGTCAGAAAACCTGCGGCCGACAGATGAGCCAGACCGCCCAGATTCGCCCCTGAGGCTTTGAGCGCACCGGGCTTTGCCTTGACCTGTGCAACCAGATCAGCCATGTCTTTCGGACCGTCATCGGCCCGAACATGGACGCCCACTGGGTCAGTGTTGTAGAGCGCAAGCGCGGTGTAGTCAGCGTGCGTGATCTGCGCCGTGCCCAGCGTTTTGTACAGGGACAACTCGGTCGTGATGACGCCGATGGTGTAACCATCAGGCTTGGCATTGGCGATTTCGGTATGGCCCACGATGCCACCGCCGCCCGTGCGAGTGACGACGTTGACCGGCTGCTTCAGCTCTTTTTCGAGCAGGGTTGCCACAAAACGTCCGGTGGCGTCGGTGCCGCCGCCG
>SYIM01000050.1 GCA_005798775.1 Burkholderiales bacterium
AAGTTCGTGAACGACCTGATCGGTGGCAGCGTGCCGGCTGCGCTCATCTCCATCGCAGTGGCTGCACCCTACATTCGCGAAGGTCGGATCGTAGGGGTCGGCGTACCATCAACCGCGCCCAACATCGCCATCCCCGGCGTGCCAACCTTTGCCATGGCCGGGCTCGAGCGCTTCAATGTTTCATCCTGGTTTGCACTCCTCGGGCCAGCGGGCATGTCATCAACGCAGGTCGAGCGGCTGAATGCTGAAGTCCAGAAACTGCTGCGGTCGCCGGCCGTTGCGGAGCGACTCCTCAAGGCGGGCATGGATCCCACGCCGTCCGTGCCCTCGGCCTTGTCCGAGCGGATCGCAGCCGACCTCGACAAATGGCGGAAAGTCGCAGCGCGTCTTCCCAAAAGTTGACCGGGTGTGGTCCTGAAACGGCGACTGCTCGCATCGCACCGTTCAGCAATCGCACCGTTCAGCGGTTGACAGACACCGTCAAAAGCAGCGAACATATCCTTAGACTGCGTATGAGGGTTGCTTTGCAAGTGTCTAATTTTCAACATTTTTCGGGAGCCGGGTTTGCCGTCATCCTGATCCTTGCGCTCTCGGCAGCGCCGTCGATGGCGCAGTCGTCGTCGCCGCGGTCGGCAGAAGCGTCCCGCACTCCCCCTGCGCAGTCCTCCGCGCAGCCGGCTTCGAGCTCTGACGGGAAGGGTGCCTCCCAGGGTGAGCGCAGTGCGCCGGGCGCGCACTCGTCAGCTAAGCCTGCATCTCCCGCAAGCGTTGCCTCGAAAGGGGCCGCATCGAAAAAGGACAAAAACAGCAAGCGCGCGAAGCAGAACAAGCCCCGTGCATTTGAGGAGTCCCCCAAACCGGCTCAGCCCGGGGGGGGCGCCGCCGTGGCTGCGGCTGCAGTCGGGGCTGCAGCGGTCGGCACGGCGGCCGCCGTCTCGCCGCCGCCCGCTCGACCGTCGGTGGGCGAATCCATTGGGCTCAAGCGGGTGCCCGATCCCTTGTCCCTGCATTCGTCGGTGGCGCTGGTCATGGATGCACGAAGCGGCGATGTACTGGTTCGAAAAAATCCGAGCGCCGTGCTCCCGATTGCCTCAATCACCAAGCTGATGACTGCGATGGTGGTGCTGGATGCAGGGCTACCACTCTCCGAGCGTCTGCAGGTCACCCGCGACGACATCGATCGGCTGCGTGGCACCAGTTCGCGCCTGCATCCGGGGGCCTGGCTCACACGCTATGAAATGTTGCAGCTGTCTCTCATGGCCTCCGAGAATCGGGCGGCCAATGCACTGGGTCGCCACTACCCGGGCGGCATGCCCGCGTTCGTGGCAGCGATGAATGCGAAGGCGCGATCGCTGGGTCTGCGCGACACGCGTTTTGTCGAGCCTACCGGTTTGTCGAGTGCCAATGTGTCCAGCGGGGGCGATCTGGCCCAGCTGGTACGGGCGGCGTCTTCCTATTCGTTGATTCGTCAGTATTCGGTGGCGCGGTCCCTGACCGTACAGCCCGCCCGCGAGCCGCTGGGCTTCTACAACACCAATCGACTGATTTCAACAGCGGGATGGTCAATCGGCCTGCAGAAAACCGGCTTCATCTCCGAGGCGGGTAACTGTCTGGTGATGATCGCCAACATCGAGGGCCGACCGCTCATCGTGGTGCTGCTCGATGCCGCAGGCAATCTGGCACGCTTTGGCGATGCTCAGCGCATCAGGAGCTGGGTGGAGAAAGCCGCGCCGCCCGCTCAACACATTCAGGCCGACGGCGGGCAAGGCGATATGGCTGTACCGCTCAGGGTATCGCTCGGCGCTGAGTAGGCCCGCCGATCACTGAGCCTCTTGCGCCGGTTCGAAGCCTAGGGATGAGGAGATATCGGCTGCGGTCTTGCACACCAGGTCTATCCAGTCGTCGTGCAAGAAATCGGCGGGAGCTGACACCGAGAGTCCGGCCACCAGCTTGCCCGAGTCGTCGCGGATCCCGGCTGCAATGCAGCGCACACCGAGTTCGAGCTCTTCGTTGTCCCGGGCATAGCCGCGGGCCCTCACCAGCGCGAGCTCGCGCTCGAGGCGGACCAGCTGAGTGATGCTGTTTTTCGTGTGGCCCGCGAGCCCTGTGCGGGTGGCGTAGGCGCGTACATTGCGCGGGTCGTCCACTGAGAGAAAGAGTTTGCCCACCGAGGTGAGATGTAGCGGTGCCCGGCCCCCAACGGCACGTACCACCTGCATTCCCGAGCGCTCGGAAACCGCGCGTTCGATGTAGACGATTTCATCGGATTGCCTGATCGACAGATTGACCGGCTGACCGGTGGCGCGGTGCAACTCGCGCATGGGGCCCATTGCGGCGTCGCGCACGTTGAGGCGCGCCTTCACCAGATTGCCGAGCTCGAGCAGCCGGATGCCCAGCTGATACGTGCCGGGGTCACTGCGATCAACCAGCCGAACGCTGACCAGATCATTAAGGATTCGGTGAGCGGTGGAGGGATGAAGCCCGGTGGCGAGCGACAGGTCTTTCAGGCTGGCCGGCTCGGTGCGCTCAGCCAGCGCGTTGAGCAGCGACACGAGTCGCTGGATGACCTGAATCGCTGTCTTGCCTTCGTCGGCTGAGATGTTCCTGGGGCGTCCCATGGTGAAATTTTATCTCACTTGATGAAATGAGCCATGCGTCGATGAGCTGGGCCAGACGCTCGGGCGCAAATCGCCAGGTGCTATCGGTCCGTGCGTAAACCCAGTCGGAAAACGCCATGAAGCGATTGAAGGGCTGCGGCCCCAGGAGCTCGGGCAGCCGCGCCGAAAACCGGCCTGAGTTGCCGATCAGTTCCCAGTAGCGGGCAAAGCGTGCGAGGCGCTGCATGCCCGAAAAGGGGATATCGCGGGTGGCGAGCACGTTGTATGGGGGGGAGGGGTTGAAGCGAAGGTCAAATGTGTCGGTATGTCGGCTGATCGGGGCGCCCCGCAGCCGCTTCAGGATTCCCACCTGAATCTCCTGCGGATTGAGTACAACCAGCCGGTTAAACCCCTCCCCGAAGCTCGCCATCGTTTCGCCCGGCAGACCTGCGATCAGGTCGACATGCAGGTTGGCGCTGGTGTGCTCGCGCAACCAGCGCAGGGTTTCCTCCGCCTTCGCATTGTTCTGTCGTCGGCTGATGAGCGCCTGGACCTCGGTATTCCAGCTCTGGATGCCGATCTCGAACTGCAGGCTACCGGCGGGAAACTTTGGCAGGATGTCGCGCAGCCGCTCTGGCAGGTGGTCGGGGACCAATTCAAAATGAGCAAAGCAGGGGTCCTCGGGATGGGCCTCGATCCGCTCCAGGAAAAACGACAGGATGGCGAGACTCGTGTCTATCCTCAGGTTGAAGGTTCGATCTACAAAGCGGAAGCGTCGGGCGCCACGCTTGTAGAGGATGGCCAGTTCGCCGAGCAATCGCTCAAGCGGGAACGGTACTGCGGTGCGATCAAGGGCGGACAGACAGAATTCGCAGCGATACGGGCAGCCGCGTGAGGCTTCCACATAAAGGTGGCGATGTGCGATGTCGCGATCGTCGTAGAGCGCGTAGGGCATTGCGATATCGGCCGGTTCGAGTCGGCCGCCGCTGATGACATGCGTGAGCGGGCGCGGGGCCTGCCCGGCCTTCCATACGAGTGTCTGGCGACACAGTTCGGCGAACTCATGCTCGGCCATGCCGGTGATGACATGGTCGGCCATGCGACAGATCGGCTGCTCATTGACCTCGTGACTGACCTCGGGGCCACCCAACACGATGCGCAGTCTCGGATCCAGTCGTTTGAGCAGGGCGACCAGACGCGTGGTCTCTTCGACGTTCCAGATGTAGACGCCCAGGCCCAGCAGGCGCGGCTCGCGTGACAGGAGGGTCTCGGCAATGGACTCCGTACGCGCGCCGATGACGAATTCAATGATCTCAGCGCGGTCACGCAACTCGCCCAGGTTGGCGTGCAGGTAACGCAGCCCCAGCGAGGCGTGCGAATAGCGTGCATTAAGCGTGGCGAGAACGATCTCAGCCATGTGTCGGTTGAGCGCCCCGGGTCAGCGAGATGGGGCCTGACCGGTTGCTGCCTGATGGGCGAGCGCCCTGGCGCAGTCGGAGACGAGGGAGGGCCCTCGGTAAATGATACCGGTGTACATCTGCACCACGCTCGCGCCCGCCTCGATCTTGGCGCAGGCATCGGCGGCCGACAGAATGCCGCCGACCCCAACGATTGGGTAACCCACGGGGAGCCGTTCACGCAATGCCCGGATCACCCGGTTCGACATGTCAAAGACCGGCGCACCCGAGAGGCCTCCCGTCTGGCCGGCGTTCTCTTCGCCGGCAACGGAATCGCGCGATACCGTGGTGTTGGTTGCGATGACCGCATCGATGCCCTGCGCGGGCAGCAAGTCGGCAATCAGGGCGATCTGTTCGTCGTCGAGATCGGGGGCGATCTTGAGCACCATGGGCACCCGCTTGCCGTCCCGGTCGGCCAGCATGGCGCGGGTCCCGGACAGGCCGGTCAGCAGCCCCGAGAGTTCATCGCCACCTTGCAGTCGGCGAAGGTCCTTGGTGTTGGGCGACGATACGTTCACCGTGATGTAGCTGGCAATGTCGTGGACCCGCATGAGGCATTCGCGGTAGTCATCGATGGCGCGTTCATTGGGCGTGCTGCCGTTTTTACCAATGTTGATGCCAAGCACCCCGCCAAAGCCCGACTGCTTGACGTTGTGAACCAGAGCGTCCAGCCCATGGTTGTTGAAGCCCAACCGATTGATGAGTGCGTGGCGCCGCGGGATGCGAAAAATACGAGGACGCGCATTGCCAGCTTGCGGTTTTGGGGTGACGGTGCCGATTTCGATGAAGCCGAAACCCAACGCCGACAAAGCCTGTAGATGTTCGCCGTTTTTATCCAGCCCCGCGGCAAGGCCGACGCGATTTCGTAACCGCAGGCCGAGGAAATCAACCGGGTCGTCTACCGATTCGCCGGCAGCCCATTGAAGGAGCGGGCGCCATAGCGGCTGGTCGAGGAGCGCGAAGGTGAGATGGTGAGCGCTCTCGGCGTCTATGCGAAACAGCAGCGGGCGGACAATGTCGTAGGGGTTCATTCAACGCTGGCGGGTTCGACCATTCGCTCCCAGCGTCCTTCGCTGAGCCGCTCGATCGGCCGGAAATTGGCCTTGTACGACATCTTCCGGCTGTTGGCGATCCAGTAGCCGAGATAGAGATAGGGCAGGTTGAGCTGGCGGCACTGATCAATCTGCCAGACGACGTTGTAGGTGCCGAAGCTTGCATGCGGCACGTCGGGGTCGAAGAAGGTGTAGACCGATGACAGCCCGTCATTGAGGATGTCAATGATGGAGACCATCCGTAGCAGGCCGTCAGGTTCGCGAAACTCCACCAGCCGTGTGTTGACCTTGCTCTGAAGCAGAAATTGCGCATACTGCTCGCGGCTGTCGTGGTCCATGCCGCCACCAGAATGACGACTTGCCTGATAGCGTAAGTACAGTTGGTAGTGCTCGGGCGAGAAGCCGAGGCGCGCCACGAGTGTGCGCAGGGTGCCGTGAGCACGACGCGCGCGCCGCTGGCTGCGATCGGGGGCATAGTCTGAGATAGGAACACGCACTGGCACGCAGGCGCGGCATCCATCGCAATAGGGGCGGTAGGTGAACATCCCGCTTCGCCGGAAGCCCGCACGCACCAATTCGCTGTAGATGTCGGCGTTGATCAGGTGATTGGGCGTGGCGACTTGTGAGCGCGCCTGCCGGCTATCCAGGTAGCTGCAGGGGTAAGGCGCTGTGGCGTAAAACTGCAGCGCCGAAAAGGGTAGTTCCTTGAGTTGCGTCATGCGTCGGGGAAGGAGATACCCACCGCCGACCAATCGGGTGGGGGCAACGCTGCAAGCTCGGAAACGTCGGACAGGAATATCACGCGGGGAACCTCCGTCGCACCAAGAGACGCCAGATGGCGGGTGTTCTGCTGGCAGTCTATCACGCGAAATCCATGGGCACGGAGCAGTTCAACGAGAGCGTACAGCGCCATCTTGGACACATCCGGAGCGCGCGCGAACATCGATTCGCCATAAAACATACGCCCGATCGATACGCCATAAAGACCGCCAAGGAGGCTGTTGTTCTCATCGCATACTTCTACCGAATGCGCAAAGCCCTGATGATGCAGATCGAAGTATGCGGCCTTGATCTGCGGCGTGATCCAGGTGCCATCGCCCAGGCCTTCCCTGGGGGCTGCGCAGGCGTCCATCACTGCCTCGAAGTGGCAGTCGAAAAAAATTCGCCAGCGGGCTTCGCGGCGCACTCTGCGTACTGTCTTCACCAACGACCGGGAGGCCTTGAAGCGGGCGAGATCGAGGACCATGCGTGGATCGGGAGACCACCACAGTACTGGCTGGCCGGCGCTATACCAGGGGAAAATTCCCTGTCGGTAAGCCTCCAGAAGCCGCGCGGCGGATAAATCATGTCCGGCCGCCAGCAGTCCGTTGGGTTCGCGGAGCGCCAGATGTGCCGGGGGCAGGGGATCGTCGGGATCGACCCAACGCAACAGGGGTCGGGACATGAACCGGGTGGGGTTGGTGAAGCGGTTGAGCGGCCTCAGCGCGGCCGCGGCTGATAGCGAATGGCTTGGGTACGCAAACCGAACACTCCGGTACGCCGATCTTCAAAAAACCAACGCAGTGTCTGTTCAACAGTGCGGAAGGCGAGCAACTCCCAGGGAATGTCGGTTTCGGAAAACAGCCGCGCCTCGAGACTCTCGATGCCAGGGTCGAACTCAGTATTAAGGAGGCGCGCGCGAAAGAACATGTGAACCTGATCGACATGCGGGATGTCCAGCACGGAGTAGAGCGGACCCAGTTCGATATGCGCGCCTGCCTCTTCCGCGGTTTCGCGCGCGGCGCCTTCCTCGGTGGTTTCGCCGTTTTCCATGAAGCCCGCAGGCAGCGTCCAGAACCCGTAGCGCGGCTCGATCGCTCGCCGGCACAGAAGCACCCGCTCTCCCCAGACGGGCACTGTGCCGAGCACGAGCTTGGGGTTCTGGTAGTGGATGGCTCCGCACTGCCCGCAGCAGTAGCGCTGACGGTTGTCGCCCGGGGGTATTTCCTGGGTAACGAGGCTGCCGCACGCCGAACAGTGTTTCACTTCCACTCCGTTCATAAAGTTGGACAGAGTGTACCGAAGCTCTGCGCGGCTCGGAAAAGTGCTGGGGTCACGAGGGACCGATGATCGGGTGTCGGTTTGCTCTCGAGGTGGCTTACTGTTATCCTCTATCTTCTCCGACGCGGGGTGGAGCAGTCTGGCAGCTC
>SYIM01000051.1 GCA_005798775.1 Burkholderiales bacterium
ACTGGAACCGGTACCCGGGCGCGCGCTGCGACGTTGAAAGTATTGAGTACTCGTATTCGTTTTCGCCGCAACTTGAACAGGAATGGGTATGGCGTGAGCGATTTGCGGCGCAGCCCGACATCCTCCGCTACCTGCGGCATGTGGCCGAGCGCTTTGATCTGCGTCGCGATATCCGCTTGTCAACCCGGGTGACCGCGGCCGTGTTTCAGCGCGAGAGGCGTATCTGGCGGGTGAGTACTGATCGGGGCGATGCTATTGAAGCGCGTTGGGTTGTGATGGCGACCGGATGCTTGTCGGTCGCCCGGCGTCCCGACATTCCGGGGCGAGACACCTTCGCCGGTCCGTCCTATCATTCGGGCAACTGGCCCCACAAACCCGTCGATTTTTCCGGTGAGACGGTTGGTGTAATGGGCACCGGCTCCACCGCCATCCAGCTGATTCCCGAGCTCGCGCGTCAGGCTCGCCGACTGATTGTGTTCCAGCGTACGCCCAACTTCAGCCTGCCTGCGCATAACCGGCTGCTCACCGATCAGGAACAGGCCACCGCAAAAGCGCATTACCGAGCCATTCGCGAAAAAGCGAAACGGTCGTCAGCCGGCGTAGCCTATTTCCCGGTGCCGACTCAAGGCGCGCTCGAGGTCCCCGCCGATGAGCGTGAGCGGCTGCTTGAGGCGGCCTGGCAGCGAGGCGGCACCGGAATCGGGCGTACGTTCAACGACACAATGATCCGCCCGGAATCGAATCAGCTGATCGCTGACTTTGTTCGAAAAAAGATTCGCGAGAAGATTGCCGAACTGGCCCTCGCCGAGAAGGTGTTGCCCTGGAATCATCCGATTGGTACCAAGCGGGTCTGTCTCGACAATGGCTATTTTGAGGCGCTCGGGCAGTCCCACGTCACGGTAGTCGATGCGCGCACTGAACCCATCGTGGCCATTGACGCTGCGGGCGTTCAAACGGCGTCCGCTCACTACCCCCTGGATGCTCTCGTGTTTGCCACGGGTTTTGACGCCATGACTGGTGCACTGCTCGCGATCGATATTCGAACCGAAGATGGCATCGCACTTCGCGAGCGCTGGTCGGTTGGGCCCGCCAGCTATCTCGGGCTCGCTGTATCGGGATTACCCAATCTGTTCATGGTGACCGGACCTGGCAGTCCGTCGGTCCTCAGCAATGTGGTCGTATCCATTGAGCAGCATGTTGACTGGATCAGCGACTGCATCAACTGGATGCGTCGCCAGAACTTGAGCTGTATCGAGGCCACTGCGGGCGCCCAGCAGAGCTGGGTCGAACATGTGAACGCGCTCGCTGACGCCACGCTGTTTCCGCAGGCACGCTCTTGGTACACTGGAGCGAACATTCCTGGCAAGCCCCGCGTCTTCATGCCCTACGTGGGCGGTGTGGCGGTCTATCGCGAACAATGCGATGCGATCGCAGCCGCCGGATATCAAGGGTTTGCATGCTCGTGACGCCAACTGATTTCTCAAACCCAACCGCAGTCGCGGTTGCATGACAACACCAGCCGGAGGAGACCCCATGACCGATCAAAATCACACCCACGGCGGCCGACGCGCAGCCTTTCGTACGATTGCCGGGGCAGGCGCAGCCGCAGGCATTCTGGGTGCGCCCTATGTGCATGCGCAGCCCACCATTACCTGGAGGATGCAGGCGCTCTGGGACCCAGGCACCATGCCGCAAAAATTCGAGGAGCGATTTGTCGCGCGGGTGGCTGAACTCACCAGCGGTCGATTCAAGCTCAATCTGTTCGCTGCCGGACAGATCGTGGGCGCTGCGCAGGCCTTTGATGCGGTTCGGGGCGGGGCGTTTGAGCTCATGAAGACCTACGATGCGTATGAGGCGGGCAAGATCCCGGTGTTCGCGTTCACCGGGTCCGTTCCGTTCGGCTTCCCGGAGTCCGATCAATTCGAGGCCTGGTTCTATGAGCGCGGCGGTATTGATATTGCCCGTCAGGCGTATGCGCAGGCCGGCCTGCACTACATCGCGCCGTCTATTTACGGACAGGAGCCCATTCACAGCAAGGTCGCCATTCGCAAGATGGCCGACTTCGCGGGCAAGAAGGGACGGTTCGTCGGTCTTGCCTCGGCGGTCATGGCGGCCTATGGCGTGGCGGTCACGCCGCTCCCCACGGGCGAGGTGTATTCAGCACTCGACAAAGGCGTGATCGACATTGCCGATCGTGGCGATCTCACATCCAATTTCGAAGCCGGTCTGGCCGAAGTGGCCAAGTTCGTGATCCTTCCAGGCTTTCATCAGCCCACTTCGGCCACATCCTATGTCGCTAACCGCGCGGCGTGGGACAAGCTGCCGGCAGACTTCAAGGCCGCGCTGGCCGTGGCTGCCCGCGAAGTATCTGGGGCGCTGCGCCAACACCTGGTGGTTAGCGATGTGGCAGCGATTACCAAGTATCGGGCTAAAGGTGTGGAAATCATTCAACTCGCCGAGTCTGATGTGTTGGCAGCACGCCCCAAGGCGTTAACCGTTTGGCGCACCGCCACCAAAGGCGATACGCTGGCGACCAAAGCGCTGGACAGCCAGATCACGCTGTTGAAGGAGTTGGGCCTGCTGGGGGCCTGACGGCCCGCGCGTGACGCACCGGTGGTGAGTGTTCCAGTCGCCACCGGTCGCCGGTTCGCTCTCTTCGCTTGAGGCCGTCATGCCTTCTCTCGTGTCCGCGCTGGCCAATGCCATCACCCGGCTGAATCGGCTCGTGTTTGTTGCCACGGTCTGGCTGATGGCGCCCGTGGTGCCCATCATGATTTACGAGGTGATTGCGCGCTACCTGTTCGGCGCGCCAACCGTCTGGGCGATGGAACTGGTCGTACTGGTGTTCGGTCCGTATTTCCTGCTCGGTGGGCCGTATCTCCTTCATACGCACAGTCACGTGGGACTGGACGTGCTGCGACAACGCCTTTCGCCCGCCTGGAATCGGATCTTTGACCTGATCAACTATCCGGTGATCATGGCCTTCTGCGCCATCCTGCTGTGGTACAGCCTCCCTCCGGTCTGGAGTGCTGTGTCCTACGGTGAAACCAGTTTTTCTGCATGGAACCCACCGGTCTGGCCAGCCAAGCTTGCGGTGCCGCTGGCGGTTGGGCTCATGATGCTGCAGGCGCTGGCAGAGTTTCTGCGCACGCTTTCCGCGCCACCCCTGGCTGGTGAACCGCCGGTGCAGGCCGATCAGACGTCCTCGCGTGAAGGACACTCGCCGGGGGGACAGCCATGAGCTCTGGCGAAATCCTGGTGTTGATGTTCGGCGCGCTCACGCTCTTCATGCTGACCGGGCTACCCATTGCCTTCGTGCTTGGTGGGCTGTCTTTACTGTTTACCGTCACCCTCTGGAATCCGGGCGCAGTGGTGGTGCTGGTCCTGCAGATTTTCGACACCATGAAGTCGGAGGCGCTGCTAGGCATCCCACTTTTCATTCTCATGGCCTGCCTGCTCCAGCGCTCGGGTGTGATTGAGGCGCTATACCGGGCGATGGAACTCTGGTTCGGGCGAATGCGAGGCGGGCTGGCGATTGGCACCGTTGTGATCTGCGTGATGATGGCTGCGATGACCGGGGTGGTCGGTGCCGCCGTGACCGCCATGGGCATTCTGGCCCTGCCCGAAATGCTCAAGCGCGGCTATTCGGCTCCACTCGCCCTGGGCACCATCTGCGCATCGGGGACCTTGGGTATTCTCATCCCGCCATCGGTGCTCACCATTGTGTATGCCGTCACCGCCCAGATATCGATCGGGCAGATGCTGATCGCGGGCATCGTGCCGGGGTTGCTGCTGGCGGCGCTTTACATTGTCTTTATTGCGATCGTTGGCGTCGTGAGGCCTGAACTGCTCCCGCTCGATGCCTCGAGTGTGGCGGCACCGCTCTCCGTTCGGCTACGGGCGCTCAAGTCACTCGTCGTTCCCACCCTGCTCATTTTCATGGTGCTGGGCTCCATGTTTTTTGGTATCGCCACCCCCACCGAGTCGGCGGCGGTTGGTGTATTGGGCGCTTTTCTGGCGGCGCTACGGGCGGGACGCGTCAACGTGTCGATGCTGAACGAATCGCTCACCGACACGTTGAAGGCAACGTCGATGATTCTCTGGATCACGATCGGCGCCAAAGCCTACGTGGCGATTTTCACCGGGCTTGGTGGCGCTGACGCGCTGCTCACGTTCATTCGAGAGCTCCAGGTTGATCGCTGGCTGGTACTGGGGGCCATGCTCGCGCTGCTGGTTTTTCTGGGTACGGTCCTCGATGAGATCGGCATCATTTTGCTGACCGTTCCCGTCTTCCTCCCCATCGTCAAGGCGCTGGGCTTTGATGAATTATGGTTTGGGGTGTTGTTCGCGATCACCATTCAGACTGGCTACATCAGTCCGCCTTTTGGCTACACGTTGTTTTACATCAAAGGAACGCTACCGCCACACATCGGAATGGACCAGGTGTATCGCGGTATCGTTCCGTTCTTCCTCTTGCAGATTCTCGCGCTATTGATTGTGCTCGTCTGGCCCGAGCCCTTCACTTTCCTGCCACGACTCATGATTCGTTAGCCCCCGCCTTCGCTCTTCCTGCCATGACCTCTTACAACATCGTCACCATTGACGGCGACGGCATCGGCCCCGAAGTGTGTCGCGCAGCAGTTCGTGTGCTGACCGAGGCCTGTGGCGCCGACCGTCTGCGCTTTATCGCTCACAAGGCGGCGCCTCGCACTATGTTCGCAGTGGCCAGGTCCTGCCCCCTGACACCTTCGAAGCCTGCCGGAGCGCGCACCCCATCCTGCACGGTGCGGCCGGCCTGCCTGGCATCACCTATCCGGACGGCACCGAGGTGGGTAACGACCTGCACCTGCAGCTGCGCTTCAAGCTTGACCTTTACGCGAACGTCCGTCCGATCCGGCTGGTCCGTGGCGTGAAATCAACGCTCGCAGACTGGCAGCCCGGGCAGATTGATTACGTGATCATTCGTGAAAATACCGAAGGCCTCTCTGCGAGCCGTGGCGCGGGCGTCAACCTGAGAAGCGAGGTGGTCACCGACACCCTGGTGATGACACGCAAAGGGATTGAGCGCGTCGCACGGTTTGCGTTTCAGCTTGCGAGAAAGCGCTCAGGTGCTCCGC
>SYIM01000052.1 GCA_005798775.1 Burkholderiales bacterium
AGAACCACCAGCCTCCCCAGCCGAGTTCGTAGTAAGCCCAGAACGAGCCAAGCGCTATTCCCAGTGTGAGGAAGGCCCAGGCCACTGTGGTCCAGGGCCGCGCCCAGCGCGCCCAGGCTGCATCGAAGCGCCCGCCGATCAAGCCGGCGACCGCGAATGCGAAGGCCACCGAGAGCCCGACATAGCCCATGTAAAGAAGGGGCGGATGAAACACCATACCCGGATCCTGAAGAAGCGGATTCAGGTCACGGCCGTCTGCGGGTGGTGGAATCATCCGTTCGAAGGGATTGGAGGTGAACAGCAGGAACAGCAGAAAGCCGGTGGTGATCGCTCCCATCACCGACAGGATCCTGACCCGCAGCGCAGCAGGCAAAGATGCTGAAAATGCCGCGACTGCCGCCGTCCAGCCAGCAAGCATCAGCACCCAGAGCAGCATGGAGCCTTCATGAGAGCCCCAGGTGGCGGCGACCCGATAGGCGACCGGAAGCGAGAGGTTCGAATGCGTGGCCACCAGCGATACCGTGAAGTCGTTGCCGAGAAAGAGCACGCCCAGGCAGATGAAGGCAAGCAGCACCAGGGCGAACAACACGACCGCGATCGGCCGGGCCGTGGCAGTGAAGGCGCGTGCGGTGGGACCAGCGGGCAGGAAACTGCCTGTCATGGGCAGGATGGCTAGCACCAGCGAAATCGCAAGCGCGAGCGTGAGCGTGAAATGTCCGACTTCTGCAATCATGGTTTGGCTGGCTTCTGCTTGAACTGTTCAGGTGCACCCACCGGATGCCCGGCCCGCTTCAGTGCTTCCGCGGCCTCGGGGGGCATATAGTTTTCGTCGTGTTTGGCCAGCACCTCGCGAGCGAGGAAGCTACCGTCGGACTGGATGAGTCCCTGGGCGACCACGCCTCGCCCTTCCTTGAAAAGGTCAGGAAGAATGCCGGTATAGCTCACGTTGATTATCTGAGCGTTATCGGTCACCGTGAAGCGCACCGTAGTGCCGTCGCGCTGGACGCTGCCCTCGCCCACCAGTCCCCCGATCCGAAACACGCGGCCGCTGGGCGCCTTCCCCTGCGCCACGTCGCTGGGCGTGAAGAAGAACACCAGGTTACTGCGAAAGGCGTTGAGCACCAGCGCAGTGGCGACCGACAGCGCAAGCAGCGCGGCGAGAATCCAGGCAAGACGGCGATGACGCGGCTTCATGGCTGTGTGGCGTCGGCGCGCATGGCGCGTGCCCGGTCGGAGGCGCTTCGCCGCGAGCGGCGAAGCGCCATGATTTCAACGACCAGCGCGAGCGCCAGCATGCCGTAGGAGCTCCAGATGAAAAATCCGTGTCCGCCCATGGATAGCCACTCGTTCATGGCTGACGCTCGGCGCGCGCGGTGCCCGGTTGCCCCGATACGGACGGACCGACGATTCTGCCGACCCAGTCACTCAGGGCCTCACGCTCGATGATGATGGTACGTACCCGGTACAAGGCTGTGGCGATGGCGTAGGCCCAGGCAGAGAAGGTCATGAGCAACATGGCGGTGAGCATGGTCTGCGCCATTTTGGGTGCTGCGCCCATTGAAATAGTGGCCCCCTGATGGAGCGTATTCCACCAGCGCACCGAAAAGTAGATGATCGGAACATTCACTACGCCGACCAGGGCGAGCAGCGCGCAGGCGCGGTCTGCGCGACGCGGATCGTCGATGCCCGAGCGCAGCGCGATCAGGCCCAAGTAAAGGAACAGCAGCACCAGGGTCGAGGTGAGCCGCGCATCCCAGACCCAGTAGGTACCCCAGGTGGGCCGCCCCCAGAAGGCGCCGGTCCAGAGCGCAATGAACGCGAACAGGGCACCGGTTGGAGCGAGCGCCTGCGCCATCATGGAAGGCAGTCGGGCGTTGAGTGTCAGCGAAAACACCGACCAGAACGCGATCACCACGTAAATGAACATAGCCATCCATGCCGCCGGCACATGGATAAAGATGATGCGATAGGACTCGCCCTGCTGCGCGTCGGTGGGCGCGACGACAAACCCCACATAGAGCCCCGCAATGGCGAGCAGTATCGCAGCCCAGCCGAACAGGCCGGTCAGTTTGCCCGCCAGGGGATAGAACGAGGCGGGGGAAGCGAAGCGGAACCAATTGATTGCTACCATATCATTCAAACGCGATTTTAACCGCCAGCGCCAGCGTCGCCGGGCCGACCATGCTGGCCAGAATGGATCCCGCTGCAAGCAGCGACAGATGAGCCTCAGCGCCCAGCCCGGCGCTGGCAGCCTCAACGGATCCAGCGCCGAAGATCAGCACCGGAACCGCTAGCGGCAGCACCAGGAGTCCGAGCAGGGTGGAGCCGCCCCGCGCCCCGAGGGTCAGGGCTGCTGAAATAGCGCCCAGCCAGGTAAGCAGGGGCGTGCCCAGCAACAGGCTGGCTGCGAGGATCGCTATTCCTTCCGGGTCGAGATCAAACTGTAGGCCCGCCAGGCCGGAGAGCAGCACCCGCGGCGCGGCCGTGGTGAGCCAGTGCGCCAGCACCTTGCCGGTGAGTAACGCCGAGAGCGGCGCCGGCGCGAGCAGCAACTGCTCAAGCGTGCCGTCGGCGTGATCGGCCGCAAAGAGCCTGGGCAGGCTGAGCAGTGTGGCAAGGAGCACGCTCACCCAGGCGATACCCGGTGCGATTGCGCGCAGGAGCGCTGGGTCGGGTTCCATAGCGAGCGGAAACATCGAGCCGACCAAAAGAAAGAACACCAGCACAAGGGCGACCTCGCCGCGATGACGTAGCGCAAGCCGCAGGTCACGCGAGCAGGCCCACGCAAGCGCGTCGAAGGCGCTGGCGGGTTCAGTGGTTGCCGGCAGAGGCATCAGCGCTGGCCGCTTGGGGCGGTGCCGCGACGCGTACCTAGATCCAGCTCGGCAGCAACCCGGTCGCAGGCGATGGGCAGATGGGTGGCGATGATGGCGCAGCCGCCGCCCGTGAGGTGTTCGGAAAGGAGTCGGCCGAACAGCGCCTGCCCGGCGCCATCGAGCGCAGTGGTGGGTTCATCGAGCAACCAGAGCCTGCGCTTTGTACTGGCCAGCCGCGCGAGCGACAGGCGGTGCCGCTGCCCAGCCGACAGGTGCGCGAATGACAGGCGGGTCCGCGACTGCAGGCCGCATCGCTCGAGCAGTTCGTCGATCTCTGAAGATCCCTCGTCCGGCTGTAGCCCACTGTCGAGGGCCCGCTGAAGCGCGAGGTTGTCTCGAGCACTAAAGGTGTCCTTCCAGCCTGCGGCGTGCCCCTGGTAAAGCATGACCGAATGCCATTCGGCGGAGCCAGGCTGGCGCAGCGCGCCGTTCCAGCGGATCTCACCCGCCGCGGGCCGACCGAGCCCGGCGAGGGCCCGCAGCAGCGTGGACTTGCCAGCGCCATTGGGACCGGTAAGCCGAAGCCAGCGGCCCGGCGGTAGCTGAAAACTCAGCGAGTCGAACAGAAGACGGTAGCCCGCGATACACCGGAGGGCTTCAATCGCCAGGCCCAAGTCAGCCGAATCGGGCGGACCAGATTCCGAGCGGGTGCCGAGGGTTGCCAGGGTCATGGCTGGATGACCTGATTGATGCGCAGGCTCAAGCCCTGCTCGCCAGGGCGGATAATCTTGGATTCGCCAATGAGATCGCCGGGCTGCCGAGTGGCGTTGCCACTGGTGCTCAGACGAACCTCGATCACCACCTGGTCAGCGCCTGAGAGACGTCTCGAGGGGTCCATGGCAAGCGAATCATCAAGGCGGAAGTCAAGCGGCAGCGAGGGGTTATCAATCCGCAGTACCGCAAACGGAACGCGCGGGCCGGCAGGGCTTCGCGCCACGACGAACAGCGTGCGAGCCGCTTTGGCGCGCTCGGTGAGTGCAGGGTCGAGCTCCACTCGGCCCGACAGCGCTTCAGCGCCGGTTGTAGCGGCCTGGCGGGCAGCCGTGGCGTCGGTGGGGGAGGGCGCACTGTCGCCGGCTGCGATTCGGGCATCAATTCGCGCGAGCACATCACGCAGCGCGTCGCGCTGTTGCTGATCGGGCGGCATGGAATCGAGCAGCCGCCTCAGGTGGCTACGCGCGGCCGTCAGGTTGCCGGCCTGGAATTGCGCTGCACCCATCAGGGCGATCGCCTTCGGGTCATCGGGATCGAGGCGCAGCGCCTGTTCAAGGAGCGCGAACGGCCGGCCGTCGAAGCGCCCGTCTTGGGTGATCGCGAGGGACTCTGCGAACTCAGCCAGGAGCCGGGCGCTGGGCGGCACCCGGCGCAACGCCTCTTCGAAAGCCTGGTTGGCCTCACCCGGCTGACCTCGAAACTTGCGTGCGCCCGCAAGCATCATCCAGGCCTCGCCGTCCTCGGGGTTCCCGCGGACGCGACGCTCCAGGTCGGCGATCATCTGGTCGAGTTTGCGATCGTCAATTTCACCGTCGGCAGCAGTGATTTCCTCAGTGGCGAGTTCGGGCATACCGAGTGAGAGATAAATCATCAGTGCGGCAGCAGGCACAACCAAGGCGATGACGATCGCCGCACCTCGGGCAGCGGCGGGGCCGCTACGCGCTCGGGTGCTGGCCGTCGGCTCGGACTCCTCGGGCAGTTCGCGCGCCATTTGGGCGACCAGCTCATCAAGGGCTGTGCGGGCCTCGTCGGCAGTCAGACGGTCCGCCGCCCACTCACGTTCGATCTCGCGTTGCCGGTCGCGATAAACCGCCACCAGCGGATCGGCGTCGGTGCTGGCTTTGGATGAAGCCAACGTGCGGCGGGTGAGCAGCGGCCAAAGAACCGGCAGCAATGCCGCGATTGTGAGGCAACCTACGAGGGTCCAGAGCAGCATTGATCGGGGTGCGCAGCGCAGTGGCCTGCAGGCTGTGAAATCACTTTGATTGTCTCATACGGTCATGGTCCGTCGGGCTTGAGACGGAGTCGGATCACCGGCACGCCGGCGAGGCTCCCGAGCAGCGACGAGGCAAGCAAACGCCCGGCCACGCAGCCCACTGGAATCGCAGGGAGCGTTTGAAGCGCGAGCCTACCCAGCAGCAGAGACGGTTCAACTTGGGCGGTGCCATGCCCGGTACGCTCAGCGTAGCAAGCTCCTGGCGCCGCTCGGCAAGCGCGATCTGGGCGCTGTTGCAGACCACGCCCGCTCGGCATCGCTCGTCAGGCGGCCTGCGCGAGCGGCTCGCGGCGCAGACGTTCGATCAGGGTATCCAGGAAACTCGTGCAACGCCCGAGCTGCTCGATCTCGACGCATTCATCGGGCTGATGAGCCACTGCGATTCGGCCAGGACCGCAGATGATGGTTGGGATCCCGATTCCCTGCAAGATACCGCCCTCGGTGCCGAAACTGACGCGCCCGACGCTGGAGTGCCCGCAAAGCGGTGCGATTGCCTGAGCAAGATAGGTGTTGCCACGCTCGTCGAGCGCCGGCGTGTCGAAGATTTCGTCAAATTCGACGAAACAGCCCGGTTCTACGGTGCGCATGCCTGGCAGCAGCTGGCTTTCGCACCAGGTCTTGATCTCGGTCAATAATTCGGCGGCGGTGGCACCGGGGAGTGCCCGGATCTCGAGCAAAAACTCGCAATCTTTGGCCGTGATGTTGTGTGCCGTTCCACCCTGTATGCGGCCCACGTGAATGCTGGTGTGCGGGAACTCGAACCCGTCGTGCCGGGCGGCTGCCCGCATGCGGTCCTGGATCTGCTGGCAGTAGACGATGATGCGCGCGGCCACTTCAACCGCTGATACACCGCTGTCGCGAAGCGATGAGTGCACCGAGTGGCCGCGTACGCGCACCCGGTAACCCGCCGCGCCCTTGTTGGCTACCACGACGCGCATCGATGTGGGTTCGCCGATGATGCAGGCCTGCGGTCGCTCTGGGGCGCTGGCCAGCTGCCGGGCGAGCTGGCGCATGCCGCCCATGTTGGTCTCTTCGTTGTAGGAGAGCGCAATATGGATCGGTGTGCCGAGACGGGCTTCGATGAAGCGGGGTACTGCCTCGACCACGCAGGCGATGAAGCCCTTCATGTCGGCCGAGCCGCGCGCATAGAGGCTGCCTGCGCGCTCAGCGAGCGAAAACGGGTCGGTTGACCAGGCCTGGCCAGCGACTGGCACCACATCGGAGTGACCTGACAGCATGAGGCCGCCGCGATCGGCCGGCCCGATGGTGGCGAACAGGTTGGCCTTGCCGGGCTCGGGTGCATGCTGCACGGTGGCGCGGATGCCATGGTCTGCCAGTCGGTTGGCGACCCAGTCGATCAGAGCCATGTTGCTGTTCGCGCTGACGGTATCAAAGGCGACGAGCGTACGCAGTGTGTCAATGGTGGCAGAGGTCGTCATGGGTGCTCCTGGCAGAGGCATTTTGCTGGGCAGGTTCAGTTATTCGGAATAATATAGGAGCCTTGTTGACGACTCCCGGAGACCCCCTGTGAACGCCCCGGACAAAACCCCGCTGCATGCGATGACCAACCCCGACCTGTCGTCGTGGTGGATGCCCTTCACGGCCAACCGCAATTTCAAGGCCAATCCTCGCATACTCGCCCGTGCGAGTGGCATGTATTACTGGACCGATGACGGTCGCGAAATTCTCGATGGCACCGCGGGGCTTTGGTGCGTCAACGCCGGGCACGGTCGCGAAGAGATCGCGCGCGCGGTGGGCGAACAGGCCTCCATGCTTGATTTTGCGCCGTCGTTTCAGTTTGGCCACCCCATCGGTTTCGAGTTCGCCACCCGGCTCACGCGCCTGGCGCCAGAGGGTTTCGGCAAGGTCTTCTTCACCAACTCGGGCTCCGAGGCGGTGGATACCGCGCT
>SYIM01000053.1 GCA_005798775.1 Burkholderiales bacterium
GCCCGAACCAAAGCCCATGTAGTTGGATTGAATGAACGACACCATCATGCCGCGCTCGTCGGCCGCGGTGAGGTAAATGGTGCCGCCCGCTGGCGGCAGCGCGTGTTCGAAGTCGGTGGCGCGGTCGGTGCGAATGCGTACAGCGAGCGCGGCAAGCCGCCCATCATCGAGCAGGTCGGCCGGCGTGACCCGGGTCATGGCTCGGGCATCGGCCACATGGCGATAGACCTCGCTGAAGGCAGCCTTCATGGCCTCGATCTGCAGATGGCGGCTGTCGGTGGAATCGACCGGCAGCGACTTGAGATCGAAGTGCGACAGGATGCCGAGTGCCATCAGCGCCGCGATGCCCTGACCGTTGGGGGGAATCTCATGGAGCGTGTAGCCGTGATAGTCACCCGACAACGTGCCGACCCAATCGGGACGCCAGTCGCGCAGATCGGCGAGCGTGATGCCGCCGCCGTGCTCGCGCGCATGGCGGGCGATGGCCTTGGCGGTTTCGCCTTCATAGAAATCACGGCCACCGGTGGCGGCGATGCGTTCCAGCGTGCGGGCGGCGTCTTCGAATACGAAGCGCTCGCCAATGGCGGGCGCCCGGCCGTGCGGCATGAAAGCCTGCTCGAAGCCGGGTTGCGAGCGGAGCTTGTCGATCTGCGCGGCCCACTTACGCTGCACCACCGGGGTAACGTTGTAGCCCCGGCGTGCGATATCGATGGCCGGCGCCAGCAGGTCGGCAAACGGCAGCGACCCGAATTTCTCATGAAGCGCGGCCCAGGCACCGACCGCGCCCGGTACCGTGACCGAGCCCCAACCGCGCATTGGGATGGCGCCGCCATGATGACGCTCGAACCAGGCGCGGTCCCAGGCCGCCGGTGCCGTCCCGGAGGAGTTGAGGCCGTGCAGTGCCTGGCCATCCCAGATGATCGCAAACGCATCACTACCCAGGCCGTTGGAGACCGGTTCGGCGATGGTGATGGCGGCGGCGGCGGCGATCACTGCGTCGACCGCGTTACCGCCACGCATCAGCATCCGAAGGCCCGCCTGAGCGGCAAGCGACTGCGACGTGGCAACGAAATTACGCGCGAATTGCGGTGTGCGCGGCGCCGGGTAGTGGTGATGCCAGTTGAACGGGGCATGAATCAAGGCGAGCACTCCAGCTGTCGGGCGAGGTCAAGGAAATCGGTTGCGTGAAAATCAAGATTAGAAGAACGTGACAGGTCCTTCAGGCCGCGAGCCACACCGTCGGCACCAAATTCGAGTGGCCGCTCGATGTACGCCGTGCGCAGTCCGCACGCGGCGGCGGCGCGCAGGTCGTCCTTGTGCGCGGCGACCAGCATGACCTGCGAGGGTTCAAGCCCAAACACATCGGCCACGCCCAGATAGGTTTGCGGATCGGGCTTGTAGTGACGGAACACTTCAGCCGACAGGATCAGGTCCCACCGCAGATCGCCATGGCGCGCAAGATCGGCAAGCAGACTCAGATTACCGTTTGAAAGCGTGCACAGCTGAAAGCGCCGTCGGAGCGCAAGCAGCCCCGCAGGTGCATCGGGCCAGGGATCAAGCCGATGCCAGGCGAGATTGAGCGCATTGCGCTCAGCCTCAGTCAGGCGCTCAAGGCCAAAGCGCGGGAGGATGCCCTCGAGAATCATGCGGTGCAGGTCATCGATGCGAGTCCAGCCAAGTTCGCCACTGCGCACGCGCTGCATGGCGGGGCGGTACCCCTCTCGCCACGCGAGCGCGAATGCCTGTGCTCGAACGGCTGAGAGGCCGACCGGTGCCGCCACAGCCTCGCGGGCAATCGATCCATACCAGTCCACGACGGTGCCAAAGACATCGAAGGCAAGGACTTTAAGGTTGGTCACGGGCGGTGAATCCAGAAGGCGGGCGCGATGATGAAGGCAAATAGCAGCCTTGGCGAGACGGCTGGTTCTGCCGGTTGGCAAAGCCTTTTCGCAATCCGGAAAGCTTAACAGAGCAGCCTCTGTTGCCATCTGGTTTGCCCTGGCCGTAACCACCAGACCGAAGCCGGTAAGGGAGATGAGTTTTGACGACGCATGTCAGCCGTAAAACGCACCGCGCCTGGGTCAGCCGCCGCCCAATGCCGGTGCGGCGGCTGATTAAACTGGGGCCGGCCAGGGGTTTTCGCCCCGCGGTGGTGCGTATCGTCCCGGCACGACGTTTGCGGTAAATTCCCCCCATATAAGTCCTGTTGAACCCGCCGAAAGTATCCCGCTCTTCGTCATCCAGGTTTCGAGCGGGTTGCTAGCTTCCCGTGGGAACATAATAAATGTGTTGGTGGAACAGCGTTACGACGTCCTCCGGTTTCTGAAAAATCGCTTCGCGGCGATGGCGCGCGTTGAAACGGCCCACTGTGGCCTGCGGGCCGAATGGGATGTCACGGTGTACGTCATTGGGTGATGATCGGATCCCACCATCCTCGGCCGTACGCTCGATGAAAGGCGAATTGATGAACGCGCCCGCATGGCGGTGCGACGAGACAGGTGGCGCAGCGTCCCCGGTAACACAGCCCGTGGGCGCGGGCTGGCACGCGAGCCTCGATCTCGCATTTGCGCGGCGGGGCGAGGCCACCATTCCTGTGCTCCGTTCGCACCGCGGGCCGCTGCGCGTTCAAAAGGGGTTCACGCCGGAAGGCCCGGGACTGTGGCATCAGGTGATTGTCCACCCTCCGGGTGGAATCGCCTCGGGCGACCGACTGGATATCTCGGTGGTTGCCCACGAGGGCGCCCGCGCGCTGACCACTTCGCCGGGGGCGGCCAAGTGGTATCGGGCCAATCCCGAGGCGGCGCAGCCGGTTGCGCGCCAGTCGGTCCGGCTGTCGGTGGCTGATGGCGCAAGTCTCGAATGGCTGCCGCTCGAAACCATTGTCTTCGACGGCGCTGTCGCCGACTGGAGCACGCGCATCGAACTGGCTGGCAGCGGCACCCTGGTTGGGGCCGATCTGGTGTGTCTTGGAAGGCCCGCAAGCGGGCTGCGCTTCATGACCGGAGAAATCCGATCACGGATGGAGATCATGCGCGATGGACGCCTCGTGTTTGTCGAGCAGGCGTCGATTGAAGGCCAGTCGCCCATCCTCACTGCACAGGCGGGGCTCGCCGGGCTGCCTGCCTTTGCAACCCTGGTGATTGCCGCGTCGCCCGATGCTTGTGCGCAGATGGTGGGGCGGGTTCGCCGCCTTCAAGACGAATCTCGGAGCGGCTCGAGCGATCATCTGCCCGGTGACTGGGCCATCACGGCTTTGTCGGGCCTAGTGGTATTGCGATGGCGGGGCGAGGGGGCAGAAGCGGGCTGGCGCGTGCTCCGGGCCGCCTGGGCCGCCTGCCGGCCTATCGCCATCGGTCGCGAGGCCTGTGCGCCTAGAATCTGGGCTACCTGATGACAACGACCCGATCCCCTCTTTACCAACCGCCGGCGGCGCCGGTGGTCGTCTGCGGAGACTGACACCATGGAACTGACGCCACGCGAACGCGACAAACTGCTGATCTTCACTGCCGCGCTGGTCGCCGAACGACGCAAGGCCCGGGGCCTGAAGCTCAACTATCCCGAGGCGGTCGCTTTCCTGAGTGCCGCCATCATGGAAGGTGCGCGCGATGGCCGTAGCGTCGCTGAACTGATGCAGGCTGGCACCACCCTGCTCAGCCGCGAGGATGTGATGGAGGGCGTGCCCGAAATGATTCCCGAGA
>SYIM01000054.1 GCA_005798775.1 Burkholderiales bacterium
GCAGCAGCAGGCCCAGGCCGAGCGCCAGCGCCAGATCGCCGCGGCCGGTCTCCAACGTGATGGCTGTCGTCATGGTGCGGGTGACGCCCTCAATATTACCTCCGACAATCATGACTGCCCCCACCTCGGCTGCTGCCCGGCCAAAGCCGGCAAGAAGCGCAGTCAGAAGCGACCAGCGCGTTTCAGCGAGCACAGTGAGGATAAGGTTCGTCCGGCTTACCTTGAGCGAACGCAGATAAGGGCCAAGTTCACGCAACGAATCTTCCAGCATCTGCCGCGTGAGTGCGGTGACCAAGGGCAACACCAGAATTGCTTGTGCGATCACCATGGCGGATGGTGTGAACAGGATGCCCAGTGAACCAAGCGGGCCGGCCCGCGAAAGGAGCAGATAGACCACCAAGCCCACGACTACTGCGGGCAAGCCCATGAGGGCATTCAGTACGGTGATGAGAAGGTTGCGACCGCGGAAATCAAACAGCGCTATGACCGCTGCAAGGGGTAAGGCGAGGACTGAGGCGACGAGCGTCGCAAACACGCTCACCTGAAGGCTGAGACCAACGATTGCCCAAAGCCCCGGCTGCCTCCCGGAAAGCAGGTCGACAATCGGTGGGAAGGTAGCGGCGAGATCGTTCATTGAATCCGGGTGTGCGAGCCTGTAGCGCTCAGGTTAATGCTGGCATTAATTTAGCAGTGCCTGAAATAGATAAGGGCAGCGCGTAAATTTTGCATAATGGGTCATTCTGGTTTCGCCCTGGTCTGTACCCAAGGAACCCGTCATGCCCAAGCTCCCCGGAATTACCGTTTCGACGGCAGCCACCGCGCCGAAGCAGTCAGTCGGGCCCACT
The DNA here is from genome assembly GCA_005798775.1 of Burkholderiales bacterium. Taxonomy (GTDB): domain Bacteria; phylum Pseudomonadota; class Gammaproteobacteria; order Burkholderiales; family Burkholderiaceae_E; genus SYIM01. The sequence goes on from SYIM01000054.1 coordinate 846, forward strand.
TTGCTCACCACCGCTGAAGTGGCAGGACTGCTCCGCCTGAGTCCTAGAACGATTTACCACCTGGTATCTCGTGGCGAGATCCCGTTTGGTCGCGCACGCGGGAAGCTGCTGTTCGAGCGCCACCGGATTGATGCCTGGATTGCAGCATCGACACGTGGTCCGGTTCTGCACGAGTCCGCCGGCGTGCCCGCTGTCATTGCTGGATCTCATGACCCGCTGCTCGACTGGGCGGTTCGCGAGGCGGGCGCGCCGCTCACGGTCAACTGTCGCGGCAGCAGCGACGGTCTGGCGCAGCTCGCGAGCCGCAGGGCCTGTGCGGCGCTGATTCACATCCCGAACGCCAACGGCACCGGGTACAACACGGAGGCTATCCAGAGCGCGCTGGCAGGTCTGCCCGTGGTATCGCTTCACTGGGCCCGCCGCGAGCAGGGACTCATCGTCGCAGAGGGCAATCCGCTTCGTATCCGGTCGCTGAAAGACCTGATCGGCCGGCGGGCCCGGGTCATCCGTCGCCAGCTGGGGGCGGGCAGCAATCTCCTGTTCGCGCGGCTGTTGAGGGCTGCGGGGGCAAGCCTGGAGAGGATTCGGGCCCTAGACACACCCGCTTTCAGTGAAACGGAGGTGGCCGAGGCCATCGCGGATGGCTACGCCGATGCGGGCTTTGCCATCCGAGCGGTCGCCGACAGGCACCGGCTGCCGTTCATACCGCTCGCTACCGAGGATGTGGAGTTGGTGGCGTGGCGACGAAACGTGTTCGACCCGCCCCTTAACCGGCTGCTCGAGCTTGGGCGTGGCCGTCGCTTCGCCGCGCATGCCGGTCGGCTGGGCGGTTATGACCTGACCCTCCACGGCACGGTGTGCCACAACGGCTGACCGGCGTGGCGGCGCGCCTGGGGACGCAATCGCCCCGAACCCCGAGCCCCGAACCCCGAACCAGCTGCGACCGTTCAGCCCGACGCCTGTTGCTGCGGCGGATACTTCCGGTCGCACATTTCGCGGAAAGCTGCCGGGATCGGAACAGCACGAATACGCTCCGGATCGTCGGGGTGCGGCCCTGCGAATACCCTCACATGAAAGGCCTCGGCAATCAGGGTGTCGCCCTTGACAATTTGATGGTGCTGGGTAAAACGTCGCTCGCGCCACTCGGATACGCAGGTATGCACCTCGATCTGGTCGCCATACCGAGCGGGCGCCCGAAAATCGCACCGGGTTGAAACAATGGGCGTGCCCAGGATACCGTGGGTGAGCAGGGTCTCGCGCCAAGACGGGATGCCGCTATCGCGAAAGAAATGTAGCGAGGCCGCATCGAACCAGCTGAAAAAATTCGGGTGAAAAACGATCCCGCTTGGGTCACAGTCGCCGAATTCGACCGTGATTTTCAAAACATGCTTCAAGTCATGGCTCCCGGGAAGAGGCCGAAGAATACCTTGGCAACATCGCCCTGACCGCCCACCACGACCGATCCAAAACCGGGCCCGGCGCCTGGCGATGCCCGCCCGGACGCAATAAGATCGCTGTTGTTTGATCGTTCATCGGAGCTCCCATGCTCAATTGCAAGCCGCTTCACTCCCTGTTCGCCGCCGAAGTGGTGGGGGTCGACCTGCGCCAGGCGCGCGACCCGGCAATCCTCGCAGCGATCCGCGCCGCCATGGATCAGTACGCTGTTCTGGTCTTTCGCGACCAACCGTTCACCGATGATGAACAGGTCGATTTCGCTACCCGCTTTGACGGCAAGCTTCACACCCAAACCTCCTTGTCGGCCCTGGGTGCAAATCGCTTCGGCAATGAAGCGCTCACCGATATTTCAAGTGTCAAAGCTAATGGCGAACTGGCTGAACTAGCCGATCGCCGCCGACTCAGTATTCTCAGTAACCGCTTGTGGCACACCGACGCGTCATTTGTTGATCCCGCTGGACGCTATTCGCTGCTTTCGGCCAAGGTCGTACCCGAGGTGCGTGCCGATACCGAGTTCGCTGACATGCGCAGCGCCTGGGACGCGCTGGAGCCCGACGAGCAAACCCGGCTCTCAGGCCTGCGCGTGTTCCACTCGATCGTCCATTCCCGGCACGCTATCGGATTTGATTTTGCTCCCGAAGAAGCAGCCCGACTTCCGGGTGCTGTCCACCCCCTCGTCCGCACGCTGCCAGGTTCTGGACGACGCGCACTCTATCTGGCATCTCATGCGTCGCACATTGTCGACTGGCCGGTTCCGGAGGGGCGCATCCTCCTCCTCGACCTGATCGAACACGCCACTCAACACGCTTTTATCTATCGGCACATCTGGCAGCCGCGCGATCTGGTGATCTGGGACAACCGCGCGACCATGCATCGCGGGCGCCCCTTCGACGACACGCGCCACCGGCGTGAATTGCGTCGAACCACCACGCTGGACATCGCGCGCTGACGCGGTCCGGGCTCAGCGCGCGCGGCTGTCCGGTTTCCGCTCAGCCCCTCACAAGTCCCGTCGGGTTTCAGCTCAGCCCGCGCGTGCCCCGGCAAGCCGCCGCCATTGCAGCACCGCGACACCCAGCAGAAGGCCCCAGAACGCACTCCCCACGCCGAGCAGCGACATACCTGAGGCGGTGCACAGGAAGGTCACGACTGCGGCGTCGCGCTCCGCATCCTGGCTGACCGCAACCGTCAGACTGTTGCTAAGCGTAGCGAGTAGTGCCACCCCGGTGATCGCCATCACGAGAGACTGCGGCAAGGCCGCGAGCACCGCAACGACCGTCGCTGCGAACAAACCGGCGAGCAGATAAAAAGCACCTGCCCAGAGCGTGACCAGATAGCGACGTTCGGGCCGGGGCTCGGCATCGTCGGTCATGCAGACTGCAGCCGAAATCGCCGCCACGCTGTAAGCAAAGCCGCCTGCGGCGCCTAGTACAAGCCCGATGGCACCCAGGCTCGCAATGAGTGGCGAAGCAGGCGTGTCGTACCCATGTGCACGCAAGGTCGCCATGCCGGTCAGGTTCTGTGAGCTCATTGTCACCAGAAACAACGGAAGGCCTGCGCCAATCAGCACCGCGGGCGAAAACTCAGGTGCCGTAAACACTGGGCCCGCAAGACCCAATCCAACACCGGAGAGGTCGAGCCCGGTCGTCGCCATGGTGCCGACCACCCCCACGCCGACACTTGCCAGCACCGCATAGTTCGGCATTCGATACTTGGCGAGCAGATACACCGCCACCATGGCGAGCGCCAGCAACAGGCCTGCGCCCGAGAGCGCAAACATCCCGGTGCAAAAACGGAGCAACACCCCGGCCAGCATCGCAGCCGCTACCGACCGTGGCACATAGCGCAAGATGACATCAGTCCAGCCGAGCAAGCCGACCACCACGAGCAGCGCCGACGAAAACAGAAAAGCGCCGACCGCTTCACCCAGCGTGGCACCTGAAAGCGCAGTCACAAGGAGCGCCGCGCCCGAGGTTGACCAGGCGGCAAGGACTGGCGCCCGATACCGAAGGGACAGTGCGAGGGTGGCCACCCCCATTCCCACCCCCAGCACCCATAGGAAGGAGACCTGCTGCGCGTCAGTCGCGCCCGCCGCGGCAGCCGCCTGCAAAACAATGACCGCGGAACTCGCATAGCCCACCAGGACCGACACGAATCCCGCCACCACATGAGAGAGTCGAAAATGCTCGAGCATAGAGAGGTTTATTGCGTTGACGCCGACACAGCCGGCCCTATCCCTATGATGCCAGCATGCCGGCAACAGGGTTCCGCGCTACCATCTCGGATGTTTCTTTGGAGCGTACCCCCATGCCCACTGTCCGCCTGTCTGTCAACGGTCAGCAGGTCGAGCGCGAAGTTGAACCGCGCCGACTGCTGGTCGATTTTCTCCGGGTCGATCTCGGCCTCACCGGCAC